>WFNP01000031.1 GCA_015488535.1 Nitratifractor sp.
CCAATGCCCAATGCCCAATGCCCAATGCCCAATGCCCAAATAATCAATATTTCAATATAATTATGATAGATAGTCTGCAAAAACCAAATAATAGGAATATTATGAGCGATAAAAATATATTTCATTTTACCCAAACAAGCGATGAGTGTATCAAGTGTGGTAAATGTGTGCCGGTATGCACAATACACAGAATCAATCCCGATGAGACTACATCTCCTAGAGGTTTTATTGATTTGCTTGGAGCTTACGAAAGAGGAGAGTTAGAGCTAGATAAAACAGCAAAAGATATATTTGAAAGCTGTTTTCTATGCACGGCATGTACTGAAGTGTGTCCAAACTCACTGCCTACTGATATGGTCATAGAAGAGGTGCGCAAAGACATAGCTGACAAATTTGGTATAGCATGGTTTAAGAGAGGCTTTTTTATGCTACTGCGACACCGATGGCTGATGGATTTGATGATGAAGCTAGGATATACATTCAAAACCTGTGGATTTGAGGACAAACCGCAAAAAGGCGGTATGGTGCCGAGGTTTAAAATGCCTATCATCAAAAGCGGACGACTTTTGCCAAGTCTGTCAAAAGTAAGCTTCCTAAACAAATATCCCCAAGAGTTAAAGCACGGTAGTAAAAAGAGAGTAGCAATATTTATAGGATGTCTGGCAAACTATAACTATACAGGTATAGGAGACTCTCTGATAGAAGTGCTAAAAGAGCTGGAGATTGATGCTTTTATTCCAAAAAAGCAGAAATGTTGCTCTGCTCCGGCATATTTTACAGGTGATTTCTATACTGTAGAGACACTTACCAAGCAGAATATAGAATATTTTGAAAGCTTTATAGATGAAGTAGATGCCATCATCATACCCGAAGCCACCTGCTCGGCAATGATAAAACATGACTGGGAAGTCTTTTTCAGAAACAGAGGTATGAATCTTTGGGCAGACAGAGCCAAAAAATTGAATGAAAAAATCTTTATGGCTACGGAGTGGCTGGAAAAACACACCGACTTGAAAGAGAGACTCGATAAGCTCAATATCAAGATGCCACAGACGATAACCTACCATGACGCCTGTCATGCCGACAAGGTGCAAGGTATCTCAAAAGAGCCAAGAGAGTTGCTAAGACAAAACTATCAAATCAAAGAGATGAGTGAGCCAAATAGATGCTGTGGATTTGGCGGCGTAACGATGCAAACAGAGAAGTATCATCTGGCAGAAGCCGCCGGCAAACCAAAAGCTGCCATGATAGAAGACAGCGGTGCACAAATAGTAAGTGCCGAGTGTAGCGCGTGTAGAATGCAAATAAGCAACTCTTTGCATCAAATAGAGAGTGATGTAGTATTCAAAAACCCTGTGGAATTAATCGCTGAAGCACTTAGAAAAGGAGCTAATAATGGTAAAGATAAATGATATTCAAATAGAAACACTTGAAGAAAAGTTCAATGAAATTGAAAAGATAGACAATACATCACCTTTGATAGAAAAAGGTATCGCAACATATATAAAAGAACCTGATATGCCTACAGGAGTAATGATAAAAATATATCCTGATGGTATCCGTAAAAAAATTTATATAGATGAATATTTTAGGGAGAAAGTATTGGAGATATTATAAAGTGTCTGCAAAACTGTTAATACTGGCAGGACCAAACGGTTCTGGAAAATCAACACTGTATAACTACTTATTATTTAGATACAAGAGATTAAGGAATATTCCATTTATAAATCCTGATCTTATTGCAGAAAGTTTTAATGAAAATAAGCAAAAATATATAAAAGCAGCTAAAACAGCGATAAGAAATAGAAAAAACCTATTAAAAGAGCATAAGAGTTTTGCAATAGAAACAACATTATCCGGAAATAGTGAAATAGATTTGATATACAATGCTTTCAAGAAAGGATATCAAATCTATATTATTTATATATCATTAGATGATCCGTTTTTGAATATACAGAGAGTGAAAGCCAGAGTAAGCTCAGGAGGACATGAAGTTTTACCTATAGATATAATTAGAAGATACAAAAGGAGTCTTAAAAATATGAAAAAAGTTGTCTCTTTTGCATCAGCTATATATATTTTTGACAATACTTCAGAAAAATTCAAACTAATATCATCTTATCGGGCAAAGGGTGCAAGAGGAAACAAATACTTGATTAGAAATACTTATATTCCAAATTGGGCAAAAAGTATATTGGATACTATAGACAAATATAATAGATAACACAGGATTAGAGTTGGACAAAGCACAGGAGATACTCGATAGCAAAAAGTTACTAACAGAGATATATTTTGAACTTCAAAAGTTATATGAAGATAAATATGGTCCAAATACCATAGTGCTTATGGAGATAGGGAGCTTTTTTGAGATTTACGAAGTGAATAACGAGAGTCTGAAAATCGGAAAAGCCAAAGAGATAGCCGAGTTTTTAAATATTCAACTCACCCGCAAAAACAAAGCAATTCTTGAAAACTCTATTACAAATCCTCTAATGGCAGGAGTGCCGTCTGTAAGTCTGGACAGATATCTTTTAAAACTGGTACAGAGCAACAAATATACCATAGTGCTGGTTCGGCAAAAAGGTCTGCCTCCAAAAGTAAAGCGGTATATCTCAAATATTATATCACCCGGTACAAACTTTGAGTATCAAAATGAAAGCAGTGAAAACAATATCGTATCAATTCTAATCGACTGCAACAGAGGTATCTGGTCTGCCGGATACTCTGCTATTGATATCACTACAGGAAAGACAATTGTAAATGAAATCTATTCTACAAGAGATGATAAGAGTTTTGCACTCGATGAGATATTCAATCTGCTAAGAGGATACAATACTTCAGAAATAATAATCACACTCGAAGATAACAATATAGACAAAGAGTGGCTACTAAACTATCTGGAGATAAAAAGTCTGCCACATACATTTAACGATATACACCCGAAAATATCGTATCAAAATGAGCTTTTTGCCAAAGTATTTGATATCAACTCTTTTCTAACTCCAATAGAGTATCTTGATTTGGAAAAGTATCCACTCGTTACCGAATCACTTGCTATATTGATAGATTTTATCATAGAGCATGATGAAGACTTGATATACAAAATGAACAAACCACACTTTTTAGGAAACAACAGATATCTGTATCTTGGTAATAATGCCATAGAACAACTTGGTGTCATAAGCAGAGACAAATCTGAAGTCACTCTTTTGCAACTGCTTGACAAAAGCTCCACGGCATTTGGTAAAAGACTGCTCAAAGAGAGACTTCTCAATCCTATATGCGATAAAAAAATTCTCGAAAACAGGTATGATTTGATACAAAAGGCTATGCCGTTTGAAAAGCAGTTTATAACAGTATTAAAAAAGATATATGATTTGGAGAGGCTCTCACGCCGTATCAAACTCAAACGATTACATCCTCTGGAGATGAGCTATATAGTTATGTCTATAGATGCCGTAAAGGAGTTGATATCTATATGTAAAAAAGCAGATATTGAGATGGATACAGAACTTGAAAAATATACCAAAGATTTCTCTGCCATGCTGGATAGAACTTTTGACATAGATACATGTGCCACATTTACACTGGAGCAGATAAACAAAAATATATTCAAACAAGGCATTTATCCAGCCATAGATGAACTACAAAAGCTACAAGAGTATGAATTGGACAAAATTAAAAAAGTATGCGATTTTATAAATACTGTTTTTGATGACAAGCCCTCCAATACCAAAACCATAGCTACCATCTCTTATCTGGAGAGCGAAGGTTATTTTATAACTCTGAGCAAAAGCAGATTTGCATCTATACAGGATAAACTGAATGAAACTTTTGTTACAGTCAAAGAGCGACACTATTTTTTTAAAGATTTTAAATATAAACATCTCAAAAACAGTGTCAAAATATATGCTCCTTTTTTCGATGAAATCACAGAAAAGATTGAATCTTACAGAGTCAAATTGACAGCTATTGTAAAAGATAGATATATAGACACACTTTGTGAACTTGACAACAGATATTCCCTCTTTTTTGAAAAATTGATATCTTTTATAGCAGATATAGATGTAGCTGTAAGTAATGCCATATCAGCCAAAGAGATGAATTTGACCCGCCCGATACTATGTGAAGAGAATATATATGAAGCTATTGCCCTAAGACATCCCATTATTGAATCAAATCAAAAGCACGGTATATATATACCAAATGATATCTACCTTGGTAAAATTACTGATACAACTCATGACCATATTATGCTCGATGCTGCCACTTCAGAGGGTGTGACAGGAGTGATGCTCTATGGTATCAACTCCAGTGGTAAATCATCTCTGATGAAGAGTGTGGGACTCTCTGTAATTATGGCTCAAGCTGGTTTTTTTGTTCCGGCAGTAGAGCTTAGAATGGGACTGTTTGATAAGATATTTACAAGAATAGTAAGCCGTGACAACCTATACAAAGGATTGAGTACTTTCAGCGTGGAGATGATGGAGCTGAAAAATATATTCAGCAGAGCAGATGAAAAATCACTGGTATTGGGTGATGAAATCAGCCAGGGGACAGAGACACTCTCTGCTTTGGCAATCGTAAGCAGTGCTGTTATCAGACTAGAAAAAATAGGAGCCAAATTTATCTTTGCTTCTCATTTGCACAATCTTGTAGAGGTAGATGAGATAAAAAAATTAAAAAGAGTAATATTTATGCATCTTGGAGTAAAATATGATGACAATAGAGATTGCCTTATATATGACAGAAAACTAAAAATAGGAGTCGGAGACTCTCTGTATGGTCTTGAGTTTGCAAAAAGTCTGCATATAGATGAAAATTTTTTGAATATGGCTTATCAAATCAGAGAAAAACTTACAGGTAAAGAGAGCGAACTAAAAAGACTCAAAAGAAAAAAAAGAAGCAAATACAATAAAGATATATATATTTCAAAGTGTGCTTTGTGTGATGCACCTGTAGATGATATACACCATATTTCACCACAGAATATAGCAGATGAGAGCGGACATATAGGACACTTCCATAAAAATCACAAATACAATCTCATTCCTCTTTGTAAAAAGCATCATGAAATGGTGCATAAAGGGAGTATTGTAATAAACGGTTTTGTAATGACACAGGAGGGTCTAAGACTACACTATGAAGAGATAGACAAGAGATAAAATATTGATATAATATATATAACTCCACCACAAAGGAATATAAAATGATAGATTTGAAAGATGCCTCACTCTATATAAACAGAGAACTCTCCTGGCTCAGATTCAATACAAGAGTTTTGGCTCAATCCAAAAAAGATGAGTTGCCTGTCCTTGAAAGATTGAAATTTATAGCTATATATGGAACCAACCTTGATGAATTTTATATGGTGAGAGTAGCAGGTCTTATATCACTATACAAAGCCGGAGTCCAAAAAACCGGTTCGGATAAACTTACACCTACAGAGCAGTTGGCTCATATCAGAGAGTATCTTCACAATGAGAAGATACTTCTTGAAGATAGATTTAATCTAATAAGAGATGAGATGAAAAAAGAGGGTGTAGAGTTTGTAGATTTTAAAGACCTCTCCGAAGAGATGCAAAATAGTTTGAAAAATGAGTTTTATGAGCAGATATTTCCTGTAATTATACCTATTGCAGTAGATGCCACACACCCATTTCCTCACCTGAATAATCTCAGCTTTGGTATAGCTGTCACACTCAAAGATATGGATGGCAATATCAAAAACGGACTTGTGAGAATCCCCAGACTTTTGCCTAGATTTTTGAAAATAGATCACCGTTTCATACCTGTAGAGAGTGTAGTAGAGCATTTTATAGGAGATCTCTTTCCTGGATATACCAAAATCAGCACAACACCTTTTAGAGTAACACGAAACGCTGATTTGGCTATTGAAGAGGAAGAGGCTGATGACTTTTTGGAGATGATGGAAGAGGGATTGAGACTGAGGAACAAAGGAAGTGTCGTCAGGCTTGAACTAACAGGTAATGCTGATCGTGATTTGGTAACATTCTTAAATGACCATCTTGGAGTGGAAGAGGATGATATCTATTACTACAAATCCATTCCGCTAAATCTAGGAGCCTTGTGGCAAATAGTAGGAGACAAATCACTTTCTCATCTGCTTTTGCCAAATTTTACACCAAAAGTAATACCTCCTTTTGACCATGAGAGTATATTCAGTATCATAGAAAAGCAAGACAGCATACTATATCACCCTTATGAGAGTTTTGATCCGGTAGTCAAATTTATACAAGAAGCTGCATCTTCTCCTGATGTAATAGTAATAAGAATGACTCTATATAGAGTGGGAACCAAATCCCCTATAGTAAAAGCTCTTATTGATGCAGCACAAGATGGCAAACAGGTAACAGTCCTAGTGGAACTAAAAGCCCGTTTTGATGAAGAGAACAATCTAAGATGGGCTAAACGGCTCGAAGATGCCGGAGCCCATGTCGTATATGGAATACCGGGTCTGAAAGTCCATGCAAAAATAGCCCAGGTAATTAGAAGAAAAGGAAATGGTCTAAAAAGCTATCTTCACCTCGCTACAGGTAATTACAATCCCGGAACCGCAAAGATATATACCGATGTAAGTTACTTTACCGGAAGAAAAGATTTCAATGATGATGCTACAAGATTTTTCCATTTTCTAACCGGATTTTCCAAACGAACCAGACTCGGCAAACTCTATATGGCACCTATTCAGATAAAGCCCAAAATTATCAAGATGATTGACCAGGAAGCCAAACATGGCAAAGATGGTCATATCATAATGAAAGCCAACTCCCTGGCACATGCCGAAGTAATAGAAGCACTCTATAGAGCTTCACAAAAGGGGTGTAGAGTAGATCTTATTATCAGAGGTATCTGCTGTCTTAGACCGGGTATTGAAGGAGTAAGTGAGAATATTACTGTATCTTCAATCATAGGTAAATATCTGGAACACCCCAGAATTTACTGGTTTAAACATGATGAACCAGGATGCTATATATCAAGTGCCGATTTGATGCCAAGAAATTTGGATAGAAGAGTAGAGTTGATGACTCCGATATTCGATGAAAAACTCAAAGAGAGACTATATCAGGTATTGATACTGCAAATGGCAGATAATTCTCTCAGATGGGTATTAAGAGATGATGGAGAGTATGATGAAGTATCTCCTCAAGAGGGAGATAAGATTATAGATTCCCAGGAGATTCTTGAAAAGTATGTAAACAAAATATATGACAAAACCAATAAAAAAGGCAGTAGCTATGTCAAAAGATTGACTGAAAAGCTGCTTCAAGAGAGTTGAAAGGATAAGATATTATGAATAAAAGTATTATTTTGGAGTATCAGGGATATAAACCGAGTATTTCCAAAAGTGCATGGGTAGCACCCGGTGCTACAGTAATAGGAGATACACATATAGGCAAAGATAGCTCTGTATGGTTTGGATGTGTAATCAGAGGAGATGTTCACAAAATCAGAATAGGTGACAGAACCAATATACAAGATCTTAGTATGATTCATGTCACACATTACAAAAAACCTGACAAGAGTGACGGACACCCCACAATCATAGGCGATGATGTTACAATAGGACATAGAGTAATGCTACACGGTTGCACGATAGAAGATGCCTGTTTGATAGGAATGAGTGCTACTATATTAGATGGTGCAGTAATCGGCAGAGAGTCTATCGTAGGAGCCGGGGCATTAGTAACAATGAACAAAGTGTTTCCACCACGCTCTTTGATTCTTGGTTCACCGGCAAAAGTTGTCAGAGAGCTGAGTGATGAAGAGGTGGCGCAGCTGTATAACTCTGCAAAACGATATGTCAAGTTCAAGGAGAATTATGTTTAAATATCTGTCAAAAGCTCTGCAGGATATTTTGAGTCCTTCAGTTTTGGGATTTGTATTGAAAGTAGGTGTAGCATCTTTTGCTATATGGGTGCTGATACTCGGAATTTTCTGGAGTCAATTTGAGGCTCTTATCGCCTCTTTGATAGAGAAGATTCCATATATAGGAAGTTGGCACTGGTTTCAGGAGAGTGGTGCCGTATTGTCAGCTCTGTTGGTAGGATATACTATGATTATTATCACAATCTCTATTCTTACCTCTTTGTTCAGTGAAGATTTGCTTTACAAACTGGCTAAAAAACACTACCCTTCACTTCCTCCAAAACAGAGTGGAGCAATACACCGCTCTATCTACTATACCGTTAAAGCTTCAATAGTTTTCATTATAGCGTTTATACTGCTGTTTCCATTGATATTTATACCTCTTATAGGACAGTTTGTAATGCTGTGGCTCTGGTCTATTCTGCTCAGAGAGCCTACAATATATGATGTGGGAGCAATTTTTGGTCTAAATGAAAAGAGTTTGTTAAAAAAATCAAAAAAGAGCAGACTAATTGCACTAATTGCGGCACTATTTAACTATATACCGTTTTTAAACATATTTGCACCACTGTATGCTCAGATACTATTTATGCATTATATACTCGGTGAAAAAGATTTGTAACATAGACTTTTTCACATACTTGTAGCACATCTCTTGATGTGCTACATATAACATATATACATCTAATATTTGAAACAATCTTGTTTAAGTGCAATTTACTTTAGATAGTGGGACTAAAATCCCACCTTGAATGAAGAGTGTTTGATTAGCTATAAGTATCTAAACAAATCAATAAAAATAGGCAGATAATCTTACTTTTTGGTTATTGGATTTTTTACCAGTCAAAATATGTTTTGGCTTTTCTGATATCGCTGTATGGTATCACCTGCTCACCATCTTTGTTATTGATAGTAACACTATCTTCATCAGCAGATACGATTTTTGCTTTTATTTTGCTACCGTCTGATAGCTTCATCTTCACTCTCTCATCTATGGCATTTTTAAAATGAGACGGCTTATCAAGTCTTCTCTCAATACCAGGAGAGCTTACCTCCAAAAAATACTGCCCTGAAACGGGTGGCTCGATATCTAAAAGAGGTGATAAATCATTTGAAATATCAGCACACAAATCCAAATCTACACCACCTTTTTTGGTGATATAGACTCTAAAAATCGTATTTCCGTTTTCGGTAACGCTCTCTATATCATAAAGCTCTGCTCCGTGCATTTTGACCATATCGGAAATTTTACTCTCTAAACTACTCATTCTTTACCCTCTATTATCTTGAAGAGTTCATCCATTTTACTGATTCTCTCCAACTCATCATCAAACTCAAACTTGAAATTGGGAGCTTTATACCACCCCTCACTCTCTCTGATATAAGTTTTAATATAACCTGCAACTTTTCTCAGTTTTGAGAGTGCAACAGCTTGTTGAGACTCATCCAAACCTGTCGGATCTATAAATACTCTTGCATCATATCTGCCTCTTGAGCATAATACTTCTGTAACCACAAGAGTATTTATAGCAGGGTCATCCAATGTCCCCAAAGCTTCTGGAATCAACTCTTTTAAAACAGATTCTGTTCTTTTCCGTTTTATCTCTGCCGGATTCATAGAGTAGCCTGCTCCTCTACCTCTTTGAATGTCTCTATCACATCACCTACTTTGATATCATTGAAATTCTCTATCATAATACCACACTCAAAACCTGCACGAACCTCTTTGGCATCTTCACTAAATCTCTTGAGTGAAGATATCTTGCTGGTATAGATAACTACTCCGTCTCTAATCACTCTGGCACCTGCATTTCTCTCAATAGTGCCATCTGTAACCATACATCCTGCAATAGTTCCGACTTTTGCCACACTGAATGTATCTCTTACTTCTGCCTGACCGGTAACCTCTTCACTGATTACAGGACTCATCAATCCACTCAGAAGTGCTTTCATGTCATCTAACAAATCATAAATAATAGAGTAGGTTTTTATCTCTATTCCAAGCTCTCTGGCTTTGTTTTTGACACTTCCGGTAGGGCGGACATTAAATCCTACAATAATGGCGTTTTCACTGGCATCAGCAAGCTGTATATCACTCTCTGTAATTCCACCTACACCACCATGAATTACATCTACCTTCACCTCTTCATTCTTCAATTCAGCCAAAGCATTTCTGATAGCTTCAAGAGAACCCTGCACATCTGCTTTTACAATCAGAGGAAGTTTCTTGATTTTACCTTCTGCTATCAAAGAACCCAGTTCATCAAGAGTGACTCTTGTACTCTTGGATAGTTCTTTTGCTCTTGAATACTCTTTTCTTTTGTCTGCAAGGTCTTTAACCTCTTTTTCACTATCCATAGCTACCAAAACTTCACCTGCTTTTGGCACTTCGTGTAATCCCACCACAGCTGCTGGAGTACTTGGTCCTATACTTTTGGCTCTACTGCCATCATCTAAAATCAATGTCCTGACTCTACCGTATGTAGTCCCTACGATAACACTGTCTCCTACATTGAGTGTTCCATTTTTGACAATAACATTAGCAACTGCCCCAAAGCCTTTTTCTACCGAACTCTCTATCACTACAGCCTTGGCTTTTCTTGTAGGGTCAGCTGTAAGCTCCATCAATTCTGCCTGAAGTAAAATAGTCTCTAATAAATCATCTATTCCCTCACCTGTATGAGCTGAAACAGGCACAAATTCATAATCTCCGCCCCAATCTACTGATAGAATACCCAACTCGGCAAGTTGAGACTTCACATTGTCTATATTTGCAGTAGGCTTGTCTATTTTATTGACAGCTATAATAATAGGCACATCTGCAGCCTGTGCATGAGATATAGACTCTCTTGTCTGAGGCATTACACCATCATCTGCTGCCACTACAATAATAGCTATATCGGTAGCTTGAGCTCCTCTTGCTCTCATCTCTGTAAATGCAGAGTGTCCCGGAGTATCTATAAATGTAATCTTTTGACCATCTTTTTCTACCTGATATGCACCTACATGCTGAGTAATTCCACCGGCTTCCTGAGCTGTGACTTTGGTAGAACGGATTTTATCCAAAAGAGATGTTTTACCATGGTCAACATGTCCCATTATCGTAATTACAGGAGGTCTAGGCTCCTCTACACTGTTTGGTGTTTCATCATAAACTGCTACATAATCCAACTCATCAAGAGGATTGACAGTATGCACTTCTACGCCAAACTCTTCGGCAAGAATCTCTATGGAGTCTTTATCAAGGAAATCATTTTTAGTAACCATTGTGCCTAAAGTAAAGAGTACCTTTACCACTTCTCCTACACTTTTGCCTATCTTTTCGGCAAATTCATATACTCTTACATCTTCAGGAATTTTAACCACACTGACCTTTTCACTGCTTACAGCAGGTTTGTTATATTTCTTTTTCTTACCGCCCCGTTTTATGTTACGGTTATTATTTTGCGGTGTAAAGCCTTTTCCGCTTCTTACACCCATAGCAGCTCTTTTTTTAGCCTCTTCTCTTCTTTTTTTCTCTTGTCTTTGCTGCTCTTCATAGATATTTTTATCAGAAAAATCAAGTAATACCACCTCTTGCTCTTCAAAGAGTTCTACTGAACCTCCAAGATCTCTATCTGTCATAATTTCTAGTTTTGAGCCTGCGGCTTTGGCTGAAGCCGGAGTCTTTTTCTTCTTCTTTTTTGGAGCTGAAGGTGTAACCTGATTCAAAGTAGGGGTTTTTTTCTCTTTTTCTACTTTTTTTATCTCTCTGCCCGGACGAGCTTTTTTAACAATAGTGATACCTTTTCTCAAAGGTGCTTTCTTTGGTGCCTTTTTTATCTCAGCACTTTCATCATCTTTTTTTGCCGTAGTGGTAATACCTTTTCTCTTGACAGGTGTCTTCTTCTTTGGCTTTTCTTCTTCTATATTTTTATCTGTCTCTTCAACTTTGTCTGTTGAAGCACTCTGCTCCTCTTTTGGAGTCTCTTTTTTGGAAACTTTCTCTTTAGTCTTCTTCTCTTTTACAATAGTAGATGACTTGGAAACCTCCGACTTAGATTCTGTATTAGCTGTTTTTGAAGGCTTTTTGCCTGTCAAAGCATAATCCATCAATATTCCGGCTTCTTGTGGGGTAATAGTACTGTTGGGTGCTTTTACATCCAATCCTATCTCTTTGGCTTTGTTTATCATTTCACTGTTTGACATTCCGGCTTCTGCCGCAACCTCTTGTATCTTTATTTTGTCACTCATTCCTTGTCAGCTCCTTTAGCATTACTGTCAATGCTGTTTTATCTGTTTTAAATCGTTTTGAGAGTTGGGTTATTTTAGCATTATCGGTGCTACAATACCTGCATATATATATACTTCGCCCACTACCACTAAAAGGTACTAATCTCTTCTCTTTTATTTGCAGTCGTATTAATAATTTTTGAGATTCTCTTTTTCTGCAGGCGATGCACATTCTTATAGGTTCTCTTTTCATTCACATTATACCAAATTTGTTAATACTTTCCAATTACTCCATAATTATCCAATTCACAATTGAATACTCTAAATTGAGGAAATGATTCACGCAAAGCTGTTTCAATCTTCTTGGCATCATCTTCATAACAGAGATTAAAAAAGGTAGAACCGCTTCCGGACAATGTACTCATAAGTGCTCCATACTCAAGTGCCGTCTTTTGCACAGCATACAGTTCAGGCATCATTCTCATTCTTCTATCCTGGTGTATCTTGTCTTTTGCCGCTATTTTTAACTGCTCCCATGATTCACTCATAAAAAGAGCTGTCATGTATGCAGCACGGGATAGAGAATAGACCATCTCTTCAGTAGTATATTGTTTTGGTAGTACATTTCTTGATTTGGATGTGGATATCGTCTTGTCAGGGACTACCAAGACAGCTCTCAAATATGATGGCAATCTTCTCTTTTTGCTATATACTCTGTCTCCTTCAAGACAAGCCACATTAAATCCACCCATAACAGCAGGTGTAATATTATCCGGATGATGCTCATATTTAAGTGCTAGATTGAGTATTCTTCTCTTATTGTATTTGATACCGGCAGCTACATGAGCTGCTGTAATTGCTGCAACAATCACCGCTGAAGAGCTACCTAAGCCTCTGGATATAGGTATTTTGTTTGTAAATTCAAATCTGAATGTATTGTGTTTACCGGTCAATCGTCTGTAATTTTCATTAAATATATGTAAAAACAGAGAATTCTTCTTTATCTTAGGGTTGGAGCTTCCTTCTCCGCGTGTGGAGAGGCTCAAAAACTTCGAGGGTTTTATATAAATCTCATTCCTCAAATTTACAGCAACTCCAAGAGTATCAAATCCGGGTCCCAAGTTGGCACTTGTAGCAGGTACACTTATTAACAAAAACAGCCTTTATACAGCCGGGAGTCTGTAATCTGGAAGATTGGTATCTTCTAACTTTAAGTCAGAGATATTATCTTTCAACTCAAACTCCATTTCGACTTCATTTTCCAATTTTTTTGTAATTATAGTCTCTTTTTCTTTTATAAAATATAGTTTGCCCATCGCTTTAATCGGGGAGCCTCCATTAAGAGTAAATGCACTACATGCTTTTAATGGTATATTTTTAATGATTTCAATAGATTTAAGTGCTATATATGTCAATTTGATGCCCATTTGTGAGCCAGGTCCGTTTACATATATTATCTCATCTATTTTAAAACTTTTTATGATAGAAACTACCTCATCTACTAAACGCTCAGAAATAAAGTCATCTATTT
>WFNP01000032.1 GCA_015488535.1 Nitratifractor sp.
CTAAAATATCACTGGTATCATTTGATAAAGCAAATGATAAAGCAAGTGATACCGTAAATAGTGAAAAAATAGAAGAGAAAAGAAGTAGTGAAATAAAGAAGGGAAAAAAACCTCTCAAAGAGAAAAAAATCAAAAACAAAGAAAAGATTATTAAAAAAGATGTGCCAAAAAAAACTATTGATAAAGAGCCAAAAAAGATTAAAAAGATTGATGAGCCTAAAAAGAAGATTGAAGCACCAAAACATAAAACAGCACAAAATAAGAAAAGAGAAATAAAAAAACACAAAAAATATATCAAGCCCCAAACAGCAAACAGTAAAAAGAGTATCAGAAGAAGAGCAAGAAGAGGAGGAGGCAATCTGGTAAAACTGGCTTCATTGATTAGAAGACGCATAGAAAGGCACAAAAGATACCCTCCTTCGGCAAAGAGACGAAATATCCAGGGAAGAGTAAGAGTATCATTTACTCTAAATGCAAATGGAACAGTATCCAATATAAAAGTTACAGGTAAATCAATCTTCAAATCATATGCAAAAAAAGCTGTCAAAGCAGCCTTTCCCATCAATGTAAGCCGTTTGAGAGTAAGACTGCCTCACCGATTTACATTGACTCTAATATATCGCCTCAGATAATTATAGTCTGAAGCGATATACATAAAGCAATATTTTATAGAAGGCGGGGCTTCAGCCCCAAAGCAAATTGCAGTTAGAATTTATATCTTATATTTGTATAGACATATCTACCCGGCTCATTCATAAGCATTGGAGAGCCACCTGTTACGAGGGTCAAATCTTTGTAAGTATTGGATATGGCATAACTTTTATCAAATAGATTATCCACTCCTACAATCCACTCAAGAGAATCACCCCAGCTTTTTGTCATCTTCAAATTTAAGACACTCCAACCTCCCAATATCTGCTCACCGTTATCACTGTCAATTTTATCCCATCTTGCCGAAGCTATAAAATCGGCTTTCAATTCCAAATCATCCATAGGCATCCATGTAGCACCCAGTTTGAAATTCAAAGGTGCGATATCCGGCAAATCTGTATCTTTTTGTCCTGTGAGAGGCTCTTTTTTCTTGCCCTCCATCCAGAAAACAGATGTATCAAAGTGTAGAGTATCACTGTAACTGTATGATGCACTCAACTCTGCTCCGTAAATGTATGAATCCATATTTTCATACTTACCTTTACCTACTCCGTTGGGGAGTGTGGAGTTATAGAGTATATTATCCTGCAAATAACTATAAAATCCTTTTATTTTACTTGTAATATTGCCATATCCAAACTCAGCTCCCAAATCTACTTCATAATTTCTTACCGGATCCAAATTTTCATTACCTACAACCGCACCTGTTTTGGACCTAAAATATAACTCTTTTCCGTCAGGGATTCTCATAGCAGTTCCTGCTCCCAAAAAGAGTGTAGTATTACTGTTTAAGGTATAATGAGTCATTATATTGGCACCTATGCCGTCAAATGTTCTATCTCTATCACCTGCTCGTGGAGTATCTATCTCTACATGGTCAAATCTAAAACCACTATCAATCTGTAATGAGGAGATTTTATATCTGTCTTTGATATATATGCCGTAATCATCTGTATCTACATCATATATACTGTGGAGTTTTGCTTTTGGGAATGGCATATCATCATGCATATAATATTTACCATCCCAGTTTCTTCTGCTGAAATCAACTCCACTCTCAATATCATTATTACCCAAAACAAACTCATTGATGATACTGCCACCTTCTACTTCACTCTGTAATTGATGTTTTACTATACCCATTTTGTTTGTAGGTGATACAGCTATTTTTCTGTATCGTGTGGACATAGGGTGATCGACTTTTGTTTTATAGTATTTGAATTTTAATTTCTTGGAATACTCACCCAAGTTTTTAATAATATATTCACTATTAAACAGATCAGAATTGTCATAATCTGCATCCATAGGCGTAGAGGGGTATAAAATATTATCGCTTCTATTGGCTGTATAAGAGAGTTTCAACTCTTGATTATCTGTGATATTCCAGTATATTTTGCCCATAAGTGTAGATTTGGTGTAAGCAGACATATCTTTGTATCTATCTTGATAAGCTTTACCGGCAAGAGCAGGATGAGATTTGATATAGTTATCCAACTGTTTGGACATACTATTACCGTTGCCATCTTCATATTGGTCTGAAGTTTCAGTAGATAGCCCCAATTCAAATTTGACTTTATCATTACCGCCACTTAGATATCCGGATAACTTTCTATAATTCCATCGTCCCAAACCCAAATTTATTGCACCGTTTAACCCACTCTCAGGCTCTTTTGTATAAACCTTTACAGAAGCTCCCAATGCACCGGATTGTGTTACATCATAAGGACCTTCATAAATCTCTATTCTGTCTATATTATTTGCCAATACATGAGAGATTGGAGGATCCATTCTGTTTGGACATGCTCCATAAAGTTTAGAATCATCTATCGTTACAGATATATTATCTTTTTTCAAACCTCTTACGACAATATCATTGGCTACTGCACTTCTTCTGATGATATTTACACCAGGAACTGTTTTACTGAGAGAATTTGCTACATCTGCTGAGCGAACCTCTTCTCCGCCTACATCATTTACAGTTATACTGCTTGGAGAACTTGTAACATCAATATTACCGATATCATCATTTGATATACTCTCCATAACAGGTGGCTTAGTTTTGATTTTTGCTCTCTTTTTAATTACACTTTTTTTAGCTTTGCTTGATGTTGCATTTACATCAATACTCCCCAAATCACTTACAGACTCACCATATAATACTGATACAGCGATAATTGATATATATATCCCTCTTTTGACCATCTATTTCACTCCTTGCAATTTAATTGTTTATTATCCGTTAATAAATGTTAACTGAGTGTTAAAAAATCTCTATTCAATATACAATCTTCACTTTTGCGTGTATAATTGCTAAAAATTTTTATAAAAGAGTTTTCTATGTCAAAAAAGTTACATTTGGTAAGCCTTGGTTGCACCAAAAATTTGGTAGATAGTGAAGTGATGCTAGGCAGACTGGCTGATTATGAGATTACAGATGATGCCTCAGAAGCTGATGTGATTATTGTAAATACCTGCGGATTTATTGAAGCAGCAAAAGAGGAGAGTATCTCTACAGTGCTGAATCTTCATCAGCAAAGAAAAGAAAATTCTCTGCTTGTAATGAGCGGATGTCTTAGTGAACGATATAAAGAGCAACTTCAAAAAGAGATGCCGGAAATTGATATCTTTACCGGAGTTGGGGATTATGAGCGTATTGATGAACTTATTGCATCAAAACAGAGCAGTTTTTCACCAGAAGTTTATCTGCTAAATGAAAATGCTCCAAGAATTATTACTGCTTCAAATTATCACGCTTATATCAAAATGGCTGAAGGTTGCAATCAAAACTGCTCATTTTGTGCAATTCCTACATTTAAAGGCAGATTACACTCTAGGACAATAGATTCAATTACCAAAGAGGTATCAAATTTGACACAAAATGGATATTTTGATTTCTCTTTTATATCTCAAGATAGCTCAAGTTATGGTAGAGATATGGGACTAAAAGAGGGGCTGATTGATTTGATGGAAAATGTTGAGATGATACCGGGAGTCTATAGTGCAAGGATACTCTATCTTTATCCATCTACCACCACAGAGAGTATGATAGATAAAATTGCTGACTCCAATATATTTCAAACATACTATGATATGCCAATTCAGCATATAGATGATGATATGCTCAAGGTGATGAAGCGAGGCTTTGGAGAGCAAAAGACTATAGAACTATTAAATAGAATGAGAAGCAAAAAAGATTCATTTGTCCGCACCTCTGTAATAGCTGGACACCCTCAAGAGAGCAGAGAGAGTTTTGATAGATTGTGTCTATTTTTAGAAGAGTTTGGATTTGACAGAATTAATGTATTTGCCTACTCCAACGAAGAGAGTACCACAGCATACAATATGCCTCAACTGCCTCAAGAGATTATCGAAGAGAGGACTCAAATATTAGCCGATATTGCCAAAACATCAATGCTTCTATCACTTGAAAAGATGGTAGGCAAAAACATAGACGCAGTAATCGATGGCAAAAGCAGTGAGCATGAGTATCTGCTATCAGCTAGACCATTAATGTGGGCACCGGAGATTGACGGAGAAATTTTAATAAATGATACCAATGATTTAGAGGTAGAAGTTGGTGGAGTGTATGATGTGCATATCACCGAAAGGGCAGGTGAGTATCTGCTGGGAACTTTACAAAAGAGAGTTAGATAATTTGAGCAACAGGCATTGGACATTGAGTATTGAAATTCCTTCTCATATAATAGCTAGAGTATGTGATGGCAAAAATCTATTGGCATTTTCAGGCGGAGTGGATTCTACTGCCTTATTTCATATATTTCAAAATTATGGTATAGATTTTGATATAGCTTTGGTAAATTATGGACTCAGAAGCCAAGCTAAAGAAGAGGAGGATTTTGCCAAAGGGTTGGCTAAAAAATATAATAAAAAAGCTCATATTAGCTATGCCCCAAAATGGGATAGAGACTTTGAAGCCAATGCCAGAGAGTTTAGATATAGCTTTTTTGAAAAACTTATAGAAAAAGATGGCTACACCAACTTAATCACTGCTCATCAGCTAAATGACCAAGTAGAGTGGATGATGATGCGATTAATAAGAGGTGCAGGGGTGAGTGAGTTAGCCGGTATGAAGGAGATATCAAACAGAGTTACTGCCAATGGCACCAAATATACTCTAATACGCCCTCTTTTAAGTGTAAGCAAAGAAGAGATAGAAAAGTTTTTAATAGATAATAATCTTCAATACTTTATAGATAAATCCAATGAGTCTGATAGATATGAAAGAAACAGATTTAGAAAAATATTAAATCCAATAGTAAATAGATATAGCAAAGGCATAAGTAGAAGCTTTGAGTATCTAAATTATGATAGAGATATTATCAAAAGTCTCTATCGTATAGTATATAAAAAGAAGCAGTTTTTTATCATAGAGTATGATAGTGTATCAGTAATAGACAGAGCCTGTGATGAAGTCTTAAAAAGTATGGGCTATCTCATAAGTGGCAATGAGAGAATTTGTTTAAGAGAACAAAACAGCATAGTAGTCGGTAGAAAATGGGCTGTAGAGATAAGAGATAGATATATCTATATAGCTCCATATATAAAAAATCTCAAAATGCCAAAAGATTTCAAAGAAAAATGCAGAACAGCAAAAATCCCTCCCAAATGCAGAGCATATCTTTATAGTATTGGAATTGAGCCAAAAGATATTCTTCTCAATCAAACCATATCTGATAAGATGTAATATATTCAATATTAATCATTTGACTTTAATTTAATTTTAATGTATATTTTAAACATCAAACTATGATGAATTTTGATAAGGAGTAAAATCATGACAAGCTCTGAAAGTAGCACAATTACTATAACCCTTCCAAAATATATCAATGATGAGCTAAATACTTCAAAAAAAGAGTTGGGTTACTCCAAAACAGAGATAATAAAAATTGCAATAGAAAAATTTTTAGAAGAGCAAAGAGTAGCCAAAATTAAAAATGCCGTTGAACTAATGAAAAATGAATATAAAGACAATAAAGAACTTACAGAATTTACAGCTCTTGACAGAGAAGATTTCATATGAAACAAAAAGAGATTTGGCTTGTAAATTTAGATCCGACAATAGGTGCAGAAATAAAAAAAACTAGACCATGTGTAATTATAAATAGTAATCTTATCGGTAAACTTCCACTTAAAATAGTCGCCCCTGTTACAGATTTTAAAGCAAAATATGAATCTGTTCCATGGATGGTAAAACTCATACCAAACAGTGAAAACAACTTAACAAAAATATCAGCTATAGACCTGTTTCAGGTTCGTTCCATTTCTGAAATAAGGCTCATAAAAAAAATAGGCTCAATAAATGATAAACAATTAAAAATGTGCAAAGAAGCACTCAGTTTGGTTTTTGAGATTTAGATACTACCCTTACACCCCATCTAAATTTATCTTTGTAAAATCCATGCTCAAGGTTTGATATCGTTACACTGTAGGCTCTGCCTGAAGTAGCGTGTATAAATTTGCCATTACCCAAATATATGCCGGAGTGGTTGATATGTCCTCTGTGTGCTGTATCAAATACTACAATATCGCCTCTTTTTATCTCATCTTTATTGAGTCTTTTGGATATCAAAGATTGCCCTCTTGATGTGCGGGGGATTTTGATACCATTTTGCCTAAATACATAATATACAAATCCGGAGCAGTCAAAGCTATCAGGTCCTGCGTGAGCAGGATTATAAGGAGAGCCTAATTTTGATTTGGCGGTAGCAATAATATTATCTATCAAAGTGGTATCATTAGAGCTACTTTGATTTATCTGATTCTCTTTAGGATATGTAATAACTACAGTGATATTTGCATCACTCTTTTGTATATAAGATTTGCAACTTTTATCATAACTTATATCTACTTCCACCCCTTTGGGTGTGTAATGCATTGAGATAGTGGGTATGCAATCATTTGAAGCACCCAATCCCAAAATAGCAATAAAAAATATATATACTATTCTCATTATCTAACCTCTGGACATCTATCTTTTATCGGACATATATCACACTTTTTAGATACAGGTTTGCATATAATCTGCCCAAAACTAACTATCAATCTATTTAAGCCCCTTTTATTTTCATCACTCAAAATAGCATTTAACACTTTGGCACTCTCTTTTTCACTGTTGGTATCTATAACACCCCACATATTTAATATGCGGTGCAGATGAGTATCAACAGCTACGATATCTTTGCCAAAGGCATTTTCCAATACAATAGAAGCTGTTTTGTCACCTATACCTTTGATACTAGTTAGATTCCCAAAATCATTTGGCACTGTGCCATCAAATCTATCAATTAATATTTGAGAAATCTCTTTTAGACTCTTTGCCTTTTTTCGATAAAAGCCCACAGGATATATCAGTCTCTCAATCTCTGCTGTATCCAAAGATACCATATCCCATGGAGTAGATACTCTCTCAAATAGCCTCAAAGCTGCTTTTAAAGTAATTTCATCTTTTGTTTGGAAACTCAGCAGTGTAGAGCATAATATTTTGTAAGGAGTCCTCTCATATGCACTCTCAAACGCCTTTGCGGGAGCATCCCATTTGGGATACTCTTTTTGCAGTATCTCTACAATCTCTAAAAATTCATCAACCTCCATCAAGCTGACTGCAACTCTTTGAGTCTAGCTAAAACCTCTTCTACATGCCCTTTTACCCTGACTTTTTCCCATTTGGCAGCTATTTTACCATCGGGATCTATTATAAAGGTGCTTCTAACCACCCCCATATACTCTCTGCCGTAATTTTTCTTGAGTTGCCATACACCATAAGCTTGAAGCACACTCTTTTCTTCATCACTTAAGAGAGTAACTTTTAGCTCTTTTTTCTCTACAAAATTTTTGTGTCTTTTTATACTATCTGGACTCACTCCCAACACAGTAGCCCCCAGAGCCTCAAATTCTGCCAAATGAGCAGTAAAATCAAGTGCTTCAGTAGTGCATCCGGGGGTGCTGTCTTTTGGGTAGAAATATAGCACTACCCAACTACCCTGCAAATCTCTAAGACACACCTCTTCACTGTCTTGATTTGGCAGACAAAACTCAGGTGCCTTCTCTCCAACTTCAAGCATATTTAAACTCCTGTAATCTTTTTTGTATAGTATATCCAAAAACCAAAAAGATATTATATTTACAGTAAAATAGCACTATGAAACATTTAGATGAAAAAGAAAATCTCCTAAAAGAGATAGAAAGCCTCATAGCATACGGAAAAGAGGAGTCTTTTATAGATAGAAATCTGCTTAAATATATGGATATTGATACTTTGCTCTCAATGAGAGATTCACTCTCATCAAAAGTAGCCAAACTCAAAGATGAAGATATTGAGTGGCTAAAGCAGTTTAAAAAAGATGAGTAGTTTTACTCATCTCCATGAATCATCTTTGATACTATACACTCTTTTGTAGTCAATTCATGCTTGATAACACCTACTATATGCATAGTCACAAACAAAACTATAGGATAGAGCAAAAACTCATGAAACTCTTTGACCCATTTTACAGACTCTTTAGCAAAACCTAAAGTATCATGATAGTAATAGAATGCTCCGCTTATGGCTATGAGCAGTATGCTCAGGCACAGTAGCAGATGGACACTGTTTTTTAGTCTCTCTTCCAGTGATTGAGACTCTATCAGTTTAAATATGGGCATTTTTGCATCACCCTTTATCATCGCAATTACTCTCACTAAGATTGCAATACCTAAAATTACAGCAAATATATAGTGCCACTCCCACATAGGGGCTCTTATGGCTTTGGCTATAGATAGAGCCTGTTCAGTATCTATATGTATAGACATAGCTGAGAGTTTGTCTTGAATAATCGCTGCATTTGCACTCTTGCTAAGAAAAGTCTTTCTAAGTAAAACTGTAAAAAGCAATCCAAAGATACTAAATACAGTCAGCCAGTGCCATAGTCTCAAAAGAGGTTTAAATGTTTGATTTGTTTTCATATCTTTTCCTTAAAATTTTATTTTTTGATTGGATCAGCTTCCCAAAAGAAATCTATCCATCTATCAGCCTCTTTGACGCTAAAATCCGGTTGAATCGGTGCGGAGGATTTATAGAATATCGAAGCTAATTTAAACTCAATATTGGGATACTTTTTACCAAGCAGTTTTAAAACGGCTCTTACTGTATCACCGCTATCTACAATATCATCTATAAGCAATACCCTTTTGGCATCACTCAAATTTGGCAAATTAAAAATCTCCATACTCTCAAGCTTTTTGGTATCATCATAATGAATAGCATTTATTGTAAAGAGTCTGTTGGTATCAAGAGCATGAGCCAAAAAGAGTCCCGGCATCAATCCGCCTCTGGCAATGCTCAATAGTGTATCGGGAGAAAAGTCAGAGATTTTATCTTTTAGCTTATGCATATCATCTCTAAACTCTTCATAACTATAGTAGTATCTATCCATCAAACTGCCTCCCACATAACTTCCATCAGCATCTTGTCTTTTTCATAGAGTTTGCCCAAAAATATATCACCTCTGCTATAGACCCCTACCCCTTTGGGGGTGCCTGTCATTATAACATCACCATCTTCAAGTGTCATAAAAGTGCTAATCTCTTTGATTATCTCATTTGGCTTGTATATCATCAAAGAGTAATCAGCAAACTGTCTAAGCTCAGAATTGATATAGAGCTCAAATCTGATATCTTCCAAACTCCCTTCATAAGAGACAAAAGAGCTTAAAACAGCAGAGTCGTCAAATGCTTTGGCTCTCTCCCACGGCAGACCTTTTGATTTGAGATAGTTTTGAATCTTGGCATGTGTCAAATCAAGCCCCAATCCAATCCCTGAAATCTTGCTATCTTTTATGAGTAGAGTAATTTCAGCCTCATATCTTGTATCTTCTTGAAAATATTTCAGTGTTTCACTGATAGCAGAGTTTGGTTTGTTAAATAGCACCATAGAGCTTGGCATCTCATTATTTAGCTCTTCTATATGCTCTACATAGTTTCTGCCTACACATACCACTTTGCTAGGAATAATTTGTCTATCTTCAAAAATTACGCTATTCATTTACTCTCCCTGTATAATTGAAACGGATTTCTCTGTGCTGTAGGCATTACTCTAATATGCTGGATATTTACATGTTTTGGAGCATTGAGCATAAATATGGCAATTTCAGCAATATCTTGGCTACTCAAAGGCTCATACCCCTCATATACGGCATCTCTTTTGCTTTTATCCCCTGAAAATCTCACATCGCTAAACTCTGTATCCACCGCCCCGGGAGCTATCGTGCCTACTCTTATATTGGTTCCAAAAAAATCACTATTCATTGCTTCAGTTAGCATATGCACCGCTGCTTTTGTCGCACAATATACATTGCCTCCCGGATATGCTACTTCACCTGCGATTGAGCCCATATTTATAATATCGCCTCTATTTCTATTTTTCATTTGAGCTGATACGGCTTTGGTGATATAGAGCAATCCTTTAATATTGGTATCAATCATCTGCTCCCATTTAGAGATATCACCCTCATCTATACTCTCAAGCCCAAGTGCCAATCCTGCATTGTTTATCAAGATATCTATCTCATACTTTTTGAGTAGCTTTTCAAGTTTGCTTAGTGTATCATCTCTATCTCTTACATCCATCTGCACCTCTACCACAGCTACAGCAAACCTCTCTTCTATATCTCTGGCTATCTGCTCTAAGAGTTTTATTCTTCTGCCAGTAATTATCAAATGCACACCGGCTTCTGCCAACGCATAAGCTATAGCCTTGCCAATCCCAGAACTGGCACCGGTAACCAGAGCAGTTTTGCCTTTGAGTCTGTTTATCATTATAGACTTCCTTAAAAATTTTTAGATTATTATATATATTAGTGTATTAGTTATTGGTTATTAGTTATTGGATTTATTGTATAATATAGTATTTATATATACTTATAATACACCAATACACCAATACACCAATACACCAATACACCAATACACCAATACACCAATACACCAATACACCAATCTATCTATGCTATAATCAAAATAAAAAGGATTATATTATGCCAATGTTAGATAGCTTTATGGTTGACCATACCAAAATGCCAGCTCCTGCTGTGAGAGTAGCAAAGACGATGCAAACACCCTGTGGGGATACAATAACAGTATTTGATTTGAGATTTTGCAAACCAAACGAAGAGATTATGGGCGAAAAGGGTATCCATACACTAGAGCATCTCTTTGCAGGATTTATGAGAGAGCATCTAAACGGAGATGGTGTGGAGATTATTGATATCTCTCCTATGGGTTGTAGGACTGGATTTTATATGTCACTAATTGGCACACCTAACGAAGAGAGAGTAGCTAAAGCATGGGAAGAGTCTATGAAAGATGTATTAAATGTAAAATCCCAAGATGATATACCAGAGCTTAATATCTATCAGTGTGGCACATGCAAAATGCACTCTCTTGATGAAGCCAAAGAGATAGCACAAGGAATTTTGGATAGAGGTATAGGAATAATGGATAATGAAGAGTTGAAATTAGATCCAAACAAGATCAAAGGAGCATCATGCTAATTATCATACCTTTGGATTCTACAGACAAAGATAGTGCCAAAATTGCCAAAAGAGATGAAGCTAAAGCGTGGGCATTGATAGATTTTGATGAGGGTGAAATCAAAGGTATATCTATCTGCCCAACCAAAGATGAGTGTGAGGCTGACTGGATAGATTTTGTAATCTTAGAAAATAAATTTGAAAACTATTTAGATTTTATGGAGGAGGGAATTATGGTGCTTGTAAGAAGAAAAGGACAAGATACCATTGATTTGATAATAGAAGGATTTAAGTTTAAAGAGTTAGATGAGATAGGACTCTAAAAAAGCTTCAGAGGAGTATTATTATCCTCTGACTTAAATTATCTTGCCTGCATTATAGCATGAGAGAATATCACACCATCAATTCCAAAACGAATAAGAGTATCTATACTCTTTTCATCTTCAATTACTACTAATACTTTTGCATCAAACATATAATCATCTGCAACCTTTTGCACAATAATAGCCTGTTCATGCTGACATAGCATATAATCAGCTCCAATGGCATTGACATAGACAGCATCTCTAACAGAATTGATTGTTACAGCAAATGGCAGATTATTGGCTTTGCAATATTTTGCTATATCTATCGATACGCTTAGTGGCTCTAAGAGAAGTATATCTTTTGGTTGTGTCTTTTTTATATCATCAATTGTATAAACTTTCAAAAACTTTTCACTCTCTATCCACGGATGACCAAATACAAGCATTTTAACTCTCCTTCTTTTTTTCTAAACACTCTGTAGAGCAGTAATATTTATCTTTATATTTTATAGCCTCTGATACACTTACATATGTAGAGCAGGTATCACACTCTACCATTGTATCATCAGGTAATTTTTTGTTTTCATTCTCATTACTCTTTTTATCTGGGAGTATTTTACCACCCATTAACCTATATATACCGTAAGCTATTGCTCCTAAAATAATCAATTTAAATAGCATATTCACACCTTTTAGTAGTAATTGTATAGCATTTAAGCTTATTCTCTAATCTCAATCCCCTCTTTAAGCACTGATATAGTCTTATATTTATCATACTCTACATTAGAGCCTTCTTGAATCTTGACAAATTTTCTGCGTGTATAATCTACTTCATAATTTCCAGGCTGTTTGATAGAAAAATCCACACACAATTTAGCAGCAGATTGAAGTAAAGAATCCGGTAAATTTTGCTTATCTGTTCTTATAATAATATGGCTTGATGGTATGCCTCTTACATGCATCCATATATCATTAGCTTTTGCCAAAGATAAAATCTTTTGATTTTCCTTACTGTTTCTGCCTACATAGACTTTATAACCATCTATCCAATAGAGTTCTGCATCTTTTAGCTTCTCTTTTTTTCTCTTAGAACGACCTCTTTTTGGCAATAGTAACTCTAAAGTGTATATATCCTTAGCATCACTCAAAGCTTGGGCAATATTTTCATAAAATTTTAATTTGCCTTGTAGGTTCTCTTTTTCTATATATAAATTTACAGCTTTTGAGCGGGAGCGTTTGGCAAGATTGAAATAGTATTCACTAAATCTGTTTTTTTTCACATCTTTGGGCAAAGGTATAACTATCTCATTACCCTCAAAATCGTAAGTTTTTAACTCTTTGTCATATTGAGATATTTTATGTAGATTTACCAATATTATATTTGCCATATTCTTATATCTGTTTGCTTTTTCTTGCAACTCTTGGCTATTTGGCAATTTATCCAACTCTTTTTTGATTTTTTTGATTTTTTTATCAATTAATCTTAGCTTTACAGCTTTTAGGTTTGATACCTTTTTGGATATGACTCTTTTGCCGTTTTCTTCTAAGAGTTCTTTTACCTCATCATCACTTAATGCTTTTATATTACTGCTTCCTTGATTTTGTCGTGGAGGTATAGCTGTTAATTCAACATTTGGTTTTACTACTCTATGCGATTTGGACTCATCTATATGGTGAAGTGCATCTATTACTCTACCATCTTCATCTACCAATATAACATTGGTATATCTGCCTGTAAATTCAAAAAAGAGTTCTATAATCTTCTTTTTGTATTGACTCTTTGGCTCTATTTTAAAGGCTAATACTCTGTCATTATTTGGCAAATAGATATCTAAAATTTTAGCGTGTGATAGATATTGATATAAAATATTGTCAAATGGAGCATTAAAATCCTGTGATGGACGATTGGAGGGGGCTGTATATATCACAGATTGCCCTCTTGTCATATCAAAAAATAGACTCTCTTCATCAAACATTAGCTCAATAGTATTATTCTCTACTCTTCTAGCTTTTTTTATAAATTTATATCTACTTTTTAAATATTTGGCTATGGCTTGTAACTCTTCTAATTTCATCTTCCCTCTTTATCTTCATACACTTTATACTCTGGCACAATCTTTTTGAGTATCTTTTTTGGATTATCTGATGATAAAGCCTCTTTGATATCTTCTTTTAACTTCTTGATATCATAAAGTGTTGCTCCGGCTACATAGATAGAGTCATATTTTGTTTTACACTCTGCATCATCTATAAGTAACTCTTCATACAGTTTCTCACCCTTTCTAAGTCCTGTATAGATTATCTCTATCTGACCCTCTTTGCCATATAACCTTATCATCTTTTTAGCTAAATCTACTATCTTAACCGGCTCTCCCATATCCAAAATAAAAAGCTCTCCACCTTTGGCGATAGCTGAAGCTTGTAATACCAATCTACACGCTTCAGGAATCAGCATAAAATATCTGGTAATTTCTGGATGAGTTACAGTTAGCGGACCTCCTTTTTCAATTTGAGCTTTGAATTTTGGCACTACACTACCACTGGAACCAAGCACATTACCAAATCTAACAGATACCACCTCTGTATCTTTGCTATCTACATTTTGGGCATATAGCTCCCCTACCCTTTTGGTAGCTCCCATTACATTGGTTGGTCTAACTGCTTTATCGCTTGATATATTTACTACCTTTTTAACCCCATACTTTATACTCAAATCTATAATATTTATAACTCCGCCGATATTGTTTCTAATTGCCTCTTTTGCATTATCTTCACACAGCGGCACATGTTTATAAGCAGCTGCATGTATTACAATATCCGGCTTATACTCATCAAATATCTCTTCTAAAATATCAATATCAAGAATGGATAAAAGTTTTGCTACTACATTAGGGCTATTTAACTCTTCATTGATTTTATACAGATTATATTCAGCATTATCTACCATTATAAGCTTTTTGCATCCAAACTCTACTACCTGTCTGCAAATTTCACTGCCTATACTTCCACCTGCACCTGTTACAAGTATAGTTTTATTTTTGATAAACTCTTTTATAACTTTTACATCCAAATCTTTTGGCTCTCTGGCTAAGAGGTCTTCTATATCTATATCTTGAAGCTTTTTAGCACTCTCGCTAAGTAGTGAAATTCTTTTGATATCATTTACATTTACACTAGCTAATCTCTCTACAATGCTATCTAACTCTTTGGCACTGACTGAACCTGCAATCAAGGCTGAATCTATTTCAAAATCTTTACAAATTCTCTCTAAATCCTCTAATGGATAAACTTTTACACTCTCAATATATGAGCCAATCAAAGATGAATCTTTACTCACTGCACACAGAGCTTGATATGGTATATCTCCACCTTGGGCTGCTTTTATAGCTGAGGGGGTATGTGAATCTATCCCTATTACCACAGCTCTTTTACTACTAATATTATTTGTGCTTTCTAAAAATACCCTTTTGGATATCCTAAATAGGGATATAAACATCAAAGAGAGAAAAAAATCTATTATTACTGCACTTCGTGGCATAGGATTGAAAATATTTGGAGCTATATAAAATATTACAAAAAATAGAATATAGGCTAAAGTGGTAGCTTTGATTAAATCTTTTAAATCTTTGAGTCCAAAAAAACGCCATGAGCGGTAATATATTTTGAATATATAAAAAAACAGCACTCTCAAAGATAAAATAGCAGTTGCTACAATCCAAAATTTATCTAAAAATTCATTGGGAATAGTGAAATTAAATCTCAATAGATAGGCTAAATATAGAGTAAATACCCCTATCAAACTATCAAATATTACAAAAAATATAATTCTATGATATATAGTTAATTTGAGTTGCAAACACTTCTCCTAATTATAGATGCAATATCTTCAATCTCTTTATCACCTAAAGCAGTAGGTGAAGGCAGACACACTCCACTATTAAATAGAGCTTCTGACACTCCGGTGCCGTAAAATTTGGCATCTTTAAATATCTTTTGTAGATGCATAGGTTTCCAAAGCGGACGAGATTCAATATTCTCTTTTGAGAGTGCCTCTATTACTTTAAATGGATTACTCTCTTTTAAACTCATAGTTGTAAGCCATCTATTGCCAAAACTTCCATCAATCTCTGGCATCCACTCAATCTCATCAATATCAGATAAAGCATTTTTATAAATCTCAAAAATCTCTCTTTTTCTTGCTATCCTTTTATCAAGCACTTCCATCTGCCCTACTCCGATAGCTGCTAAGATATTGCTCATTCGATAATTATAACCTATCTCTGTATGCTCATACCAAAGTTTTGGCTCTCTTGCTTGTGTAGATAACTTTTTGGCATACTCTATATCACGCTCATCATCGCTTATTAGCATACCGCCACCGCTTGTAGTAATAATTTTATTGCCATTAAATGAGTAAATCCCAAATCTGCCGTATCTGCCGGTATGCTTATTTTCAAACTTTGCCCCAAGACTCTCAGCAGCATCTTCAATCAATACTACACCATATCTTTGACAAATTTGAGCAATACTCTTAATATCAGCACTTTGACCATATAGATGAGTTACAATAAAGGCTTTTGGTTTTTCTTTTTTGATAGCATCTTCTACCAAATTGGGGTCAGCATTCCAAGAGTTATCACTATCTACAAATACAGGCTCAGCGTTTTGATAGATAATTGGAGCAACTGAGCCGATAAATGTAAAAGTTGAAGCTAATACCTTATCACCCTGCTTGATTCCCAAAACTCTAAGAGCCAAATGAATTGCAGCAGTTCCAGAGCTAAGAGCTAACGCACTTTTAGCCCCTGTGTAATTAGAGATAGAGTTTTCAAAACGATTGACAAATTCACCAAGAGGAGCTATGTAGTTGCTATCAAAAGCCTCTTTTACATATTTTAACTCATCTCCTCCCATATGAGGTGGTGAGAGAAAGATTCTATTTTGCATAAATGACCTTTAATATAAAATTATAAATAGTGACTAAATTGCATTCAAATATGCTTATTTCAAGCAATATAGTAATTAAGAAATTGGTTATTAGGCATTGGGCAATAGGCATTATAAGATACTATTTTGTATAAAGAGAAAACGACGAACAGTAAGAAATAGCTCAAAATTAAATACAAAAGTCCATTATACAAGCTACAATAAATTAGGGACTTATATATATACAATATAATGCCCAATGCCCAATGCCCAATGCCCAATGCCTACTGCCGATATATTTTACTTGGCATCTGAAGTGTAGTGCTATTTGGCAATATATTTTTAATCACAATAGAACCCATCCCAACTATAGAATTGTGTCCTATTCTTACACCTTGACGAATAGTAGCTCTAACTCCAATCATAACATCTTTTTCCACTGCTACATTACCACCTAAAAATACCAAAGGAGCAATAGATACATTTTCTGCAATTTTACAATCATGACCAATTACAGCCCCTTGATTTATCAATACCCCATCAGAAATTACACTATCACAAGAGACTATTACACGATGTCCAATATAAACTCCATCTCCAATCTTTACCCCCTCTCCAATATCAGCTTTTGGAGAGATAAGAGAGATAAGTGGTAAATTATTCTCTTTTATAAACTCTAATATCTTCTTGCGATTTTGCATCCCTTTGGCATTTACTGCCCCAATAGCTATATGCAAATAGTCATACTCATCTTGTTTTGTTACTGCCTCTTCAAGATAGCCCAAATATGGATACTCTTTTAAGCTGTTTTCAAGAGCAAAAATACCAACTATATCATGCCCTTGCATCTTTGCTACTTCAATAACCTCTTTTGCAAATCCACCACCGCCAATAATTGCTATTTTCGCCATACAAACTCCACTATTTCTCTGTTTCTGCTTCTTGCAAACAGAACTTGACCATCCAATAGAGGTGCTGGAATTGGTCCTAAAACCTCTACCATAAATTGATTTTTTATAGCATCTTTTGCCTCTTTTAAAGAGTCGCACTCATAGCATATATGATGGTATCCTCCACCTTTTTGTAAAAAGTTCCATGTAAAAGCATCCTCATTTTGAGGCTCAATAAGCTCTATCATAACTCCACCACCGTCTATTAGCTCCAAATAGGCATCTTGAAGCGGGTCATATAGACTCTTTACTACCGTTTGAATTGGCAAATTTTTACGGTATTTCTCTGCATTTTTCACTACAAAGCCTATATGATCTACTCTCATAAAGCTCCACCCCCATCTACTCTGATAATTTCACCAGTTATATATTTGGCACTACTTGAAACTAAAAATGAAGCCACCTCAGCAATATCCTCTACACTTCCAAGCCCAAGAGGATAACTCTGTTTAATTTGCTCTATAAACTCATCATTATATATATGCTCATACTCTTTTGTCATTTCAGTCTCTAAAAATCCAGGAGCTATTCCATTTACTCTAACAGGAGCTACCTCTTTGGCAAGTGCTTTAATCATAGCATTTAGTGAAGCTTTTGAAGCACTGTAAGCAACTATTCCTTTTTCTGGTTTTTCACCGGCAATTGATGATATAAATAGCATTGATGGATAATTATCTTTATCTACTACACTCTTAGAGGCAAATGCTTTGGCAAAAAATAGCGGTGCAATTGTATTTACTCTATATAGATACTCTACTTCACTTATCTTATTTACTCTAAGAGGTTTTATATTTTGCACACCAGCTGAATAAATCAAAGTAGAAAATTTCCCATACTCTTTACTTAGGGCTTTAATTGTCTTTTCAATATCATTGAGATTTGTTACATCAAAAGGTATTGGAGTAATCCCTGACTCTTTTAACTCTTTTAATCTATCCTCTCTTCTTGCCATTGCAAATACTTGATAATTTTTTGACAGTTTAAGAGCAATGGCTCTGCCTATCCCGCTACTGGCTCCTACCACCAAAGCATTAGCCATCTATCTTGTCTCCAGCCAAATTTATTAAATCCTGTACTGTTTCAAACTTTTCAAAATCATTTGGAGATACTTTAATACCAAGTTCATCAAAATAACTCATCAAACTCAATACCCCAATAGAGTCATACTCATCTATATCATCAAGTATAGTCTCACCACTTAACTCCATCTCGCAATCGAGTGCCTCTGCAATAGCTTCTAAAAACTCTTGCTGTGTCATTTTATACTCCTGTTTTTAAATTTTATACTGCTCAATAGCAGGTGCAAAAATATTTTTACTCTCTACAATACAAGCTCCCCAGCTTAGCCCTATACCAAATCCGGCAAATAGTGAAGTAACCTTTTTACTGCTGTATTTATCACTCAAAAATCCGTTTATTGTGCCAGGAATTGAAGCTGAATTTTGATTACCATATGTGCTGACTGTCTCCATAGGCAATCTATCGCTACCTACCCCAATTCTTTTGGAGATATTTTGCAAGATATATCTATTGGCTTGATGAAGCACAAAATAATCAATCTCATCTTTACTTTTACCTGCAAACTCCAATAGTTCATCAAACATCTTTGGCACCACTTTGATAGTAAAGTTAAAAATTTCAGCCCCGTTCATATACATATCTACATCTCTTCTAATTGAGCCGTCACCCCTCTCTTTTGGAGTAAGTGCTTCTTCATTACATGGATATCTACATCCACCAGCTGGGATAATTAGATGCTCATATCCGCTTCCGTCACTATGGAGTATAAAATAGCTGTCACTTAAAGATTTTTCTATCAAAATAGCACTTCCTGCATCTCCCATAAGAGGCGTTAAGTTTTTATCTTTTTCATAAGCAAATTTACTGGCTACATCACCTACACATAAAAGCACTCTGTTTAATCCAGATTCAATTAAGCTATAAGCACTCATAAGCCCGTTTATAAATCCGCTACAACCCAAATTGATATCATAAGCTATTGTATCAGTTGAGCAACCAAGTCTATCTTGTAAAATTATTGCAGTAGATGGGGCTTTGTAATCTGGTGTTTGAGTTACCATTAAGAGTGCGTCTATACTTTTAGCTTCAATATTACAACCACTTAACAGCTTTTTGGCTGAAGCTAAGCATAAATCACTTGTGCATATATCTTCACTACTTACTACATATCTACTATTAAAGCCCATACTCTTTTTGACTCTTTTTAGTAACTTCTCATCATATCCAAACTTACTGGCTTCTTCATCTATTGTTACTTTTTTATCACCAACTGTTGTAACAATTCCTCTAATGGAAGCATTTTTAAAGTGTAATTTAGCCATCAAAAAGTCCTTTTATATACTCAATAGTGGAACCGACACTCTTAAATGGTGTTTTATTCGGGTCCATTGTATCTTGTGAAGCAATCTGGATATACTCGCCCTTTATCTCTTGCAAAGCCTCTTCAAGCTCCAAAATCAAATCCAATACCGCCATAGAATCAAGCTCACTAAATAGGAGTGTTTCATTTGTTGGATTTTTTAAAACTTCACTTCCTAAATCTTGATTAATTTTTTCTATCGCACTATATACAATACTCTCTATATCCATTATTCATCTCCTTTTATAATCTCTATATACTCCCTTTTTGGCTCCTTGCCTACAAAGCGATAAATCTTTTTATCGTTACTCTCTTTTTCTAATTCAAATCCCAACTTCTCATACAAATTGGCAACTTGCATATTCTTTTTACTCGGTATATATTCAGCACTTTTAAGCTCTAAAGTATTTGCTATAACAATATCCATAATTCTATCTTCTATCCCCCTGCCAAGCACCCTGCAACTTAGCAAAAATGTATCAATATTACCGCTTTTTACTATCACTACTCCAACTATCCCCATATCACCAAAATTATCAGTTACTTTAAATGAAAATACTTTATCTTCCTCCATCATCTTTTCAACTTCAGCTTCTGTATATCTGCGGGTAGTCAGATTAAATTGATTTGTTTTATTTATTAGTTGAGTGATTCTTTGTAGTTGCTTTTTATTGTTTATCCAATACTCAATTTTGATATTTAGACTCTTTATAAACTCCTCTATATCACTAACCTCTTTGAAAACCTCAGCTCTTTTTTTCTCACTTTTATACTGCTGAGTCTTTTTTCTATCCTCATTGGTAATAACAATAGTTTGAATATCAGCTCTATTTAAAAGCTCATCTATTGTATTTAGTGGATTATCTTTATTGGCTTGAAGAGTCGATATTTGAGGAATGGCACTTTTTACCTCCTGGATTTCAAAAGGGTTATCATCAATAAATAAAAAGCTATCTACTCCCAAATTTAGCTCATCTGCTATATCTTTAATATTTTGACTCTTTGGTAACCAATTGACTCTAAGAGATACAAAATCATCTAAACTTAGAGGCATCTTTCTTTTTTGAAACAACTCTTTTATATCTTGAAAATTATTTTTACTCACCATTGCCAAAACTAAGCCGCTATCTTTTAGTTTAAGCAGTATCTTTTGAAATCTTTTATATGCAATACCCGGATAATTCTCATCAATTGCAATTCCATCAATCCCATCTTCACCCAAAATTCCACCCCAAAGGGTATTATCAGCATCAAGCACTATTACCTTTTTGCGTTTGCTCTCAAATCTGTTAATTGCTTCTTTGATTTTTTTAGATAATGCTGATATGCCTTTTTTGGTAAATGGAGATTGAAATAGATAGCGGTTTTTTTCATTATATAGCTCTTTATGCCCTATCTCATAAGCAATAGATACAATATCAACAATCTCCAAATCGCTTATTACCTGCTTAAAAGATTCTAGCTCTAAGTTAAGTCTATTTAAATCATCTCTAAATTTGGCAATAGAGGTGGTATCTACTCCTAGTGGCTTATCATCAATATTTGATAGTAAAATTTTAGCTTTATTGTTTTTTCTAAACTCTTTTAAAAGAGCCTTTAAAAAATTTATCCTGTTAAAGGCTTCTTCATCTATAAATGTATCATAAAAAAATCTAGGCTCTAGTAAAAGCACTAAATAATCACTATCTACCTTAGAGTGCAAAGTTGGAACAATTGAATCCAAATCAAAAAATTGGCACTCATACTCTTTTAACTCTCTTTTTATAGGTTGGAGTATCATATTGGATAAAAAAGAGACTCTCTTCATCTGCTTCCTTTAAATTTTTCCATTGTTGCGTGTTGCTCTGAGCTGATACCTTCTTGTTTTAATACTTTTAATATAGTAAGCCAAATTATCTTCATATCTACTAAAAAGGAGCAGTTGTCTACATACCATACATCATATTTAAATTTATCTTCCCAACTTATTGCATTTCTTCCATTTACCTGAGCCCAGCCAGTGATTCCAGGAGTTACTTCATGGCGTCTGGCTTGTTCTTTATTATATAGTGGCAAATACTCCACTAGCAAAGGTCTTGGACCAATAAAACTCATATCACCTCTAATTACATTGATTAGCTGAGGCAACTCATCAAGGCTTAGTTTTCTAATAGTTTTGCCTATGCCTTTTAGTCTCTGCTCATCTGGCAACAGCTCTCCATTTTCATCTGTCTCATTTGTCATAGTGCGAAATTTATAAATTTTAAATATTTTGCCATCTTTGCCGGGTCTATCTTGTGTAAATAGAATCGGTCTGCCCATTTTAAAGTATATTAAAAGCGAAACTATCAAAAATATTGGAGAAAATACAATTAGTAAAATCAAAGCCAATAACTTATCTAAAATCGGTTTTATATATCTGCAATACACTATCTGCTCCCTTATGTATTTTTATCTCCAATAACCAATATACAAATACACCAATTAACTATACAACGGCAAATACTGCTCTACTACCTTTGGCATATCAAACTCCTCCATTGCCTTTTGTCTTGAAGCTTTACCGAATTTCTCCCTAAGTTCTACATTCTCTATAAGTCTATCTATCGCCTCAGCCAATGTCCTGCTATCTTTGACGGGGACCAAAAAGCCATTTACTCCATCACTTACAACCTCTCTACACCCAACCACATCAGTAGCCACTATTGGCTTGGCCATAGATGCAGCCTCAAGCAGTGTGCGAGGAACCCCTTCTCTGTAACTTGGCAATACATAGATATCACTCACTGCTGTTAGAGTTACCATATCGCTTTGTCTGCCTATCCAATTGACTTTGCCACTTTTTAAAAACTCTTCATTAGCACAGCTTGGATTACCGCTATCTGTATCTCCTACAAGCACAAAATGGGCTTTGTCTCCTACTATTTTACTGGCTTCATAAAACTCTTTTATACCTTTGTGCCAAATAGCACGAGCTACCATCATAACAATAGGTTTGCCATCACTTGATAATTTTTCTCTCCAATTTAATACTTTATCTTTATCTACTTTTGCAGGGTCATACTCTTTGGTATCTATCCCTACACTCTTAATTACTTTTACCTTGTGTGGTACTATCAAGCCTCTATCTATCATATATTTAGGGTCATCGCTATTTACAAAGATTGTCAAATCACTCAAGCTACTGGCTCTTTTGTAAAGTGTTTCTATGATACTTCTTACAATTTTAGCTTTTAATGTATCATCTATATAAAATGAACCCATACCCTCAACTAAATTATAAACTTTTGGGATTTTGGCTAATTTTGCAGCAAATGTGCCATATATATTTGGCTTTACGGTTGAGGTTTGTAAAATATCCAAATTTAGAGGCTTTATAGCTTGATAGATAGCCTTTATAGATAATATCTCTTCTATTGGATTTAGACTCTGTCTTTTCATTTTGTATTGAATAAAAAAAAAGCCATCACTCTCTAACTCTTTTTTATATCTATCATCAGGGGCAATAGCAAATATTTTATGCCCCCTATTTTTTAGAGCCTTCATAATTGGTCTTCTAAACATATAAAGATTATCACTCAAATTACCCAAAAATCCAATATTCATGCTAACTACTTTTTAAGTTTATATACCATAGCATAAGGTGTAATAATTACAGGCTCAAATAGATTTTTGTCATATCTACCCAGTGCAAACATTTGAATATAGGCTGAATCAAAGAAAGGTTTTTCCATAATTAAAATCTGCCCATAACTCTTCAAATAGATAATATATAAGTTACCTCTGCTATCCCCTTTGCTAATTTGAGAGTGAACTTTTCCATCTTTGCCAACATAGGATATTACAAATGTATTGACAGGATATTTATTATTGCCAAAATGAACAGTCGCATCTTCTTGATCTATAAAAAGATTTCTTGACAGATATACTCTCTTACCTCTTACTACATATCTACTAGCAAGAAAAAACGGATTTTTATTCTCTTTACCGGTTGTCAAATCCAAATTACTGAATAGATTTACAGTTGGAAAGATATTTAACATTCTATATGGTAGATAGTAATATACATCTCTACTCTTTTTGGGCAGTTTGAAGTTTGGATTATCAAGCTCAGCTAAAAAGAGTGCAGGATCTTTATATCCATAATCTTTCATCATATCAGCTAAATAATCCTCAGTTTGAGATACATTTTTCTCTTTGAATGCTTTTTCTGTATATTCTACATCAAGTCTAGCCATATTGGCACTAGCTACCTGATTGTGAGTGAGTGCAAAACTTACAGGAAAATTTACCATACCGGTATGTTTACCGCCATCAATGAGAGTCTTAACATCACTATAATATCTAATAGGATATCCATAATCCCACCAAGTAAGCACATAATCCTCTCTTGAAGCAATAGATTTTAACTTATCCAAAACTGCTACTTCATCTTTCTTAAATACAGTTGGCACTTTATATGTAACAATATGCTCAATATTTGGATATAAAGATATAGTAAGTGCAATTAAAGGAGTAGCTATCTTTACAATTTTGGCTTTTTTCTCATCAGATATATACTCAGCCAATTTATCTCCAAACCATACAGCTATATAAGCAAATCCCAAAGCACAAATCGGCACAGCATATACAGTAAATCTAAGTCCCCCTTGCATTGCAATAAACCCAAGTCCGACCATAGGCAAAGCCAACCACATCAATCTCTCTTTGATAGCATATAAAATATATCCGGCAGTTGATATTATAAATAGAGGTATTGCTCCACTAATTCTATCTGCAAAGATTTCAAATGGAATACTTCCTGCTTCTCTGACAGTCTTTGCAATTGCAAAGTAATGTAATTTCAAACTATCAGTAGCTCCATCACTAATGGCTTCTCTAAATATATATCCCTTGATTGGATTTAAAATCATATCTATACCACCCATAAGCAAAAACAGTAAAATAGACAGAGCAAGAATAGGTAATACAAATTTATCACTCTTTTCTTTAGTAAAGTGAAAATATATAAATATAGCTACTGCCAATATAGATTTTATAAATATTGAGACAGGAGTAGCTGCAAGAGCTATAAAAATAAGCACTTTATAGTTAAATATATTTTTTCTATCAAATATAAGTGTATAAACCAAAGCCACCCCACCAAAAGCCATCTCAAGAGGTCTAGCTGAAGGATACCACCACTCATAAAGTAGCATTGTAAGAGCCATAAGAAGTAGATATCTATTCTTTTGGGATTTAAAAGATAAAATTAAAAACCACAGAGCAAATGTAGGCAATACAATAGTTAGCATATCTGTATCGTAATAGCCTGTCATTGTTCTATTATAATAACTCCATACAATACCCACAATAAATCCAGCAATTACTCCAACTCTATCATTACCCAAAGTTTTGGCTATCATCATCACAGGCACAACCAAAAGTGAGCCAAAAAATGCCGGCATCCAAAGAATTATCGTTTCAAATTTAAATGGCAAAATCTTTGCTAAAAATGCTGTAAGGATTGATATTGGATAATCAATTGGAGATAAATCATTGGGCTGATGATGTCCGGTCAATATATCTCTAGCACCCTCAGCCCAGTAATATCCATCATTTGTATTTATCATCAACTCGCCATTCCAGAAAAATTGAGGATAACCACTAGCCCAATGAACCCAAATATATCTAATAGCAATAGAGAATATATAAGCTAATATAATTAAGCCAATATATACCCTCATTGGTATCTTGTCTTCACTCCACATCTATACAAACCTTTCTATTAATCGTTTAAACTTTTCAAGAGAATATTTTTTATCAAAATCCAATGCCCTCTGTTTGGCTAACTCTTTATATTTAAGATTATACTCTTTTTGTGTTAGTAGTTTCATAGCTTTAGCTAAGATATCTACATTATTAAGAGGCACCAATACTCCATATTTTGCTTCATAGAGTCTATCTATACTATTTTTATAACTCTTCATATTATCAAGTATCTCTCTTGGACCACTTTTGCAATCATAACTTATTACAGGTAATACACAAGCAAGGGCTTCAACCAATACATTGGGAAATCCTTCTGTTTTGGAAGCAGATACAAAACAGTCGGAGAGAGCCATTATGCTAAATGGGTTATCTCTTTTTCCAAAAAGTTTCACTTGATTTTGTAGATTTAAAGAGTTGATTTTACTCTTTAATCTATCCATATCGATACCATCGCCTACTATCCAAAGATAATCACCCTCTCTTTTAATCCTATTAAATGCTTCTACAATAGCTTCGTGATTTTTATTACTATCAACTCTACCTACACTTACAAATACAAACTTTTCACTCTTATCTCTTTTTATTTCATCTTTTTTTATAGACTCTTTTATATACTCAATATCATAAGGATTATAAATTACTTCTATATTTTTTACACCAAAATTATCTATCAAATCCTCTTTGGCTCCATAAGAGTTGGTAGTTACAAGGTTAGCTTTTGGATATAGCAGTGATATCAATTTATGGCTTACTATTCCATATAAAGAACTCTTATCATAAAAGCTACTTGGAGTGCCTCTTTCGGATATAATTACAGGGATTTTTAATCCAAATAGTTTGGCTAAAACTGATATATAATTTGGTCTATTCATAAAAGAGAAAATCAAATCAAACTCCTCTTTTTTGGCAATCTGTTTTAATTTCATTGCAAGAAAAGGTAGTTTCAAAAGTTTAAATATTCCAGCTTCAAATGGCTTTGATTTTTCTAAAAATATAACTTTTACATTTTTTGGTATCTCATAAAATATATTATCATTCATCAAAATAAGAGTAAAATCGTATATATCATTAAACTCTTTAAGTAGTATTGATACTACCCTCTCAGCCCCTCCTGGACCAAAAGAGTATATTGGTATAGCAATCTTTTTCTTCACATATACCTCTCTTTCCATTTTAGATAAACCAAAACAAACCAGAGTAAATTTACATTTACTGCTCTATTTTGAATAAATCGTTTATACTCATCTCTAACAAAATCCATATTTATAATTTCATCATCTTGAGTGAAATACTCTTCAAACAGTATCTTCAATTCAGAGCCAAACCACTCAAACATAGGTATTCCAAATCCCATTTTAGGTCTATCTATTAACTCTTTTGGCAGATACCTCTCTAATACCTTTTTGAGTAGATATTTAGATGTGCCATCTTTATATTTATATTCAAATGGCACTTGAGCCATAAATTCAGATATTTTATGGTCTAGTAGAGGCTCTCTTCCTTCTATTGAGTGATACATTGTGGCTCTATCAACTTTGACTAAAATATCATCGCTTAGATATCTATGATAATCCCACAGCATCATACCCTGCATTGGATTTTCACTCAAACCTATCTTAAATCCACTATCGCTATTTTTTACACTACAATTTAGTAATGATTTTGTTTGATACTCTTTGGCATTATGTATCATTCTCTCATATATACCCCTCCACTCCTTCTCATTTAGCATAGCTCCAAGTTGATTATATTTATGTGCCAAATTTTTTACTTTAATTAGTTTTGAGGCTCTATCTACTCCAAATTTATCCATAGAGTATGATATTAATCTTCTTAAAGGATAAGGTATAGCTCTTATCTTTTTGCCAAGGGAATAATTTATCCAGTATCTTGAGTATCCACAAAAAATCTCATCTCCACCATCAGCTGATAATACTACCTTTACCCCGCTATCTTTGGCTACTTTGCTAACAAGCGATGTAGGTATGCCACTGCTATCTCCAAAGGGCTCATCATATATATCTACAAAATGCTCTAATATATCTTTGGCTTCATTTGCTAATAGATATTTTTCTGTATGGTTTGTGCCAAGATACTCAGCTACCTTTTTTGCCCAAGTAGCTTCATTATATTTGGCCTCTTTAAATCCAATAGTAAATGTGTGAATATTTCCGTAATGTTTTTGCAAAATTGCTGCTACAATTGAGCTATCTACTCCACCGCTCAAAAAGACCCCAACACTCACATCTGCTACCATTCTATATTTAAAGCTCTCTATTAAAATCTCTTCAAGTTTATCTATAAACTCATCTTCACTTAGATTTAATTTTGGCTTTTTAAAATATGGCAATATTGACCAATACTCTTTGATTTGTAACTTACTATCTGATAATTCATAATGTAGGTAATGTCCTGCTGGAAGTTTTTTCACATTTTGATAGATACTTAGATTTGAAGAGATATACCCATATTGAAAATATTCACAAAGAGCCTCTTTTTCTATATCTAAACGGTTTTTATACCTTTTTAATGCCCTTGTTTCACTGGCAAATGCAAACTCTTTGCCATCATAGTAGTAATATAGTGGCTTTACTCCAACTCTATCACGAAATATAAAAATCTCTTTATTTTTTTTATCATATATAGCAAAAGCAAACATTCCTCTAAATCTATCTACTGCTTTTACTCCCCATTTATGAAATGCTTTTAAAACCACTTCACTATCACTGTTTGAGTGAAACTCATACTCACTCAACTCTTTTTTTATCTCTTGAAAGTTATAAATTTCTCCATTAAATACCAATACCAAATCTTCATAAATCATTGGTTGATGTCCAGCATCACTCAAATCCAAAATAGAGAGTCTTACATGCCCAAGAGATACAGTATCATCACTATAAACTCCTTTGTCATCGGGACCTCTGTGGGTAATACTATTCAATAAATTATCTAACTTATTTTTATCTTCTCCATTAAAGCCTACTATTCCACACATAATTTATTTATACTTTCTTATTTTTATTTGTTTTCTATACTTACAATTTCACCATCTTCAAGATGATATACTACTTCACATCCAGATAGTGTAGAGAGTCTGTGAGCTACAATAATAAGGGTTTTATCTTCACTTACACTGTAAATCTCATCCATAATCTTGGCTTCTGTCTCATTATCCAAAGCACTTGTAGCCTCATCAAGCACTAATACTTCAGGATTGGTATATAAGGCTCTTGCTATTGCTATTCTCTGCCTTTGACCTCCACTAAGTTTGACACCACCTTCACCTACAAAAGTATCATATCCTTGATGATGCTTATTTAAAAAATCCCAAATATTGGCCTGTTTTAGCACCTTTATCATCTTATCTTCGTCAAACTCTTCACCCATTGCCACATTTTCAGCTACTGTTCCATCAAACAGATAAATCTGTTGAGGTATATAACCTATCTTTCTTCGCCAGGATTTTATATTATTCAAATCCAAAATAGTATCATCTATATATATTTTGCCTTTACTCGGGCGATATAATCCTATGATAATATCAACCAGTGTACTTTTACCGCTTCCACTCTCACCTGTAAAAGCAATTTTTGCACCTTTTTTGATTATCAAATTGATATCTTTTAAAATATCTTTTCCCTCTTGATAGTGAAAATATATATTTTTAAGTTTTATATCTTTTTTAAACTCTATATTGTCATCTCCCATATCCTCTACTTCATAGAATATATCATTATGGACAATATGCAAAGACTCTTTTCTAAACTTGATTTCATTATATGAGTTTAAAATTCTATTTACAGAGGGTAACATTCTGTAAAGTCCCAATACGAACATGGCAATCAGTCCCATTGCTCCGGAGATATCACTACTGTATTTATATACAAGATAGACAACTATACCTATTACTATAGAAAAACCTATCGCTTCCAAAAATAGTCTTGGTATGCTAGAAAAAGTTTGAAACAAAATATTTGCTCTTGCAAATTCCAAACTCGCACTTTCAAACTTTTTTAATACTCTCTTCTCTTCTCCTCTGAGTTTAAGCATTTTAAAATTACCCAAAGAGCTGTTTATTGTCTCATAATACTTTTGTTGAAATATAGCTCTTCTGCTACCAAGACTCTCTATCCACTTAGAGACTGTTTGTGTCATAAGAAGTGCATTTAATCCCAACATAAAAGTCAAAAGCATAGTGATTTTCCAATTTATATAAAGCAGTATAGAGTATATGAGTATTATTACAAAAATTTCACTCATCATAAACACAATTGAAGATATCAACTCTGTCAAGTTTTGTGCTTCTGTCACTATCGTTTTAGTCAGATTACTACTGTTTCTGTCGATAAATTTTCTATAAGGCATAGATACATAATTTTCAAAGAGTCTATAGGCTAAGATATGATACCTGCCTCTTGCAAATTTAGCTAAATGGTAAACATAGTATAAATTTACTGCACTTCTAAATATATAAAATAAAATTAGCATTATTCCAAAAGTAATAATAAAGTTCTTATCACTTTGAAAAGAGAAAAAATCATATATCGTTTTGGAGTATATATTATTATGTATCTTGTCAAAATCACTTGCTAGGGTAATAAAAGGCATTATTACAGAGACACCTACTGTCTCCATAACAGAGATAAATATAGAAAAGATCAAAAGCACGAAAAGATATCTCTTATCGTGCCTGCTCAATAAAGCATTAAGCTTTTTAATTATCAACTACTCTTACCACTATTACTTTTTATTATGTTTAGTATGCTTGGAAGATTTTTTGTTACATTTTCCTGCAGTGATATCTTTTTTTATTTTTTCATACATTTTCTCACCAATGCCTTTGACTTTAGTAATATCAGATGCTTTGGAGAAACACTCTTTTTTTCTGTATTCTATAATACTTTTAGCTTTTTTTTCACCTATACCTTTAACAGAAGTCAGCTCTTTAAGAGTAGCATTATTTATATCTACTGCACCATATACCAGACCAAGACCTATGATACATCCTGCAAAAATTTTTTTCATCTTCTTCTCCTTTACAAATTATATATTTAATTATAACTTTTTAATCTTTATATTTATAATCTCTCACTCACAATATCTTTGGGTAACACCCCTTTTATATCAAAGACTACTCTATTTTCAAACAGTGATTTATCCAAATTTTTAAACTCATTATGAGCTACTGCTAAAATTATACTGTCCCAATCTCCCTCTACACTATCTATCAACTCAAAACCATACTCTCTTTTTACCTCATCACTACTAGCCCAAGGGTCATAGACTGATACATTACAGCCATAATCTTTTAACTCATTTATAACATCTATTACTTTACTGTTTCTGATATCCGGACAATTCTCTTTGAAAGTAATTCCAAGAATCAAGACTTTACTGTTTTTTATCTGTTTGCCTTGATGTATCATCAATTTTACTACTCTTCTAGCTACCTCTATACCCATATTGTCATTTATTCTACGACCTGATAGTATTACCTCAGGATGATATCCTAACTCTTTGGCTTTATATGTAAGATAGTATGGATCAACACCTATACAGTGTCCTCCCACAAGCCCCGGACGAAATGGCAAAAAGTTCCATTTAGTTCCAGCAGCTTCCAAAACATCTAGTGTATCAATACCAATCTTTTCAAATATTAAAGCCAACTCATTAATAAAAGCAATATTTATATCTCTTTGGGCATTTTCAATTACTTTGGCTGCTTCTGCTACTTTAATACCAGGGGCTAAGTGTGTCCCTGCTGTAATAATAGAGGCATACAACTCATCTATCTCTTTTGAAATTTCAGGAGTTGAACCTGATGTTACTTTTTTGATTTTGGTGACTGTATGCTCTTTATCTCCTGGATTAATTCTTTCAGGTGAATATCCACAAAAAAAGTCTATATTAAATTTTAAATTTGAGTCTTTTTCCAGTATTGGCACACAAATCTCTTCAGTAGCTCCTGGAAATACAGTAGATTCATAAATTACAATATCACCCTTTTTTAAGACTTTTGAAATTGTTTGACTAGCTTTTATCAAAGGGGACAAATCTGGAGTTTTATGCTTATCTATTGGGGTAGGCACTGTTACAATATAGATATTACACTCTTTTATATCATCTAAATTATTACTAAATACC
>WFNP01000033.1 GCA_015488535.1 Nitratifractor sp.
ACACGCTACCAGTTTAATCTGCACTACTTCATGATCTGCTTCTGCGTTAGCACTATCATTTGTCTCATCATCCAAGCTATTTACATCATTATTTTCTGTTGCGCTATCATCTTTGATTGTAGTCTCTACCGGTGTTGTATCTATGGATACACGAGTATACCCTCCACGATCATCATATTTAAAACTATTATCCACAATAGATATCTGATATTTTTCACCACTATCTGCAATAAAATCATCAAATACTTTTGTACTAATAACTGTCCCTATTTGTACACCATCTTGTTCTGTTGATAAATAATCTTCACTACCATCTAATTTGGTTTGTGTATCGCTTCCTGTAGCATCTTGATTTGTAAAAATAATATCGACTTTACCTACTTGATCTTCTAACTTGGTTTCAGTTGAATATTCATTAGTATATGGTTTAAAGGCTAATACCATATAATGTGCATCATGTCCTTCTATTACACTATTATTAGTCACATATGTTTTACCATCATCATCTAAAATAGGATCACCATTTTCATCACAAGCTACTACTTTTAATTGTATTGGTGGTGGTGGCGGTGTATTGTTATCATCTGTCTTATCGGTATCATCTGTCTTATCTGTTTCTGGCTCTATGTCATTATCGAAAATAGTAGTAATTACTGAATGATTATCTATGATAACATTTTCATATCCACCTATATTAGGTGAATATGAACCTTTCACTATATATGCTTCAAAATTTTCACTATTTTCGTGCTGAGTATCATCATATACATCTTTAGTCACTACTGTTCCCAAAGATACATTATGTAGTGATACATCATTATAATCATGCTCACCATCATCTACACTATTATCATCTGTACCAGATGCAGTAATATCTCTAAATGCAATTGTAACATTACCGGTTTGTTTCTCCATTTTAGTTTCTGGAGAAAATACTTCCGCATCTTTTGGAAATGCCAAAGCCATATATGCTGAATGAGAACCTTCAGGTGCACTGTTGTGAGATACATAATTACCATCTTTATCAAGAAGAGGCTGACCACTTTTATCACAAGCTATTAATCTGACTTGAACAATATCATGATCATGTTCTTGACCATCATCTGGAATATTAGGGGTACCGGCATCATCAATAATAGTACCACTTACAGTATCTCCCATATCGGTAATCTTTTCAAATAATTTATTATTATCAGAAATTGAATCCACCTCAATACGATATCGTTCTACTCCTTCAGCATAGATATCATCAACTGTAGGCACATCAAAATATGCTATATTATTGCCATCTTTATCACCTTCTATAGTGACAGATTTATTTGCTATATAATCAATACCTTCCGTAGCAGGAGAATTACCTACACCAACATACTTGAGATTCACTGTAACACTATCACCATCATAAAGTTTTACAGGATTTCCATCTTTATCTACTAATTGGATTCCATGACTAAGTGTTTCTCCTTCAGTTACACTATCATCATGCATGAGTTGAACATAAACTGAATCTTCTTCTATCTTATTGGGATCAAAAATATCTATATCTGATGCAGGATTGGAATCATCTCCTCTTTCGTTATGAGATATGGCAACTGCTGTATATTCTACTCCCTCTTTAAAATCAGGTAATTGCGATATAGGAATACTCCATTTACCATCATCATCAACATCTACGCCATTTATATGAAATACTTCTTTCCCATTATCATCTCTAATAAGCACATCAACTTTATTTGAAAAATCTGCAGTTCCATCCAATTTGACTGCTCCGGGATCAACTTCTAAATCCACACTAACTACAGGTTGATGTGTATAAATATCTGTATCTACTGCAGGAGATGATAAATGACCTTTTTCATCTTTAGCTATAGCTATAGCAGTATATGTTTCTCCTTCTTTGAAAATAGGTAACTCATTTTTATCTACAGACCAGCTACCATCTTTATTTACAGGAACATCTTTTTCAAATATTATATGTTCATTTGCATCATATACTTTTACAGATACTGTCTCTGCTTTTGTTGCAGTACCGTCTAATTTCTCTGATGAGGCATCTACCTCTATATCTACAGTAACAGTAGGAATATTATCATTCTGCTCACCTGTATAAATATCTGCATCTTTTGCAGGTGCAGAGACTATTCCTTCACTATTTACAGATATAGCAGTAGCTACATATACTTCTCCATTATTAAAATCAGGAAGAGAATTTGATGGGATACTCCACATGTGATTCGTCTCAGATACAGGCACTCCTTCTTTTTCAAAAACCACATCACCTTTGCTATCTGTAACTGTTACATTTACATATTTTGCATTATTGGCTACTCCATCTAATTTTTCATGACCAGGATCAACTTCCAAATCCACAGTAACAGAAGGTTTAGAAATATTATTATATATATCTGCATCAGATACAGGATTAGAAGTTTTTCCTTCATCATCTATAGCTACTGCTACTGCTACATAGTTTTTATTAGGTTTAAAGTCAGGAAGTTCAGAAACAGGCACTTCCCATCTACCATTTGAATCTACAGGAATATCATTTTTGTAAAAGATAGTTTCGCCACTATCGACATCATTGATTTTGACATCTACTACTTTGGCATCTTTTGAACCACCAGATAATATTTCTGCACCTGGATCTACTTCCAAATCTACACTTACAGTTGGTATCTTTTCATCTTCAATATTACTATCTTTATCATCTATATCAACAATATCTATTTTAACAGGAGTCAAATCTATATCTACATTGTGTAATGGACCTTTATAGCTATTTGGATCTATTTGAACTAAAAATTCTTCTTTACCCTCTAATCTATAATCATCAAAAGTATTAATATCAAATGGAATTCCCAATCCAACCGGTACATGATGCTCTACTTTATAATCAGCACTTCCATCGGATTTGATTTCAATATTTGTACCTTTAGCATTAACATCAAGAGTACTAATTAAAACTGTACCGACTTGTCTATTTAACTCTTTACCGGGTCTAAAATCTGTCGTATCTTTAGGAAATGCCAAAACCATATTATAAGGAGAATTACCTTCTCTTACTTCATTGGCAAAAGTATATCTACCTGAATTATCCAAAATAGGATTCTTATCACTATCTAATGCAACCAATCTTAATATCAGCTCACCACTATCAGATGATATAGTATCACCATTATCATAATCACTATTTAAATCATAATCAAAATCATTATTATCTATAAATTCATAGTTTCTCAAAGGAGCATTTATATCTACTTCATTCACTCCTACTTCAACTTTTTCTATAAAACCAGTATTTTCAATAAAAAACTCTCCAGATGTTATAGGTGCATTTAAATCTGTTTCAGCATAATTAGTCTCTAGATTATCACTATAATCGCTACTTTTTTGTGCATGGTGTTTATCATCTTCTGATTTATCTTGGTTATTATTTTCTGACACATCAGAAATATTTTGGGCTAATTTATCTTCAATAGATGATTTATCATCATTTTCTATCTTTTTTAATAAATTCATCATAATATGTCCAGATGAATCTACTATTATCTCTCCAGAATATATTGCATCTCCAGCATGAATTTCTCTCAACTCTCCATTTGCATTTTTAGCAAAATATTGTCCTTCAACATCTTTTAGATGGCCTATAATTTTTTTCATGATAAATCCTTTATATCAATTACTTTCTCAGAGATAGAGTTTTGCTTCTATTCGTCTATTCATTCTGTAGGCTCTTTCATTATTACCTTTTACGACAGGTTGAGTATAGCCTACACCTTCTGTATGGATTCTATCAGCATTTATGCCAAGTGATACTAATCTATTTTTTACAGATTCAGCCCTTTTTTTAGACAATAGCATATTGTAGTCATATCCACCTCTTTTATCTGTATGACCTACAATAGTAACTTTCATATTAGGATTGTTTTTCATAAACTCAGCAAACTTTTCTACTTCTACATCATATTTTGATTCAATCAGATCAGAATTTAATGCAAAGTGTATATTTAAATCTGCTATGGATAAAGGAGAATAAGAGTAAATAGATACATTTACTCTATTATTTAATCTCTCTCCTGTTTTAGTAGCTTCGGTATATGCATGTTCTCTGTCAAGCCTATTTTCATTATATATTTTTCTGCCTGATATTCCATGTTCTTTGATATAATCATAAACATATCTTATCCTACTATTGACACTTTCAACTGCACTCTGTTTGTCTATGGTATGCTCTCCTGCTAATGAATGCCACATATTTGCCCATGGTCTCAATTGAACTCTGTTTTCATCATTTGTTATAGAAGAAGAGTGTCCGATTATAGATATATATCGTATCTTAGCTCTATTGTTGTCTATAATCTGTCCAAGATAATCTAACGAAGAACAACTATTGTTATCAAAAATAATTGGAGACAATCTTGTGATATAACCTCTCCAATGTAACAATCTCATCCCATCTACTTTATTAGGAATACCAGTATTTATGCTCTCATGCACTATACCACTTCTTCCACTCATATAATCATCATTATATAAAGATCCGGCACTTATAATAGATATGCTTATAGCTCCTATACTAAATAATCTTTTTATCATTATAATTCTCCTCTTAATACTTTTAATGCATCTGCATGAGGTCTACATCCAGAGGCTCTTACACCTTTTTTCCATTTAGGTGAGTTTGGACATAAATCTTTGTCAGCTGAAATACCATCTCTATCTTTATCATAAGATACAGGTAATGTATCTTTAGGACTTTTACCATTGTTGAATAATCCAACTCTTTTATAATATTTTTTAACATTTCCTACTACAGATGAAATTGTCAAACCCATTGCATCGAGTATTCTATATTTAGATATCAACATATTATATTTTGCATTTATTATCTCATCATTAGCATTTTTCAAATCTCTTTCTGTGGCTAATAGATCCAGTAACGAACGCTCTCCAAGGTTATACTCTTTCCAATATAGTTTTAAAGTTTTAGCACTCTGTCTTCTATACTGTTTAAGTACAGGAATCTGATCTTTTTGCAACTTATATGTACTCCATGAAAGATCCATTCCTTCTATAACTTGTCTTCTAAGATCATTCATTACTTCCATCTCTTGGGATACTTTACTCATTTTATTCACTCTGGCTGCTTCATCAGCTCCACCATTATAGAGATTGTATCTCATCATCAACATTGCTTTTATTCCGTCTTCTCTATCCGGATACCCTTTATTACTATCAAAGCTATCATCATAATTTGCACTTATTTGTGCATCAAGCTTAGGCATAAATTTACTTTTGCTTTCTCTATACAGATCTTCAGCAGCTTTTATATCATATTTAGTAACACGCAATGAAGGATTATATTCCAATGCATACATTGTGGCTTTTTCAAGATCTTTAGGCAAAGGGAGATTGAATTTAACATTTTTCATAGATCTTGGAGTAACTATCATACCTGTTACTCTTCTAAAATTGTAAATTGAATTTGTCAATTTATTTCTAGCTACAAGCATATTTGATTTTGCTGATGCAAGAGAAGATACAACTTTACTTACTTCAGACATTTTAGTCAATCCTGCTTTATATGATTTGACTACTTTTTTATGAAGTTTTTCTATATGACGAACATGTCTTTTGGCATTATTATAAAGCTCCTTGTATCTCAGGACATCAATATATGCTTTTATTGTTCTTAAAGTTACATCATTAGCTTTTTCCAAAAAGCTATATGCTGCTGCCAAAGTGCGGTGTGTATTATAATTTACTTGCTCTGAAGTGCTGAAACCATTAAATATATTTTGTCTGATAATTATTGCATTGTGAAATACATCATAATTTTTATCTTTTTCAGGGGTAAATTTACCTTTATAATCTTTACCGATACCTGCTTCTATATCAATAGTAGGATAGTATCCTGCCTCTGCACCTCTAAGATTTGCTTTTGTGGCTCTGTAATTATGCAGTCTCTCTTGAATTATAGGATTTGTATCCAAAACTCTACTGACTGTATCTTTTAGGGTAAATGTCTGGGCTGATAGTGAAATAGTAGCTGTATATAGCATAGATGTGACGAGTTGTTTCTTCATTGGGTCTCCTGTAAGTTGTTTCAAAAATATAATTTTATATTTCTGAGGCAACCCGGCTATCTTCATATGGAAGACCCGTGGCTTTCCGTCCTATCCTCACAGATAGTTTGGCTTTTCTAATATTTTCGATTGAAAAGATAACTAAAGTATACTTAAATATATTTTATTATATAATTAATATATATAAATATTATATTTTTAAATCATTATCTCTCTGTAAATGTATATTCTTTTGCCCTTAATATCGGTTTCATTATGTAATCCATAACAGTTTTTTTACCTGTAACTATATCTACTGTCGCAACCATTCCCGGAATAATTTTCAATGGTTTATCTTTAGTGCCTAAATAATTCTTTTTTGTTCTGATATGAATAATATACCATGGTCTATCCTTTTCATCTTTTGTAGTATCAGCACTGATATGGACTACTTCACCCTCAAGTGAACCATATATTGCAAAATCATAAGCACTTATTTTTACTACTGCTTTTTGTCCTGGATATATAAAAGCAATATCAGATGGCTTGATTTTGACCTCAAGCCAAAGTTTATCATCTGTTGGCACTATCTCTACCAAATTACCACCAGGCTTTATAACTCCGCCTATAGTATGAATATATAAATTTTGGACTATTCCATTAATAGGTGAGCGAACAATTGTTCTGTTTACCTCATCTTTCAGTGCACTCAAACTCTCTTGAAGACGAAGAAGCTCACCCTCTACCTCATTTAGCTCCTCTTTGGCTTTATTTTTAAATTCTGATTTTGTCATATCTATCCTGCTCCCAATCTCTTTGATAGCAGATTTTATAGAAGGTATAGAGTTTTGGGCACTGTGTAACTCTTCTAATATCTTGCTCTGTTCTCTTTGTAGGTGCATAAAATCCACTTTTGATTTTACTCCCTGCTTAACCATAGGACGCATCATATTTATCTCTTGCTTCATTAATTTAGCTGTTTTTTTCAAATCTTTTATTCTACCTTTAGTCTCTATCAAAGAGTGTTTTTTTTGATTCATTTGCTCTTTTAATGCCTGAATTTTAGAATCAAGTTCACTTTTACGACTCAAATATAGACTTTTTTCATTATCCAAAAATTGATACATATCTCTATCTTTAATTTGTGATGTAATATTTTTTTCAAAATTCAATCCTTGTGACTCTACATATAGTCTCTCTCTTTTTGCTTCCAGTTCATCAATCTTAATTTGAGTTGATACCATCTGAGCTTTTGCTTTTTCATTCTCTATCTTTAAGAGAGGATCCCCTTTTTTGACACTGTCTCCTACTTTTACATAAATTGCTTTTACAATACCACCCTCTAAATTCTGCACTATTTGGTTATTTCCACTCGGCACTACTTTGCCTGATCCTCTTACGACTTCATCAACATCTGCCAGTGATGCCCACACAATAAAACCTATTACAGCTATAAGCCAAAAGTATATGGCTACTCTCATCTTTTTGGGAGTATGCTCACTCAAAGCTTCAGCCATTGAGTCCATATATTCATGATCTTTTTCACTCAATCTTCTTTTCATTTATTTACCTCCCTGACCAAGCTTTTTAAGCACTTCATCTCTGTCTCCGTCAAGATAAACTCTACCTTCATGCATCACTATTACTCTAGGAGTAAGTTTTAGCAAAGCATATTTTTGAGTAATCATCAATACGGTTCTGTCATTCATAACAGGTTTTAAAGCTTGAAGTATTCTATTTTCACTCAACTGATCCAGAGCATTGGTAGGCTCATCCAGTAGCATAATGGGTGCATCACTAATTAACGCTCTAGCTAATCCTATGCTTTGTCTCTGACCTCCACTCAGTCCGCTACCTCTCTCTCCTACTGGCATATTATATCCATGAGGATGGCGTTTGACAAACTCTTCTACTCCAGCCATTCGTGCTGCTTCTATCATTCTCTCATCTCCCACTCCGGGTCTTCTGTTTATAATATTATCCCTCACAGTACCTCTAAATAGTCCTATATCCTGACCTACATAACCGATAAACCTACGAAGTCTTGCCGGGTCAATTTGGGAAATATCTATATCATCTATCAAAATTGAGCCTTCATCAGGGTCATAGAGTTTTAGTATCAGCTTCTCTATTGTGCTTTTACCAGAACCTATACGACCAATAATACCTACAGTCTCTCCTGGTTTTATTACAAAAGATACATTTTTAAGAGCCGGAATTTCAGAACCTGGATATGTAAATGTTACATTTTTAAACTCTATCTTTCCCTCAAAACTCTCTCTGTGAATAAATTTCTGTCCAGAGAGTCTCTCACTAGGCTGTGCGAGAATTTTTTCAATGGTATCATACGCAGTTTTTGCATCACTGTAATGTGTAAGAAGTGCTGCAACCTGTCCCATCGGTGCTACTGTCCTAGAAGCAAGTATCGTAATGGCTATCAATCCACCCATAGTCAATTCTAAATTTTTAATCATATAAACACCAAATATGATTATCAAAACAGTATTTAATTGCACCATAAAGCCGGTCAGTGTCGGGATACTGGCTGACATCAATCTGGATTTCAAACTTTTTCTAGCTATATCACCTACACTCTCTTCCCAGTGCCACTGCATCTGTCCGGATATATTATGAGCTTTTATAGTCTCTATATTATTTAAAGCTTCTATTAATATTCCGTTTTTCCTCGCAGCCGATTCATATGTGCTTTCAATACTCCTCTGTAATGGTTTACTAATTACCATCGCATATGTCAAAATAATACCCATGATAGTAGCCGGTACCAAAACAATCGGACCTCCTATATACCATATAACAATCAAAAATATCACAGAAAAAGGCAAATCAATCAATACAGCAAGTGTCGCATTGGTCAAAAATCCTCTGATTGAATCAAACTCTCTCAGATTACTGGCAAATGAGCCTACAGAGCGTGGAACTCCACTCATATGCAGATCCATAACCCTCTCAAATATAATAGAAGACATTATTACATCACTCTTTTTTGCTGCAATCTCAAGCATTCTACTTCTAAAATACTTCAAAGATGCATCTAGCACATACACTATCAAAACCCCTGCTGCAAATACCATCAATGTCTCTGTAGCATTATTGGGTATTACTCTGTCATATACATTTCTTGTAAACATCGGTGTAGCCAAAACAAACAGGTTTACAAGCAGTGAAGCAAGTAGCACATCTTTATATATAGGCCAGGAGAGTTTGAGTGTATCCCAAAACCAGTGTTTGCCCCTATGATGCCACGCAAATGTAGCACCCTCTTTGTCACTTATCTCTTTTTTGAGTAGAAATAGATATCCCGTATAGTGTCTTTTGATATCATCTATATCTACCCACTCCTCTATCGGATTGGGAGCAGGATATATAACTTTCATCTTTTTTCTGTCACTGCTGATAGCTTCAAGGATACAGTTTTGACCTTTATCTAGCAACAAAATTACCGGCAGATGCAAATCAAGTATCTCTTCTATATCTCTCTCAACCATCGTTGATCTAAATCCAGCCCTGTGGGCTGCTCTAGCAAAAAGTGTCTCAGCCTGTGAAAAATTGAGCATTTCAGGTGCTTCACTTCCGGGCTTTTGGGGCAGACCGGCAATAAGTGACTCCATAGATATCTCCTTGCCGTATCTCTCAGCAAAAATTACCAAAGTCTCCAACAGTCTTTGTGACGCGACTTCTCTAAATGATAACTTTTTATCCTCTTTTATCTTTTCGTTATCTGTATCAGAAACCAAAACAATATCTTCTTGCTTTCCCATATGATATATTCCTTATTTTAAATATTCGTATATAGAATAGTATAACTAAATAGATATATTGACAATTAATATTGTTGATAAAATCTTATTGTAAAGATTATAATAACTTAAAACTTTCATAATATTACCAATAGAAACAAATCAGACTAACTTACTCCTATTTAATTACTTTTGTGTTAAAATCCCTTGACTTAGAATTTACATTTGGCTATAAAATCTCTATAAAAGTCATAAAGGACAAAATATTATGGAAAATAAAGAGCTTGATAGAGCAGTATCGGGTGAATATAATCTCGGATTTGAGATTGATATAGAGCAAGATACAGTTCCACCGGGATTGGATGAGAATGTAATTAGATTTATATCCCGTAAAAAAGAGGAACCGGAGTGGATGACTGAGCTTAGATTAAAAGCTTATAATAAATGGAAAAGTATGCAAGAGCCTCATTGGGGGCATTTGGAGTATGAGCCAATTGATTATCAATCAATATCATACTTTTCTGCTCCAAAACAGGGAGTAGAGAGTTTAGATGAGGTTGATCCAAAAATTTTGGAAGCTTATAATAAACTTGGTATCCCCCTTGAAGAACAAAAACAACTTGCAGGTGTAAAAGTAGCAGTTGATGCCGTAGTAGATTCTGTATCAGTAAAGACTACTTATACAGAGGAGCTAAAAAAGCACGGTATTATATTTTGCTCAATCTCTGAAGCTATTAAAGACTATCCGGAGCTTATACAAAAATATATGTTCTCTGTTGTGCCGATGAATGATAACTATTTTGCGGCACTAAATTCAGCGGTATTTACAGATGGGACATTTGTATATATTCCAAAGGGTGTAAGATGCCCTATGGAGCTAAGCACATACTTTAGAATAAATGCCCTAAATACAGGACAGTTTGAGAGGACTCTGATTGTAGCTGATGAGGGTAGTTATGTAAGTTATAATGAAGGATGCTCTGCACCTATGAGAGATGAAAATCAACTCCACGCAGCAGTTGTAGAGCTTATAGCTATGAAAGATGCAGAGATTAAATACTCCACTATTCAAAATTGGTATCCCGGAGATGAAGAGGGAAGAGGTGGAATATATAACTTTGTTACCAAAAGAGGACTTTGTGAGGGTGAAAACTCTAAAATCTCTTGGACACAAGTTGAAACCGGCTCATCTATCACTTGGAAATACCCAAGCTGTGTATTAAAGGGTGATAACAGTGTAGGTGAGTTTTACTCTGTAGCTGTTACAACTCTAGCCCAACAGGCAGATACCGGAACAAAGATGATACATCTTGGCAAAAATACCAGCTCTACTATCATCTCCAAAGGTATCAGTGCAATGAAGGGACAAAATACATATAGAGGGCTTGTCAAAATTGGAGCAAATGCAAAAGGAGCCAGAAATTACAGTGAGTGTGATTCACTTCTAATAGGTGATAAGTGTGGAGCTCATACATTCCCATATCTTGAGAGCAAAGATGCTAATGGTCAAGTAGAGCATGAAGCCACTACCACAAAAATCAGTGATGAGCAACTCTTTTATCTCAGACAAAGAGGCATAAGTGAAGAGGATGCCGTGAGTATGATAGTTCATGGCTTTTGTAAAGAGGTATTTAGCCAATTACCAATGGAGTATGCCGTAGAGGCAAAAGCACTACTTAATTTGACATTAGAAGGAAGCGTAGGATGAGTAATACAGTAATGAAAATAGATAATCTACAAGCAAGAATTGGAGATAAACATATATTAAAAGGGCTTAACTTAGAGCTTGAAGAGGGCAGAGTCCATGCAATTATGGGACCAAACGGAGCAGGTAAATCTACTTTATCCAAAGCTATTGTAGGACACTATGATGTAGAGGTAACTGATGGTAAAATCCTCTACAAAGGCAAAGATATCACAGAGTTAGAGCCGGAGGAGAGAGCATTAGAAGGTATATTTTTAAGTTTTCAAAATCCGGTAGAGATTCCTGGAGTCAATAATGCCTATTTTTTAAGAACTGCTGTAAATGCCAAACTTGCATATGAAGGTAAAGAGGAGTTGAATGCAGCTCAGTTTTTGAGAAAGATGAAAGAACTTGCCACAGAGCTTGGAATGAAGCCAGAGCTTATTAACCGCTCATTAAATGAAGGCTTTAGTGGTGGAGAGAAAAAAAGAAACGAGATATTACAGATGATGATGTTAGAGCCGGATGTTGTTATTCTTGATGAGATAGACAGTGGGCTTGACATTGATGCACTAAGAGCAGTAAGCGATGGTATCAACAAAATGAAAGATGGCAAAAGAAGCTTTTTGGTAATTACTCATTATAGCCGAATACTTGATTATATTAAGCCAGATTATATACATGTATTGAAAGATGGAAAAATCATCAAAACGGCAGGTGCTGAGCTGGTAAAAGAGCTTGAAGAGAAGGGCTACAGTGCCTTAGAGGAGGAGTAATGATACCATCCAATCTAAATAGGGCAACTCCACAGATGATACTTTCAGAGTGTAATGCTTCAGATGAGAAGCAAAGAGCTGCTGAGATTTTATCATCTATTGGAATGCCAACTAAAAAGTATGAGCAGTATAGATATTTTGATATAGAATCTCTGCTAAATAGAGATTGGGTAATAGCTCCCAAAGATTACGATAGAGATATAGAAAAATCATCTAAAGTTATAATAACTGATGGTGTAGTTACTGCAATGCCGGATGATGTAGATATTGTTGTAGGGTGTAGTAGTGCTATTGATTTATCACCATCACACTTTGACCCACTCTACTATTTTTCACATATTGCAGGAGGAGATATAATCTCTATACGCATCAAAAGCGATAAAAAGCTTGATATTGTGCATAAAATCACCAAAAATGGAGCTTTGATTCCATATAGAGTAGCTATCTATGTAGATTCAAATATATCAGCTCAAATATTTGAGAGTTTTGAGGCAGAAGTTTTAGATAGCCTTTTAATTTGCGGTATAGATATGTTTGTTTCAAGAGATAGCCGTGTAAAACTATATAAAGACCAGACATTAAATAATAGCAAAGGTTATACTCCACTGCTCTCATATAGATTTAAAGTAGATAGCAATGCCGAGCTTAATTTTGGAAGTTTTGATTTGGGCAGTGGAAATGGACTTCAAACAATAGATGCCTCGTTGCATGAAAATGCCACAATAGATAGTAAGCATCTGTTATATGCCGGTGATAATGCCCAAAGAGGGACAGTGAGTAGATTTGTCCATATCGGCAAATACTCAAAAAGTAATCAAATAGCCAAAAATATATTGGATAATAGAGCAAGAGGCATATTTGATGCACTTATCAAAGTAGAAAACAGTGGAAAATATACAAAAGCCCACCAAAATTCAAAAGCTATACTACTAAATAGCGGTGCATATATGGCAAGTAAGCCTCAACTTGAGATATATATAGATGATTTAGAGGCAAGTCACGGCTCAACCACCGGGCAACTTGATGAAGCCCAACTATTCTATCTTCGATCAAGAGGCATATCTTATGAAGAGGCTAAAAAGATGCTTATTTTGGCATTTGCCAATGAGTTGATAGATAGTATAGATGATGAGATAATCAGAGATAGACTCCATACAAGCTTTGACAGAGCATATTATGGTGATACAAAGATAGAGTGTATGGAGACTTGCCACGGGTGTGAAGATAATATATTGAGTTGATAATTGACCTTACGCACATATCCAAAAGCTCTATTTTAGGGGACGGGACTTCAGTCCCATATAAAAAAGGTTTAACTAACTTTATAGAAAGCTGTATAAAACCTCTCAATATGTGAGGCTAAAGCCCCACTCCCCAAAAAAAGTAAATTGCACTTAAATAAGGTCATTTCAAACTATATGCGTAACATCAGCTCTTAAAATAAAGCATCTAAATTTTATTATTTAATTAAGTAACTATTAAGTATAAGCCCAATAGAATGATTGGATATTCTCTTTAAGGCTTACTTATGTTAAAATTTATTCTGACATTAATAATCTTAATGTCTATATCCCTCTCTGCACAAAAAGCTACTAAAACAAATATTACAAAACTATATATAGCTACATTTGACAGGTCGCCAGATAGTGCTGGACTCAAATATTGGCTCAATTCCGGATTTAATTTAGAAGAGATTATGAGAAGTTTTTTCGATCAAAAAGAGACTAAACAAAAATATCCTTCAAATAATCCAACTTCACAATTTATAAAATCTATATATAAAAATTTATTTAATAGAAATCCTGATAATGCAGGATATATCTATTGGTATCAAGCTTTGGAGAGTAAAGAGATAGATAGACCTCTATTTATACTGGCTGTAGTGAATGGTGCATTAAATAGTGATAAAAAAATCTTGGACAATAAAACAAAAGTTAGTTTAGCTTATATAGATGACGGTTATAATGATACAAAAAAGGCAACAGAAATAATAGAAGATGTTAGTTATGATGATAAAAGTGTGAGTGATGCATTATGTAAATTTAGATCTTATGAATGTGAAGATAATGATTTAGACTCATCCTCAACATCAATAAATAATAATACATCATCAAACTTAGCATCAAATACTTCTACCAATAATCAACATAAAGTAGTGAAAAGTATCTCACTATTTGTATCAAACAAAGGTGATGATTATTCATCAGGCACAAAAGATGCTCCTTTCAAAACTATATCAAAAGCTGTTGAGAAGGCAAGAGATTTAAAAAAATATAAAGTAACTATTTTTATTAGAGACGGTATTTATCCAATTCAAAAAACTATCTCTCTTGGAAGCGAAGATGACAGAGATATAGATAAAGCATTAATTATAAGTGCTTATAAAGATGAGAATGTTACTATTGTTGGTGCAAAAAAAATTACAAATTTTAGAGAAGTCCTTAGCAGTGATGAAGCATATCCTCTGCTCTCTATGAAGGCTAAAACAGAGGTGCTTGTATCTGATTTAAGTGAATTGGATATTAATTTAACTGAACCTGTTTACTATTTTGATACAAATCACTGGTCTTATGGTAATGAGTTTTTTGTTGGATTAAAAAAACTTAGATTTTCATATTATCCTAAAGAGCATTTACTTAATTTTTTATCTGATGGCTCATCACATAACTATACAAAAAATCATGATGACGATAATAAAACCATACTATACAGTAATAACAGTGATGAAGATATAGATACTATAAATTCATGGAAAGATGAAAAAAATATATTTACTTATGCAAGATGGAAATATGATTGGTCAGATTCACGAACAAAAATAGATTCAATAGATATAAACAACAGTGCAATATATTTGGTTAATATGCCATATAGAGGTTATCAAAAAGATTCTGTAAATTCCAATTATAAAGGTCTTGGATTTTATGCTTATAATCTTGCCTCAGAACTTGATGAAGATACTTATTATATAGATTATAAAGCAAAAAAATTATATTACTATCCAAAATATGATGATTATGACAAAGATAAATATCTCACAAATTTAGATGATATATTCCATCTTGAAAATGTATCTTTTGTTACAATCAAAAATCTATCTCTATCAATGGCGAAACGAAATGCTATCAGTGTAACAAATAGTAATGATATCAATATAAGTCAATGTAATATCACTAAAATCAGTAACAGAGGTATCAATTTTGATGATGTAAATAATTCTATCATAGAAGATACAAATATTTCTATTTTAGGTGGAGGTGGTATCCGTGTTACAGGAGGAGACAGAGCAGATTTAATTGACGGAAATATAACAGTAAGAGATAATATTATTACCAAAACAGCTCAACTTGTCCGATACTATGACTCAGGTATTGAAGTTTATGGTGTGGGTAATAATATTATAGAAAATACAATATATGATTTACCTCATACAGCAATTTATTTTAATGGAAATAATCATTTGATAGAGAGTAATACAATCCACGATGTAGTAAAAAACGCACATGATGCAGGAGCGATTTACGGAGGACAGGATTGGTCTCAAAGGGGAACTGTAATTAGAGATAATTTTCTTTATAATATTAGAGGTGAAAATGATTTGGGTGCAGCTGGAATATATCTTGACGATTTATATAGCGGAACAATAGTAGAAGATAATGTTTTGTATAATATTTATCGTGCCATTTTAATAGGTGGAGGTCGTGATAATATCATCAATCATAATCTTATAGCAAATTCTACTCTTGGTTTACATACAGATGACAGAGGAGTTCGTATATACGATTCTGATGAAAAAGCCAAAATTCACATGGGAGCTATATTAAACAGAGTCCCTTGGCAATCTAAATTGTGGAAAAATAGATATCCTAATTTATATAATATCTATGATAACAATCCTAGAGAGCCTATGGGTAATAAATTAACTTATAATAGAATTATAGAGACAAAATACCCATTTGAATTTACTGGTGATTCCAAACAGTATTTGGAATTAGTTGATAATAATTATACTAAAAAAGGAACTTATACACTCAAAAAGATGAGTGATTTTAATTCAAGTAAAGCTTTTAAAGAGTATCTGAGGAGTTTTTTTCAAAACTAAAATAACGCGAGTCTCGGATAAGAGACAAGTATAATATTTGTCCATCAAATTGCTATAGATATGAAGTTGAAAACTGATGTTACACATATTACTCAAAACAACTATAATTTAATGCAATTTATTCGGAGGCAGGACTTCAATCCTGCACAATGCGGGGTTGAAACCCCGCCTCCTATGCTATATTGTTCAATATAATTCTATCTGTGTAAGGTCAGTTAAAAATTTAGCTTTTTAGAGTGATTAGAGCTTAAACGAGACTCACGTTAAAATAGCAGAATATAGTCACAGGAGTGAGATAAAGGTCACACTCCTGTATAAAATTTTTAATGATAAAGTGTAGCAATTATTGCATATCCTACAAAAAACATCAAATGTGAAATACCTTCAAAATAGTTTGTCTCACCATCATCTGTAGTCTTCCATGCCAAAATAATGGTCAAAATCAAAGCTCCTACCTGAAAAGCATTGAAATCGAGTGTAAGTCTTATGCCATTGATATATGCAAGTCCCATCAAAATAGGAACTGTCAGCATAATAGATACAGTTGAAGCTCCCATTGCAATATTGACAACCCTTTGTATCTCATCATCTTTGGCTGCTTTTACAGCTGTGAGCAATTCTGGTGCTACAGCAATAATTGCGATTATCAATCCGGCAAGTCCTGTAGAAATACCCTGTTCTTTGGCGATATTTATTCCATCTGATGCAAATAGCTCGGCAAGTATTCCTATAATGAGAATAAATACAAACATTATAATAAAGTTTGTCACACTGCCCATCTTGTCAAAGAGATAATCTTCATCCTCATCATCTTCTTCATGTTGTTTCTTTTTCATTCTAAAGAGTCTGCTCTTTGCAGTAGCTTTGAAGAAGTGAGCGTGTGTTTTTGTTTGAAATATAAAAATAGCTATATAAAACAGCATTAACATTACAGCTATCATATATGATGCCTCAAAGAGTGTATGAGTGTCTTCTGTATATGTCAAAATACTTGGCACAAGCAGAGCAGATGAGGCTACTAGTAAAATAGTGGTGTAAGTGCTGGATGTATCTTCATTATGCTCCTGCTCTTTGTAACTGAGTCCTCCTATAAATACAGCAAGTCCGAGTAATACATTCATATCCACAATAACAGCAGATATGATACCCCCTTTTACCGTATCAAGTGCTTCCGGAGCAGTAACAGCCTCTCTTACAATCATAAAAAGCAGTATGATTTCTACTGCAACAGCTGAGAATGTCAATACAAAACTGGCATACGGCTCTTCTAATCTATCCGCCAGTATTTCAGCAATCTCTGCTACTGTAATAGAAAAAGAACCTATTGCAACAGCTGCAAAAAGCACACTGAAATACGGATGATTTGTATGGTGAGAATAAAAAGCCAATATACCAAAAATAACTCCAAAGACTATATCTCCATATTCTGAGAGCATATGAAGATATCTGTGTAGTGTAGAGTCGGTATAAACCGACGGAGGTTGTGAATCCAAAGTTTTAACTCCTTTGTTTGATTTATAGATATTATACATTATCCAAGATACTGATAATGTAATCTATGTAACAATTTACTGATATTTTATAACTATTGCTTTATTTCAGTAGTATTATTATCTACAGCACTATTTACTTTTACCGACGCCGATATACTACTGCTCTTTTCTATTTTGGTATCCGTTTTTACATTAACACCATGCTCATAGACCAAAGCTTTACCTCTTTTTGATTGATTTACCATCATAATAGTAAAAATAACCAAAAACAGTAGTAGCAGTATTCTTGTAGCAGTATTTCTAAACAAAATACTCAATATTTTCAAAGCCACCAACACAACACTGCCATATATAATATAAACAGCCAATAGTTTATGCTCAGCAATCAAATTAGCCACATCACTGCTTATTACTTTTTTTGCAATCTCAGCATCTACCGAACCGCTTTTGTATGCAAAAAGTGCTGTCAGACTCAACAAAAGCATCAAAAAGAAACTGATAATTCCTATATCTCTGTTTTTGGTAAAGATATTAATAATTTCCAATAACAGTATAATAATCGGCAGTGCAACCACCAAATGTATCATACACGGATGCACTAGATGAGGAAATGTAATTTCAAATGGTATATGAGGTAGAGATATTTGAGGTAAATTCATCATCAACTCCTGCTAAAATGGTTTTACTACAACAAAGATAACAATACCTATCATCAAAAGTGTAGGCACTTCATTATAAAATCTGTAAAACTTACCAGGTCTGTATTTTGGATTGTCAATAAGTTTTTTTCTATGTATCTCCAAAGAGATATGATATGCTATCAACAAAATCACAAACAGTATCTTTGCATGAAGCCATCCACCACTGTGAAACAATCCGGTATTGAGCCAAAGCATAGCACCACCTGATAAAATTGTAGCCCACATTGCCGGTGTGCCGATATACTTAATCAATTTATACTCCTGTATCTTGACCACCTTTACAAAGCCTTCATTATCGGCATTTTCACTGTGATATACATAGAGTCTGGGCTGATAAAACAGCATTGCCATCCAGCTAACAAAGCTCATCACATGAAAAGCCAAAATCCAATTATAATACTGCATCAATTACTCCTTGATATAATCCTGTGGACTCCATACCACAAATTCAAATTTATTAATATAATATCCAATTTGCACTCTCTTTAACTTGATATGTGAGCCGTTTTTAGGTATTTTTTTTCGATTTTTGAAATATATATGATAACTTTTACCATTAATTAAAATTTTTCTATTTTTATAAATCCCATCTATATCTTTGACAATAGATGAAATATACC
>WFNP01000034.1 GCA_015488535.1 Nitratifractor sp.
TAGTAATTCCAACTATTTTGGCATTAGAATTATATTTTTTTACAAATTCAGCTATATCAACTCCAGAACCATCAGACAAATTCATATCTATTATAAAACAATCAAATATTTTATTATTCCTGATTTTTTTTATAGCATCCTTTACACTAGAAGCCATATCAACAACAATTTCAATTCCCTCTTCTTTGGCTATTTTTAACAATATGGTTTTTGAAAACTCCCTGTTAAACTCTACATCATCTACTACCAAAATATTTTTGCTCATACTCCACCCCCCCTATTATATCTAAAGCAACATACTATCTGTATTTTGGATATTATACTGTCTATTATTTAATCAATACCTGTTATAATTTATTAACTAATAACTATTTTACTCATAATATAAAAGGATTTCTTGATTATGCTCAAGTATTTCACACTGTTATATGGATTGGCTGGATATATCATAGGACTTTTTACACTGCTGTATATGGTAGCTTGGCTCTATCCGTGGAGCTTTATGCCTACTACTATTGACAGTGGTAACAGTAAAAATATCTATATCTCAATCATAACAGATACTGCTCTTATACTGCTCTTTGGACTGCAACACTCTCTTATGGTAAGAGCCTCTTTCAAAAAGTGGATAAAAAGATTTTTTACAGAGGCTAATGTGAGAGTCACTTATACACTCTTATCTTCACTATTTTTGGCAATGATAATAATACTTTGGCAACCGATAAATATCTATATTTGGCATTTTCAAGAAGGTTTTGGATATTGGTTTTTTACTATACTATACTTTGTTGGCTGGATAGTAGCGGTAGTATCTACCTTTTTGATAGACCACTTTGCCCTTTTTGGTCTGCATCAGGCATATAAAGAGTTTAGAGGATTAAAAGAGCCTGATAGCCACTTTCAAATCAAAGGCTTTTATCAATTTGTCAGACATCCTATACAGGCAGGAACCATTTTAGGAATATGGGCTACACCGCAGATGAGTTTGGGGCATCTGCTCTTTGCTATAACATTTACTATATATATTCTAATCGGACTCTACTTTGAAGAGAGAGATTTAATCAAAGAGTTTGGCAAAGAGTATGAAGAGTATAAAAAAAGAGTCCCTATGCTCATACCTTTTTTTGTATAGCCAAACTATAAAAGAGTATGTATATCAATCTATCTCATAGGCTACAGGGTCGCTTACTCCGGCTCTCTCAAAGCCTGAGAGTCTAAGTCTGCAACTATCACATACACCACATGCTTTATCTTCATTTTTATAACAACTCCATGTATGAGCAAGATTTACCCCCAGCTTGAGAGCCTCTTTTACAATATCAGCTTTACTTAGATTGACAAGAGGTCGCTCTATGACTATGAGAGTATCATCTTTGGTTCCTAGATTTATAGATAGCTCCATACTCTTCATAAACTGCTCTGTGCAATCTGGGTATCCACTGCTGTCTTCTTCTACCACACCTATATATATGGCTTCAGCCCCCTCTTTTTCGGCTATGGCGGTAGCTATGGATAAAAAAATGCCATTTCTAAAAGGCACATAAGTTACAGGAACTCCAGGCTCTATACCTTGGGTTGGCACATCTATAGAATTATCTGTCAATGCCGAAGCACCAATATCTGCAAAAAAGGGCAAATCTATTATATATTTTTTATCAATATTCAAATCTTTGCAAATATTTTCAAAACACTCCAACTCTTTTTTTTGAGTTCTTTGTCCATAATTAAAATGCACTCCTATCACCTCATATCCACTCTTTGCTGCTTTGGCTGCACTTACAGCACTATCCATTCCACCTGATATGATTGCTACGGCTTTTTTATTCATAAAAAATTACTCCATCTTTTTTACTCCGATTTTACCCTATTTTGGGTAAACTCCGCACTATGATTGATATACAAAATATTACAGATACCAAAATAGACACAGATAAATTGGCACAGATAGTCGAATCTATAAGCAAAAGAGATATAGATATACTCATATGTAATGATGAATATATTACTGTTTTAAACAAAGAGCATAGAGGTATCAATAGAGCCACTGATGTTTTGAGTTTCCCTCTTGAAGCAGATTTTGACAATATGCCTCTAGGTTCTTTGGTGATATCCATAGACAAAGCCCGGGAAAAAGCCGATGAATTGGGGCATAATTTAGATGATGAGATAGCTCTTTTGGCAATTCACGGCACACTTCACCTTTTGGGAATGGACCATGAGACAGACAATGGTCAGATGAGAGAAGCCGAAAGAGAGTGGATAGAATATTTTAATTTGCCTCAAAGTCTGATAATAAGAACACAAAAGGAGTAAGAGTATGGATTATCCTATATTTATCATATCATTAGCTGCTCTTATATATGGAGCAGATTTATTGATAGCCCAGAGTGAAAAAATAGCATTGAAATTTGGCATATCCGAATATGTCATAGGTGCTACACTCATAGCCGTAGGCACCAGTCTGCCGGAGATGGCAGCATCTATTGCGGCAAACTACAACGGCAAGGCAGATATCGCAGTAGCCAATGTGATAGGTAGCAATATACTAAATATCACACTTGTATTGGCTTCAGTATTCTTGATGGCAAAAAAGATAGAGCCTCTTAGAGATTTTTTCTACAAAGACAGCTCTTGGGCTTTGTTTCCTCTCTTTATTTTCCTGCTTATGGGTATGGATAAAGAGTTTGACAGATTTGACGCTGTTTTGTTGATAGCTCTAATGAGTGCTTATGTGCTGTTTTTGAAAAACAACGGTTCAGAAGTATTGGAGTTGGAAGAAGATGAGATAAAAGAGTTGGAAAAGTCTCCATTTTCATGGATGAGAGTCTGTGCTGTTTTGACAGTTGGTTTTATTCTTGTCATTGTAGGAGCTGATTTTACGATAGAGAGTGCATCTAATATTGCCAGAAGCTTAGGAGTAAGTGAATGGGTAATAGGTATCATTATGGTATCACTTGGCACCTCTTTACCTGAGCTAATAGTATCAATAGTCGCCTCTATCAAAGGTAAAGCCGATATGGCAATAGGCAATATAATAGGCTCCAATATGGCAAATATCACTATCGTTTTAGGCTCTGCTGCTCTGGTCAAACCTATAGATATCGATATGTCAAAATACTCTTTTGATATAGCTACAATGATAGTAGCTACAATTATGCTGGTATTTATTACAGCCAACAAAATGTATGGCAAACCGGCAGGAATAAGTCTGCTAATTGTATTATTGATATTTTTGAAGCATACTCTATCTACTATAGTATGAGATTAAAATAGTTTTCTATACATCTTGATATCCTATTTTTGGATAATCAAGCACTATTCAAGGTAAGACTCCAGTCCCACTCTTTTGTGGGGCTAAAGTTCTAATCAATTAATTATTTCAAATAACTACTCCAGGCTTTTTTAAGTGCTGATAAATTCTCAGCAGTAGCATACTTGGATATATAACTCAGCAGTGTAGGAGCAAATTTATAAACAGTCTCTTTGTCCATACCAAGAGCTTTGAATGTATCATCTACACTTTTACCACCAAAATGAGACAGAACAGAAGTTACAGTGCTGTTACCCATCACCGAAGATAAGCCCGGCACACTTTTAAGCAGACTTGTATATTCATTCTTTGGCATAGCAGAAGCTGCCAAGCTCATCAATGCCGCTGTCCCACCCAATGCCTGAGTAGAATTAATCCCCAAAGATTTGCTCAAAGTATCTGTAAGAGTATTTGAAGCAGATGAAGATGTAGAGTGAGATACCATACTTGTCGCCTGATTGACTACACTATCCATAAAACCTGCATTTGCCACACTTACAGCCATAGATACTGCTACCATATATTTTGAAAATTTGTATATCATAAAATATCCTCCTGTTAAATAGCAGTATTATACACTAATTGAATATTGATATTTACTTTGAAGGCAGGAGTATAATTTTGTATTTTGCAGGGTTAAACCCTGCTTTCTATTAATCTATTTATTTATATAACTGTATTTTACCCTTATCAAACTCTTGAAGTATCTCATTAGCCTTATCTACCTCTTGACTATCTCCATGCACCATAAGCAAAAGTTTATTCTCTTTTACAAGCTTTTCTAATTTCTTGGCTTCTGCTTCTGCCATACCCCACTCTATCAAAGCATCAGCTAATCCTAGTATAGCTCCACCACTCATAGCTCCACCCAACATTCCAGCAATTCCTGCACTAATAGGTCCTGCTCCAATAATTGGACCAAATCCGGGAATTATAAAAAATGCTCCTCCAAGCAATGCACCAATTAAACCGCCCCATATAGCTCCCTGTGTTGTCCAATTTAAGATATCGCTATCTTCTTTTTCTACCTCAATAGCCTCTATACTATCTTCATGACCTTTGATAATTACAGAGATATCTTTTTTTTCTATACCACCGGATATTAGCTTTTTTACAGCCTCTTCAATATCTTTTTTATCCTCAAATAATGCTATTAATATACTTTTGTGCTTCATACTCTCTCTCCTACTTTTTAACATGTTCATCACTCTCTTTAATAATAAGGCTCTCATACTCAATACAGCCTCTATCTTCAAGAGATTTTAACTCCTCTTTTATCTCTTTAAGGAGTTTTTCAAACGCTATATTACCCTCTGTAAATTTCTTTTTTTGTCTCTTTGCTACCCACCAGGATATCACAATAGATAGAAGAAAAAATCCATAGATATACCATTGATACTCTTTCAAACTCAAAAGCACTATAAAATACTGCACAGAAAAAAGCACAAAAAACTCAACTGAAAACAAAATTACCAAAAATGAACTCTTTTCAAACTCCAGAGTAAAAGGTTCTAACTCTCTAAGCTTTGCCAACTTTTCATTGAGTCTTTTAGCTTCATCTATACACTCTTTATCCAAGTTATCTAATGGTATATCTTTGATGTGTATATTGCTAATGTTATACTCAATATTGAGCTGTTTATAATCTTGCAAAAACTTTGGCTCTTTTTGGAGTATATCTTTTATCTCCTCTTCAGTTGGATTTGGATTGTCTAATCTATCTTTGATATCTTGATAAAGCATATCATAAAATCCGATATGCTTTATCTCATTGGCTACTCTATCTAAATGTATCAAATCAAGCCTCTTTTATAGCAATTTCACCATCTATTCCATAACTTGCTACACTGTTATTAGCCGGTTTAAAGATACCAATAAGCCCTTTAATTCCTACACTCATAACAATATTATAAAGGAATATAAACCATGCTATCAATACCATAGAGCCAAATATTGCAGCAAGTATCATCCAAGTGCTAAATTCACCATTTACATAAAGATGTCTTCTTAACATTCCATCAAGTCCAGCCATACCGGCAAATGCACCCATACCAACTCCACCTATTAGATATAACCAAAAGTGTGTCCAAGTAAGTTTTTTGCTAAACATTTTGGTATTATTTGTAACAAGTGGCCACAATACATATAATGCACTATACAGAGTCATATAAAGCCCTACAATCAAAGCTATATGGAAGTGAGCAAAACTTATCCATTGTGTATTGTGCAATACTCTATTCATTCCCATATCAGCTTGAATAATTCCAGCAGGAACTGCCAACCCAAATCCTACCAATCCACCAAGCAGATATGCAAGTTCTGGAGTAATTTTAAGTGGTCTGGCTTTCCATAGTGTAACAAGTGTAATAAATAGAGCCAATCCTTGTGTAAGTAACTCAAATGCTGTAACCATCTCTCCAGAGATTAACTTCATCATCTCAGGTTGAGGTTGGTCAGCTAAGAGGTGGTGAGACCATACCATCCAAGATACAAATAACTCCAATAGCAAAGCTGCTCTTGCCACATTCTCCATAAATAGCTTTTGACCAGTTATTAATGTAGCAAGTAGATACCAACTACCAGCTACATAAATAAGAACCAATCCATCAGCTACCAAATCAAGTCCCCACCAGAAGAAGTTTTTATATAACAAAGAATCCACCGCATGGACATCCCAACTAAAACCTCCAGCATAAGCTATCAAATATACAAGCACCAAAATACCGGCACCAAGAATGACAATAGCATCTAAGAATGTATCTACTGTCCCTCTAAATATGGCAACAACAGGCAAAGATAGAGCTGGTTCTTTAGAGTATGGCTCTTTGCCTCTTAGTTTATTGATAAGATTTAGCATTCCATCAATTCCAAAGCCAGATATTAGCATCTCTTTCATAGTCTTATCTTTATGCACCCCAACTCTTGCAAAGATTGTGGCATATATATTATAGATAAATCCAATAGTTCCAATCATAATCAGAGCAACTCCCACTACAAATACAAAGCCACCAATTAGACTAAACTGCTCCATATCAGCAGGAAGTGGCCAATATAGTGTATATAGTGGAGCATAATGCCAAATAAATCCAGCTAACCATGCAAGAGCTGTGCCTATTGTGATACATAGCCATACAAAATTTGCCAACTTAATACTATATAGAGGCTTTTTTGTAAGATATGGCACCAAAAACATAAATGCTGCAAATACCAATTGGTATGTAGAGCCAAAAATTCCAACAATTGGATGCACAGTCATAATAGAGAAATAATGCTCTGGCACACCAAACATTTTAGGCAAAAAGCTATTGGTTGGACCAGTCTGCACAATTCTCATAATCATACCTTCAATCGCTACAAGCCCAAAAAACAAAAAGCTCATAACAACAGCTCTAAGAGTTACCTTTTGTAAAGCACTCAAACTATTGGCATCAAAATTTGTGCCATTTATGAGTTGATCTAAAAAGCCCTTCTTCTCCATCATTTCACCCCTTTACTATTCATAGCTACTTTTTTATTACACTCAATAACCAAAGCATCCTTTATAAACATTTTATCTCTTCCCTCTTCATCATATTCAGCAGGTCCAGAGTATTCAGTAGATGTCAAATCGAAACTACCACACTCATTAAATGTCCAAAGAATATTATTTTTATATTTTGGTAATACCTGCATCTGCATAACCATTGTTCCATCTTTTCTAAATAGTCCAAAACCATAAGTTAAATCTTTACTACTTACATTAAAAGCTATCTGCTCCCCCATTTTAGCTCTCATCTGCTCTTTGGGTAATTTCCACTTATGATTTTCTATACTGATATTAAAAACCTTATCTGGCTTGATATCTTCTCTTTTGATATCTTGCTCTACCCATGGAATTGCATTATATGTAAAGATATGATGACCTACACCACCGGCTACCAAAAAGGCTATATAACCATAAAATGGTATTCTAACAATCGATTTAACCCTCTCTTTTCGTGTGAGATTGTAGCCAAACCACGCAATGACCGAAATAATCAAAAGAGCATATATTGAATATGCCATCCAGTGGAACCTTAAAAGTTCCAGCGATGTTTGAAACATATTTCCTCCTAATAGATAAAGATATTTTGATAATAGTTAAAACACAAAATTATTCAATTGATTGAAATCAATTAAAACATATATCAAATCAACAAATATACTAATAAGTGCATATATTTTAATCATATTTTGTTCTATAAATAGACAATATAATTTTATGTATCAAAAATACACATCCTTACATCTCCATAAAATTTACAAATCAACCAATACAAATAATTTCACTTAATCAGATATATTTTGTATATATACAAAAGGAGAGAAAAATGCAGATGATAGATATGAGTAGTGATGAATTTAAAGCTGAATTTGAAAAGACAAAAAAATTTGCTGATAAAGTATGTGAGAGATTTGGATGGGTACTAAATCCCAATCATGATGTAACAGAGGGTGTATTGATGGGATTGGCAAGGCACAAGATGCTTTATGGCAAGAGATGGTGTCCATGCTATATGGTAATAGAGGATGAAAACGGCAAACATGTAAGTGCAGACAATCGTCTATGCCCATGTAAACCTGCTATCGAAAAAGAGATACCCCAAGATGGTAAATGCCACTGCGGGATATTTTGCTCCCCTGAGTATGTCGCTACACACGACCACTAAATACTAGAGACTAGACACTAGATAGTAGCTTCTAGACACTAGTTGCTAGTTGCTAGAATCTAGTTGCCAGTATCTAGTAAAGCCTCTTTTAGCACCTCCTGGATATGTGAAACCGGTACTATTTTGATATGCTCCAATACCTCTTGGGGCATATCATCTAAATCTCTCTCATAATTTTTAACCGGAATCAATGCCTTTTTGACTCCAGCTTTATAAGCAGCAATGAGTTTCTCTTTGAGTCCTCCAATTGGCAACACTTTGCCTGTAAGAGTAAGCTCTCCTGTCATTGCTACTTTGTTATTTACTCTTTTTCCACTGTAAATAGAGGCTATTGCCGTAGCCATTGTAATACCCGCACTTGGTCCATCTTTTGGTGTAGCACCCTCTGGCACATGGATATGTAAATCAAATCTTTTATATACTTCACTGGCTGAAGGCAAGATATCTTCTTCTATCTCTTTGGCACTTCTTGGGATACTTTTGCGAGGTATCTCTACTTTGCCCTCATCTATCAAAATCTTTACTACACTGTGAGCAATTCTAGCTGACTCTTTCATCACATCACCTAAGCTTCCGGTAAGTTGCATCATACCTTTGCCTTTGATTTTGATAGCCTCAATTGTAAGCACATCTCCACCGACTGCTGTCCATGCAAGTCCATTTACTACTCCAACTTGAGGCTCTTCATCTACTGCGGTAAACTCAAATACCTTTTTTCCGGCATATTTAGGCAGATTTTTTACTGTTACTCTAAAATGCTCCAAATCGTGATTTTGAAGTATCTCTCTAGCTGCTTTTCTCATTAGTGTAGCTATTTTTCTTCTTAGATTCCTAACACCAGGCTCTCTAGTATATTCATCTATCAATAGCTTTAAAGCCTTTTTTGAGATACTAAATTCATCATTTCTTAAAGCATGTTTTTTTAGCTCTTGAGGGATTAGATATCTTTTTGCTATCTGAAACTTCTCATCAGGGGTATAACTGTTTACAATAATTATCTCTAACCTATCTCTAAGAGCTGATGGTATTCTGCCTATATCATTGGCAGTAGCTATAAATACCGCTTTGCTCAAATCTATATGAAAATTGAGATAGTAATCTCTATAATTGGTATTTTGCTCAGGATCAAGTATCTCAAGTAGTGCTGCTGTTGGGTCTCCTCTGTGGCTTCTGCCAACTTTATCAATCTCATCTAGCACAATTACAGGATCCATACTTTTAGCTTCAATCAATCCTTGAACTATCCTGCCCGGCATTGCTCCTACATATGTGCGTCTGTGTCCTCTTAGCTCATTTACATCTTCCAATCCACCCAAAGCTATACGAACAAGTGGTCTATCCAATGCTTTGGATATAGAGTTGGCTAAAGATGTCTTACCTACCCCCGGAGGTCCTGCAAAACATAATATTACACCTTTATTGTCATTATCTTTTTTGCCTCTAAGCTGAGCCAACTCTTTGACAGAGAAATACTCCACTATTCTCTCTTTTGGTTTTTCTAGTGAATAGTGGTCTCTATCTAGCTCTTCAGATACCCTCTTGACATCTAATGTATCTTTAGAGTATTTACCAAATGGTATATCAAATACCCACTCAAGATACCCCTGTAAGATTGTAGCATCGCCACTGTCTGGATGAATACGAGCCAATCTGTTTAGCTGTTTGTTTATCTCTTTGTAGGCATCTTCACTCAAGTGAGGTTTGATTTTTGCAAGTTTTTCTCTAAAAGATGCTATCTCTTCTTCTCTTTGAGTATCAACTCCTAACTCTTTTTGTATCTCTTTGAGTTGCTCTTTTAAAAAATACTCTTTGTTTGTCTGCTCTATTTTATTGTGAACTTTACTGCTTATCTCTCTTTGCACCTTTAGTGCCTCTATTTGAGAGATTATCATATCTATCAGTCCAAATAGCCTCTTTTCTATATTATTTTCGCTAAATAGCTCATAAGCTTTTTCTTTATCCATACTCAGCATTGAGGATACCAAATCAGCTATTCTGTGAGGCTCTTCATTCTCTTCTATTGTTTTGACCAAATCAGGTGGAATTGTATTGCTCAAGTGAGACAACTCTTTAATTTTTTCTCTCAACAGATCAAGCAAAGCATCTATTTTTAACTGCTCATAACTGTCATTTTCAACAATATCAATCTTTGCTGTCAGAGGCTTTTCACCGGATTTTTCTATCAATCTTCCTCTTGCCATCCCCTGAAAGAGTATCTTGATCCTGCCATCTGGCATCTGCACTCTTCGCATAATACTGCCTATTACACCCACAGGATAGACAGCATCAAGATTTCGTTCACCCTCTTCACCCTTTTTGCTCGTAGCTACAAACAGTAAAGAGTTGTCTTCCATTGCTTTGGTAGCGGCATCTATATCAGTCTGAGATGTCAAAAATATTGGACTTATCATAAATGGATAAAAAAACAGTTCATCTTCTATTATTACAGGTAAAACGGTAGGAAACTTGTCATAATCACTCAATTGCATAATCTATACACCTTTTTTATAATTTATTTAAATTTAATTTAAGAATATACTACAAAGTGTTTACTTTGTCAAGTATAGAAAGAGCTATAAAAGCTCTCTTTGGAGATTTAGAAGCCGAAACTGAAACTATCAAGACTCAAATTGGAGAGAAAACCAGATGGGGAACTTATATTCTCTCTTTTAAACGGATATATTTTATTCTTGTCTCTGTATATTTTGGCTGCTTTTGGCTTATCTATTCTATTATACAAATCAGCAACCTCTTCATTCATCAAAAATTGAGACATTTCAAGTCTGGCAATGATAGTCTGCACCAATGGGGCATATACACTGTTTGTGTTTGAAGCATAGAAATTTTTGGCATCTCTTAGAGCTTTTATAACCTGTTTCTGCTCCTTGTCTATGTCTCTGATAGATAAAAACTCTGCTTTGAGTTTCAAAAATCTGGCATAGCTTCCGTTTGCTCCGCCTGGATATCTTCTAAGATACTCATCGAGATAGAAATTTGCCAGTAAATACTCCTCCTCTTTCATATGGGCAAATGCCAAAATCAACATAGTAGCTGGTAAAAGATTTGAATTTATATGCTCACTTCTAAATGATATAAACTCTTTGTCCGCAGTCTCCAAAGCACCTGTAGCTACACTTTTTTGAATTGTGTCATACCACTCCTGGGCAGTTTTGTCATAACCTATCGGCTTTTCACTCTTTTGTGTATCCATACAGCCGGTTAATAAAAATATTATTAATCCCGTCATTAGTATATTAAACAATCTCATATATATAATCCTCCACTTCTTTATTTATAATTTTTATCATAATCATATCTATTCTGATAGATAGTCTCTAATAATATCTCATCTTCGATAAAAGTTACTTGGAAATCAATATATAGAAATAGCAATCACTTGACTATACTATTTTTTTCCCTGAAAAAACATAAAATATATCCACAATACTGTCCCATATATAAATATAGACAGTATTACACTGCCTATTGTAACTGCTTCAAACATCTCTTTGTATGGCACATTGTGAGGCAACATATGCACAAGAATTATGGATAAAGCTCCCTTCATTCCGCTAAAAGTCAAAATAAACCATCCCTCCAATCCTACCGGCTTGATACTCTTGGTTCTGTTACCTATAAATGCAAATTTTGCCATAGCCAAAGCTCTGATTAAAGTAGTAACTACAAACATTAGGAGTATCTCTTTCCAGTATTTAAGCAAGAGTGAAAAATTTGTAATTTCAGCCAATAAAAAGAATATGACAACAGCAGCAATATATCCAAACTCTTTTGCCATTTCATTGATATATTGCATTCTCTCTTTTGTGGTAGCCTGAGTCTTGAGCATCAGTAATCTACCAAGCCTTTGACTGTAACCTTTTTGTGAAAGATTTTCAATATTTTTATCCAAATCTCTATCTATCAATACTTTTGTAAATATTATTGCCACAATTAGAGTCAATATACCGCTGATATGCAGATGCTCAGCCACAATATATGCTAAATAAGCCTCTATGACAAAGGTAAAAAACTCATTTCTTTTCTGCTCCAAAAACTTCATCACAACATAAAAAACCACTCCCACAGACAAACCAAGCAGTATACTGAAGACAAATACTTTTAAAGATGAAATCACTGCATCAGTAGCATCTATATTTCCAGATAGCATCCATGGAATACCTATAAAAAAGAATGCAATAACTGCTGTAGCGTCATTTCCCAAAGATTCACCCTCTATCAAAACTTTGATTTTATGCTCAATATGTTTAAATTGAGACAAAATTGATTGCACACTCACTGCATCAGTAGCCATATTTACTGCAAATAGTGCCACATATCCACCAAGCGTCAATCCCTCAAACAGGTCAAAGTAGTATAAACTACTGCCTACAGCTATCGAAAAAGCTACAGATACAACAGCAAGATAAAATATATCCATACCATAATATTTGATATCTCTAAAACTCAGATGCAAAGCATCACCCATAAAAATAAGTGGGATACAAAATATAATCAATGTATCAAACGCACTCCCCATCTCCAAAGGAACAGCAGAAGGAAACAGATGTGTAATCAGATATGAGCCTGTGAGTAGTAAAAAAACAGAGGGTATTTTACTCACTCTTGAGATAGCACTTGATGCTACTACCAAAGTAAGAATTGTAATAAGTGTTATTTCAGCATCAAAGTTGTGCATTTTTATCCTTGCAAAATATCATAATTTCTCCCACTCAAATCCGCTTATATTTTTAGCCTCTCTATCAAACTCAATCCCAACTAAATATATCTCTTTGCCTTCACTTAGATACTTTTGATGATAATTTTTTTCTTTGATTTGAGCTAAGGCATTATCACTTCCGACTTTAAACTCAATGATATAAATCTTATCAAATATAACCAAAGTCATATCAACTCTGCCTCTGTTTGTAACATCTTCTGCTATTATTCTAACTCCCAAAGATGCTAAATAGGCATATACTACACTTGCATAGTATCCTTCAAAATCACCTATTTCATTTTTGACATAATTGTTATATGGGATTGAAGCAAATAGTGAAGAAAGATTATTTTTAAACTCATCTAACTTGCCATATCTTAATATCTCAAGGATTGTAAGTTTTTGTATCGGATTTATATATTTTTTTGTTAGATACTCTATTATTAGATTATTTAGTGAGATTTGCACCTCTTTATTAGGAACTCTCAATCTATAGTTATATAACTCATACTCTTCATAATACTCTTGCTTATCAATAGTTAAGTATCCGGCTTGATAGAGCAGAACTTCAAGTTTCAAATCCTCTATATCAAAACTGTTGAGTATATCATCACTTACTATTAGATTTTCAAGCTCAGGGATATAATAAGAGCCTCTTTTTAACATCTCAATCAGTGAATAAGCCTGACCACTCTCCCACCAGTAGTTTTTAAATACTCCACTATCAAAGAGTCTTAA
>WFNP01000035.1 GCA_015488535.1 Nitratifractor sp.
GGTTATTGGTTATTGGTTATTGGTTATTGGTTATTGGTTATTGGTTATTGGTTATTGTAAGAATATAAATAGAATATATTATATCATTATAAGTTTAACAAATTTCAAATACACCAATATACCAATACACCAATATACTAATATACCATTTCCTACCTCATTCCAGGTATTCCGCCTCCGTTTTGCATCTGCTTCATAATCTCTTGCATCTGTTTCATTCCGCCTTTTCCGGATAATCTTTTTGCCATCTTTGCTGCATTTTTAAACTGTTTGAGTATTCTGTTTACCTGCACCTGACTCAATCCTGCACCCTGAGCTATTCTGCGTCTTCGACTGTTGTTCATTAAATCCGGATTTTCTCTCTCTTTTGGAGTCATGGAGCTAATCATGGCTTTTATCTGTTTGACCTCTTCAGAGTTTTCCAAATCTACATTATCAAGCTGTTTGGCTATACCGCTCATACCAGGAATCATACTCATAATTGATTTCATTGAGCCAAGTTTTTTCATCTGCTCCATCTGCTCAAGAAAATCATTGAAGTTGAATTGTCCCTTTTTGATTTTACGACTCATCTTTTTGGCAGTTTTTTCATCAATGACTGCTGAAGTCTTCTCTGCCAACCCTTCTATATCTCCGGCACCCATCAATCTGCTTACTATTCTATCTGGAATAAACGGATCCAAATCCGGCATCTTTTCACCGCTACCGATAAATCTCAATGGCACACCTACCTGATGTGCAATTCCAAGTGATACCCCGCCTTTGCTGTCTGCATCAAATTTGGAGAGGATTACTCCGGTAATTCCGATTTTTTCTTTGAATGTATTGGCAGTTCTTACTGCATCCATTCCGGTCATGGCATCAGCTACATAAAATATCTCATCAGGATTTGCTATATCTTTGACTCTTTTTAGCTCTTGCATCAACTCTTCATCGATTGCCAAGCGTCCTGCTGTATCTATCAATACTACATCATAGAGTTCTTTTTCTGCTTTTTTTAGAGCCTCTTTTACTATCTCTTCGGGTTTTGCATTCTCATCGGCTACCAAATCCACACCGATTTGCTCTGTGATTTGTCTAAGCTGTTCTACTGCTGCAAGTCTTTGTAAATCTGCTGCTACCACAAGAACTTTTTTCTTTTTCATCTCTTTGAGCATATACGCCAGTTTTCCGGTAGTAGTGGTTTTACCTGAGCCTTGAAGTCCTGTCATCAATACGACTGTAGGCGGTTTTGAAGCAAATACAAACCCTTGATTGCCTTTGGCTGTCAATATTTTGACAAGTTCATCATGAAGAGCTTTTAGAAAGTTGTCTTTACCTATGCCCTGTTTTTTTGTATCTCTCTCTACAGAAGATATCAACTCTTTTACTACTTTGTGATGGACATCTGATTTTAAAAGAGACTTTTTCAGCTCAGCAAGTGCTTTTTTGAGTGCCTTTTCATCATCTTGAAATCTTATTTTATTTACTGCATTCTGGAAACTGTCTGTTAATTTATCAAACATTTTATACTCTTTCCTCCAATCTTGTTTTAATCTTTTTGTTTATCTCTTACAATCTGTTGAATTGTAGCTTTTTTAAATGGTTTAGGGATATAATTATCATAATCACTACTTAGATTTTCTATTATATCCGGATCTCCGCTTATGGATATTACCTGTGTGTCTTTCCAATTCTTTTTGATATATTTTGCCAACTCGTCTCCGTCTCCGTCAGGAAAGTTTTTATCCAAAAAGACTATATCATACGGATTGCCACTTAAATCTGCTCTATCTATCATAGATCTTGCTTCTGCAATTGAAATTACACTGTCTGATACACATCTTTCATTTTGAAGTATTGCATCTAAGAGCATCAGATTTATTTTATTGTCATCTGCTACCAGGATTTTTACAGGTGGTTTGTGGAATGTAGCTTTAAAGAGTTTCTCACCATAATAAGTCCCCTTTGAAAGGATAGGATAATTTTTATACTTCTCTTTACTTAATAATGATAGAAAATGTTCTTCAAAGAGTATTATTTTGCTACCGTCATTTTCTATCTCTTTCAATATCTTATCACTCAGTTTATTTTCAAATATAATAGTATGAGATGCTTTTCCTGAATAGTTGTCTTCTATACTTACATGAGACAGTGGTAATCCAAAATCTTGTATATATTTTTTGAGCCATCTTATTGATAGAGTATTCCCCTTGCCTGTAATAATATGTATATTCTTATTCAAATCACAATACTCAGGCACATTTCGTTGAGGATCTACAATATCAATAGGGAGTGTAAATCTAAATACACTACCCATATCAGGTTTACTTTTGAGTATCAATTCGCCACCCATGGAGCGTACATAGTTTTGCACTATTGCCAAGCCAAGCCCTGTCCCTTCTGTCTCAGATTCTACACCCTCTACCTGTTTGAAAGCTTCAAATATCTCTTTTTGTTTATCTTTTGGTATCCCAAGACCTGTATCTATAACAGAAACAGTAAAGCCTTTTTTATCCTCTGTGTATCTGATATCTACAGTTACACTCTTACCCTGTGGAGTGAATTTCCATGCATTTCCTATCAAATTGAGCAATACTCTTTTGAGTTTCAATTCATTGACTTTTATTTTCATAGGCAGTGCAGGGTCTATGTATATATGATAATCTATATTTTTATTGGACATATTGGCTGTAAAGGATTCAGCAACCGAAGAGAAGTATTTATTGGTATAGACTTCACTTTTGGTATCTCCAAATGATTTGTCTCCATATTTGACCCTGTTTAATATGGAAGTAGTCAGTTTATTGATAAATTCAGCACTCTCTTTGGCATTTTTTATATATTCCAATACCCTTTTATCTTCGGTGATATCTTCAAGAAGTTCCAAAAAACCGCCCAGTGCATTTGCAGGAGTTCTGATATCATGAACCATACTTGATACATTTAACAAAATATTACTATCTTGTGTGTTGGAAGATTCGTTTTTTACTATCTCCTCTTCTATATGTTTGGCTTCTTTTTTAATATCTCTTTTTTCTCCTGAGCCTTTCAGGACTCTTATGACTTTTTTCAAAAATGGAGTTATGGATTTGGCGAGGCTGATATCTTCATCCAAAAAGGAGTATCTGTTGGATACTTTTCTGTATAGTCTAATCATTGCAGTGATTGTATCATCATCACCTGTGACAGGAATATACATCAGAGCTTTTATTCTCTCATCATTTGGCATATCTACATTTTTATCAAAATCTTTTTCACTGATTGCATAGTTGTAGTGATGAGGTTGCATATCCAGAAGTACTTTACCCATCAAGCCTGATGGTCGGGATAGATCATATTTTGGACCCTCTTTCCAGTCAGGAAATTTCAATATATGCTCTTTTGGCTCATATAGAAAAATCTCTGCACCATCTACTTTGAATATATCGATTAACAACTCTTCCAATATTTGGTATATGGTTTTGTCATCTTTTGCTTTGGATATTTCATCCATAGATGCTATAAGATGCTCTACTATTGCACTTGGATTGCTTTTATTATTGATGCTTCTTTTCACTTCACTCCCTCAAAATACTCTACAGATACAGTTAATTTGTAATTCTATCGAAAAGTTGTTAGCAGAAACGATTATATTATGTATTATTTTGATAGAGTATGCTGTTTTTACTTTTAGATATACTTTTTTAGTCTAAAATACTTTTCATAATACCTGATTGGTAAAAAAGGATAGATATATGCTATTGAGATATGTTTTGTTACTTATAGTTACAATACCTCTGTTTGCTCAACTTCATTATGCCAGAGTCGAGCCAATCAACAGATATATAATTAAATCTGATGTTTCTGGCAAAGTTGTATATAGTGCCAAAGAGTTAGAAGGTAAATTTGTAAAGAATAAAATTGTTATAAAGATAGATGATAGTGATGAGAGAATTAAGCTAGTTGATGCTAAAGAGGCATTGGCTTTTGAGAGAGAAAATTTACAGTTAATTAAAGATATAGTTCCACAGCTTAAAGAGTCTTATGATAGACAAGAGGCTTATTTTCAAAGACTTAGCAGTGTAAGCAGTAGCTCTCAGGCTCAAAAAGATAATGCCTACTTAGCTATGGTAAATGCCAAAAATCAATATATATCTGCCAAAGAGAAGCTATTAATAACCAAAGAAAAGATTTCTCAATTAAATAAAAATATAGCTTTGCTTCAAAAAACAATATCAAGAAAGAGTATATCTTTGCATAATAGATATCTATATACTTTGTTAGTTAAAGAGGGTAATTTTGTATCTATGGGACAAGAGTTAATCAGAGCTGATGATATAAACGGCTCAAGATTAACCATATATGTAGATAGAGATGAGCTTGACGGGATAGGGAAAAAAAAGATATATATAGATGATAAGTTAAATCAAAATGCCAAACTTGATAAGGTATGGAGAGTAAGTGATTTGAAATTTATATCTAAATATAGAGTTGAAATTACTATTAAGCCTCCTTTGCCTTTTTCAAAACTGGTAAAAGTGGAGTTAAAAGATGATTAAAACAGCTTGTCCTTTGGATTGTTATGATGCTTGTGCAATTACCTGCTCACCGGAAAATAACTCTAAGCTTATTGCTACCCCATCTCACCCCGTGGGTAATGGAGCTTTGTGTGCTTTGATGAACAGGCACTTTCCAAATGCAAATAGATTAACTAAGCCTATGGTTGATGGCAAAGAGGTATCCATGGATGAGGCTCTTGATAGAGTAGCACAGACACTCAAAGATAAAAAGAGTCTTTTATATAGAGGCTCAGGCAATTTGGGAGTGATGCAAAGTGTTACAAATCTATTGATAGATAGAGTAGGGGGATACTTAACGCATGGCTCACTGTGTGATGGAGCCGGTCAAGCAGGAATTGAGGCTGGAAGAGGAGTAAATAGACTCTTGCCACTTGAGCAGATAAAAAAGGCTGATACCGTAATAGTGTGGGGTAGAAATATCACAGTTACCAATTCGCACATCATGCCATATATTGAGGATAAAAACTTAGTCGTAATTGACCCAGTCAAAACTCCAATAGCCAAAAGAGCCAATTTGCATATCCAACTAAAACCAAGAAGCGATTTTTATCTTGCAATGATGCTATCTCGATTTAATATTATGGAAGATGCTCAAAATGATGAGTGGTTAGAGAAGATGGGTATGGATATAGAAGATTTTTATGATTTTACCCGCACATTTAGAATCAAGGCAATCTTAGAGTATATGGGGCTAAGCCTTGATGATATGGGTGATTTGATGACATATCTGCAAAATGATAGAGTGGTTATTTTGGTAGGTAATGGAGTGCAAAAATACTCAATTGGTCATTATGTGCTTTGGGCGATAGATTCACTTGCTGCTACTTTGGGGCTTTTTGGTAGAGAAGGTTGCGGAGTTGGATTTTTGGGTAATTCAAGATTGGAGTTTGATGACCCTTTCGAAGTCAAAACTCCTACTGTATCTATTGTAGATACTCCATTTGAAAAGTTTGATACTGTGATAGTGCAAGGTGCCAATCCTTTAGCCTCTATGCCAAATACCAATAGAGTCGAAGAGTCTATATCAAAAGTAGATAATTTAATATATTTTGGACTCTATGAGAATGAGACAAGCCAAAGAGCAAATATTATAATACCGGCTAAAAGTTTTTTGGAAAAAGATGACCTTAGACTTAGCTATGGACACCATATAGCTACCCCAATGCCAAAAGCCATAGATAGTGATGTAGGTATAAGTGAGTATGATTTTACGCAAGAGTTGTTAAGAAGGCTCAATTTACCTCCAATTGAGAGTGAAGAGAGTTATATATCTTATTGGCTCAATCAATGCAAAAAAGAGAATGAGCATTATATTATCCCGTCATATAGAGAGTTGCCTTATGAGAATGGTTTTGGAGAAGATGAAGATAGCGAGTATGAGTTTATAGATGATTTTGATGATGATTTTGAAAATATCAAACGCTTTAGAAAAGCTAGAAAACTCAAATCAAAACAAGAAGAGAAAATTACAGAGTTTTGGCTAATTACTCCAAAATCTCCTCACTCTCTAAATAGTCAATTTGAGAGGAAAGAGGAGGTTTATATACACCCATGTTACGGCTTTGAGGATAATGAAGAGATAACTATCTATTCAGAGTATGGAGAGGTAAAACTAAGAGTAAAAAATACACTTGATATCAGAAGAGATTGCTTGCTAATTTATGCAGGAACAAAAGGGGTAAATAGATTAACTCCTTCTATAATTTCACAAGAGGGTGAGGGAGCCTGTTATCAAGAGGTAAAATTAAAAATAAAAGAGATAGAAGATGTATCTGAATGAGCCTTTGATAAGTGATGAAAAAATTATATGGATAGCCTTTTTTATCCTAATCATATCTCTATTTTTAGGTATATCTTTAGTAGTGTATAGAAGCAAAGATATCAAAATTGACAGAGTAATCTTAGCTAAATTTTACTCTCTAAAAAATCCAATCTTAGATACTATTTTTGAGGCTATTACCTGGTTTGGCTCACTTAAAATCATAACTCCCATTATGATAGGAGTTACTATAGTGCTGATTGAATCACACCATATAAAAGAAGCAATATTGGCCAATAGTGGCATTGTAGTAGCTGTAATTAGTGTATATCTATTTAAGTATCTCTTTGCCAGAAAAAGACCAAGTGCAGTTTTGTCCACCGATGAACTCCCCAAAGACCCATCATTCCCAAGTGCCCATACTCTACAGGTATTTATTACATTCTCTATGCTTTGGCTGATTGCTGTATCTATTGGAGGGAGTTGGTATATATATTTTGGAGTGTATCTGTTTTTATTGGCTGTGGCAGTTGGGGTATCAAGACTTTATCTTCAAGTGCATTACCCCACTGATATACTTGCCGGAGTGATACTGGCTATATTTTGGTCTGCTGTGGTGGTATTGATATCCAAAATGGGAGTAATTTAATGAGAAACAAGATGCTAGGCACTGGTGAAAAAGGTTACGATATATTCATAAAGATGAGAGTAATTCGCTCCGGTTTGAAGTATGCGATGGCTGATTTCAGTGTAGCTTACAAAGTGATTTTTTCTCTTCTTTTGCTCATACCGGTAATCATATATAATGGTTGGATAGACTCATCTATCATTATCTTGGCAACTGCTTTTATGATAGCCTCTGAGATGTTTAATACCGCAATAGAAGCAATTTGTGATTATATGCAGAGTGAATATGATGAAAAAATCAAAATGATAAAAGATGTGGCCGCTGCCGCTACAGCAATAGCTATTGGAGCATGGATATTGGTAGTCATAATAGAAATTTATGAGTTATACAGTGTTTTGGTGCATAGGGGAGTGTAGAGTATTACCCCTTAAACCTCTTTACAAACCAGCCTCCTTTTTGACGCATCACTATCTTTTTGAGTTCTAAAGAGGCTTTTTTGTGGCTGATGTGAAATTGGGTTAAATCTTGATATATTCTATCAGCTGTTTTTCTTCTTTTGACAGCATCTGAGGCATCTAAAAAGCCTTCTATAAAGTAGAGAATTTTTTCTATAATGATATCTTTTAGGGTATCATTTTGCACCTCATCTTCTTCATTTGTGCTACTCATTTGCTCTTTGGATTTATCTATTATCTCTTGTATATGTCTGATTTGAGCTTGTATATAATCATTTTGGGCAAGTGAGGAGTGTTTGGCTTTTTCTATGGCTTTGCTTACACACTCAATCATCAAAAAGTTAAAAAAGTCATAATTTGCCAATGTATCTATGGCTTGTTTGAAGGTGGTGGAATTTTCCTCTTCTAACTGTTTGCATAATTTATATACACTATCCCACGCTACCCATTGATAGGCAAAATCTAAGCCTGTGCCTTTGATATTTTGCATTCCAATAATTTTATTAAATTTTCCAGGTGGTGTTTGGCGGTATATCTCTTGAATTATCTCATTACCTTTGGCATAAAAGTTCCATACTATTACAATGCGTTTATTGAAAAATCTCCAGATATAATCTCTAAGCTTTTCATTTAACTGCTCTATATTTAACTTATCTATCTGACTAAATAGCTCATTAGCTCCATTAAACTGCTGAGAATACTCATCATAAAATTCAATTACCTCATCATATCCATTTAATAACTCTTTTACTCTCTTTTCATCACTTATATTATTTAAGATATCACTTTTGATACTATCTTTTATATCAAGAGTATCAACCATCACTTTGGTATAAGCTTTTAACTCCTCTTCATTTTGTATAAAGCGGTAGTGTCTAATATATTTGCCAAGTTGGGTTTTGATATCTTCATCTTTATTTAATAAAATTGAGCTTTTATAGAGATTCCACGACTCTTCAAGATAACTCTTAAATCCAGATAGATTTGAGCCAATTAGAATATATCTATCTGCTACTACATCTTCTACCACCATTGAGGCAAATACTCTTGATCTAGCTACTCTATCGGCTCTATTGTTTATAACTGCTGTTACCATAACTTCAGGCTCTTTTAAAATATCCACTTCACCAAGCTTCATCCTCTTCCAGTTTCCCAATGCTCCAAATCTCTCATTTGCACTCATTCCATTGATAAACATTAGAGTCTTGCTTCCAATTTTAGCAGGTGGATAAGCTTTTAATACTCCTAAATCCGGCACAATAAAATCTGCCATCATCTTTAAAGCTTCATCTTCATCAATATCCAACTCATCTGCAATTCCCAAAACCAAAGCGATATTATTGGGATGCTCTTCATAAGGAAATCGCTCTAAGATATCAGGTGGAATTAATCCTGCTCTTAGCCATCCCTCTTGATGGTATCTTGTATTTACACTTTGACAATAATCTTTTAGGATTGGAGCCATAACCTCTTCGGTGGATATCAATATAGAGTTTTTTGGGATAAAGTTGGTCATAACTTGTGGGATATTAATCCCTGCTGGTCCTTGTAGATTTTCATGGTCGGGGTAAGTATTTGTAATGGTAGATATATCGTCATTCATCCATCTTTTTTGTAAAATCTCCACATATTGAGGTGTAAGTCCCATACACTCCCACAAAAATATATCCACCTCCAATTTAGAAGCCAACATCACCACATTGGCTTGTTCCCAAATGGTAGCTTTATCATATGGGCGGTATAGATAAGTCTCAAGCATAGGTTGGAAATTTTCAGAGTGTAAAAACATAGCTTCATTTCCGGTAGTTTTGGAAAATACTCTATATCCAAGTCCATTAAATAGAGCCGCTTTTAATCTCTCTGTGCCGGATTTGCCTCTGGTTCCCCAACCACCCACAGATAGAGGGATACTTTGACGAGCTTTTTTGATTTTATCTGATATCCAGATATGGCGTATAAAAAAGAGTCCAAATAAACCTCCTACAAACAGAAGCAAATCAAATAGAGTGTTACCATATCCAGACATAAAATAATCTATTAGTGAATTTTGCCATTCAGGTGGTAATATAGGCAATAGGGCAGGGAAAAATTGTAGAGTGCTTTTATCTTGTGGAGTATATGGATTAAACTCTGTTTTAAAGCCTACTTTTTTTAACTCATTTAAGTATGCAGTTGGTGTTTCTGTGGCTCCTTCTCTCCAATTTCTAAGTCTGGCAATTTCAGCAAAATTTAGCGTAAGATACCATTTGGCTTTGAGTTTGGATATTAATCCTTTTGGTGGGATTATTTTGGTTACTCCATCACTTGTATAGATTAAAAAAGCCTTTTTCTCATCTACATTTAAATCTAAGCTGGATAAAAAGTGGTCAAGTAGCGGTATATATGGTCTCCATCCTTCCTCTTCGGGGATAAAATATGGCTCACCCGGCACCTTTGTTGGGGCTTGTTCAGCCATAATTGTAGATGGAAATTGTAATCTTGCTTTATATACTCTACCTATTGTATGTAGATGGGCTTGTCTTTTATCTGGAGAGGGGTGCATAAATTCAAATAGTATTCTCCATGCTTTTCTTTTAAATATATCACCTCTATATAGATGAGCTTTTTTAAATCTATAAGCTAATTGCATCGAAAAATCCTCTTGAGCTACAATTGATAATATTCGATACAAAATTTTAGGCTCTATATTTTGGCACTCTTTTGGCATAGCTTTGGATTTGGATTGGGGGATTGTTTTACTCCAATTTAAAAGCAATTTATATAGATTGAAGTTATCTTTATTGAATGTTAGCCAAATATGCTCTCTGACCTTTGCAGCATATCTTTTTAGTGATATATCAGAATTATCATCTGCTATAAACTTCTCAATTTTTTTATAGCTATATTTCATAAAATCTCTATCAATACTGTTAAAATCTCTACCACTTGCCAACTCTTTTATTGCGTATAGGGCTGTTTTTATTACAAAATTGTCTCTATCACTCTCTATGGCTCTCCAGATAAGCAATCCCATCTGCTTTTTTTGATTGGAAGTAATATCATCTCTTAATATCTGCAGTATAGCTTTGGCTTTGACACTCTTATCACTATCATTTAAGATTATTATCTCTTTTAGCTCATCTAACTCTTTACAATCACTATCCAATAGACTACCAGCAAGTGCTTGTCGCACATATGGGCTTTGGTCATTGATAGCATACTCTTTTAGAAGTGGTATCACCTCTTTTTTACTCTTTGCTACTCTCATAGATAATTTTATTATTTTATGACGCACAAAAATAGCATCATCTCTATCAAGATTTTTAAAATGTTTTGTAGCTATATCTATAAAATAATCGCTATTTAAGTTTAAAATTGCCTCTATCGCATCACACTGTACCCATACATCTTCCTGCTTAGATAGTGCAATATGGTATAAGAGTGTAATGAGATGTTTTTGAACTATTTGTGTAATCTCTTTTAGATTAAAAGCCTCTATTGATTTTAGAAACAGTCTCAAAGAAGCGTGAGTTAATCTAATCTCTTCTCTATACTTTAAAAGCTCACTAAAATAGTCATTTAATTGAAATTTTTGCCAAAGATAACTATTTGAAACCCCTTGAAAATTAAGTAGTAAAGAGTGGGACATACTTAGCCTCTCAATGGCTGTAATTGCCAATTTTTGATGTCGTGTAACTCTTGCTTGTATTCTTTCAGCCATTGCATCTTCATCAAACCATCTATTAAATGCTTCTCTATCAGCTTCTACCTGCTTTTTGGATCTGTCAAGACGATAAGAAAATTCTAAAATAATATCTCTTTTTTGCTCCTCTCCAACTGCTGTATGTAACTCTCTTCTAAACTCTTGAAGTAGTTTGCTATGCTCTTTTGCTATTTTTATTTGATTTTGTATATACTCCATTATGAAGCTATATAGTATCTCTATACTCTGTTGAGGCTTAGTGCTATCCCATTTTAATTCTTTCTCTTCAAGGTGTAAAAAAAATGCTTCTTGCAGATGATTTATATCTTTTATATCTACATACTTAGCTAATCGTGTAAGATTGGAGTATAAAATATTTGATACTCTATATTGATTATTTTGCACTCTGATTATCCTTGATATTCTTTAGATTTTTAAATAACACTTCATCAGGTGCAAAATTGTATCTATACTTCTGTTTGCTCCAGTGCCAAATACCCTCAAATGATACACTAGATTGTGATTTTTCTATCTCATGTTTTAGAGCAGCTTTCAACTCCAAGCGTTGCAATCCAAAAAAATGCTCATAAGCAATATTGGCTGATATATTATCTTTGAAATATCCTCTGTCTCTATCATTATCTTTAATATAGTATCTATTATTAAACTCTATTTCCCAATCAAACGGGTGTAAATGGTTCTCCCAACTTATAGTTTGAGCAATATTATCTGCTGAATAAAGCTCTTCATTACTTTTAAGAGAAGCTTTATAACTAAAACGCATATCATCAAATGGGCGATATTTTAATCCATAACCTCCTGTAATTGCATATCTGTGTTGGGCTTTGTATCTACTCCACACCAGTGGATCCACTCCTATACTTTTGGGTGTTCCTCCCATTAGCAAATAGCCTGATGCTCCTATACTAAACTCTTGCTCCAAATTGGCACTGAGAGGCTCTTTTTTAGTCAATTTGGCTCCCACACTCAAATTGGCAAAAGTTTTATCATCACTCTTTTGGGTATAGATATCACCTTTTAATTTAAGCACACTGTCAATATATGCTACTCTTGTATATAATCTATTTTGCAATCCAAGCATAGGATCTTTGTAGAGTCTTGTAAATAGTCTGTGTTTTGTGTAACTGTATTTATCAATCTTTTGTCTATAAGTTAAAGCCAACTGTGTAGTATATTGGCTGTGATTTTGTGTGCTGTCTTCAGAGGTCAAATCAACCTCTCTTAATCCGGCTTCAGCACTTATTGTAGGTGTTGCCTGAATAGCAGATATAGATTTTGGCTCTTTTTTTATCGGTATATTATAGGTGGATTTATCATAATGTAAAACTTTTGAAATAGTAGGTATATAAGAGTTTGTATTATCTGATATTTGCATTGTGGGGTCAAATACCATTTTGCTTATTCTTATATATGAGAGCTTATCATGCTTTGGTGTTATAGTGATATTTTGGATTTTGGATTTTGGATAGTATTTATAGTATCTGTGTAATCCAGTGCTGTCTTTTTCTATGACTCTTAGTAATGCCGGAGCATTCTCAGATAGTCTAACAGGCTTGTTTTTACTTGTAATAAAATATCTTTGCATCTTGTTTGAAGGTATTGCTTTTTTATTGTCAAAGAGTCTCAGAGCCAGATATTGGGTAGAAAGAGGCGAGATTAAAGATATGGCAAGAGAGTGTTGTGTATTACTGCTAAATGTAAATTTTTTAGTAGCAAAGAAGCTGTTTTGACTGTTTAATTCAATAGTTTTGCTGATATTGTTATCTACTGTTACAGATACTTTCAGAGGCTCTTTTGGGAAAAATTTGGGAGTAATCTCTTTTAAATCTATTTGGATATCTCTTTTGCCTTTGAATGTAAGTATAAGTGTGCCAAATCCATAATGCAATGCACTGTATTTTGAGAGATTACCAAGTAGTGGCTCTCTGGCTCTTTGTATATCGCTGACTGGTTGCCAGACAGAGGTAGAAAATTTTTGATATCCCAATGGATTGCTATCGGGAATCACGGGTATAAATTTGGTATATCTTAGCAGAGGAGTCAGGAGTCTATTGTATTTGATAGAGTGGGGCATATCTTTTAGTATATATCCTTGCATTTTTGCTCTGAGTCTTGTGATAGCACTCTTTGATTGCAAATCTTTTAAGAGTTTGGATATATAAGGCAGTGTCGGCTCCTGTGGATATAGTGTATTTGGATTGTAGAGTTGTGCATTTAGGCTTTGGGCTTGTAGTGGGGCTATTTTTTTGGCTTTGAAAGAGAGTGCCAACTCCTCTGAATGGCTCTTGATATATATATGATGCTCTCCTGCTCCAAAGCTCAGTCTCAAAGAGTTGCCAATAGATATGCTTTTATTTGAGCTTTTATCTATCAAGCCCTGTGAGGGCTTTAAGCCAAGTAGCGGATATAGATATTTTGTGCCATTATGAATGATATCTATCCACTCCATATCGCTGTGATTATTCAATACTCTTATATCAAAATTCAGCTCATAAGAGCCGTTGAAATCAAGTTTTATACTCTTTGTTGCAGATGCTTTGGAGTAAACAAAAGATTTATCTATACTTTTGGAGTATATTTTGACTCTTCCGGCATCACTCTTGATCAAAACAGGATTGTGCCATACACCATATTGATACTCATAACTTTGTAGTATATTTTTTTTGAGTTTCAAGATATCATCAGCAGAGGTAAATTTGAGATTTAGTATCTCATCTCTGAGGGCAAAATTATTTGAAAGCAGGGCTAATTTGGCTATCTCTTTTTGGGTCTTTTTGCCTCTGTCAGCCAAGAGCAGTAGATTTAGAGCCAATTTGATTTTGCCGGATTTATACAGAGCTTTTGAGAGTGCTTTGAGTGATGAGACAGTTTTTGATTTGACAAAGTATATACTAAGCCAAGTGAGTTTTTCTCTATCATTCAGGCTGTATTTCATCAAAATTTTTAGAGCATATCTTCTTAGATTTTTGTTTTTTGTAAATACCAAAATAGATTTTGATATTTGTCTGATAAGCAGAGTATCATTAAATATCTTTGCCTGTTTTATATATGATTTGATATTTTTTTCACTGTAAGATGCTTTGTCTAATTGTGATTTTGTTTGATTTAGTTGAGAGAGTATCCAGACTCTCAAAGCGTGGGTAGTCTCATACCACGGCTCAAACTTTCTGGGTATGGGTTCAAAAAGAGAATGTATAAATCTTTTGTAGCTATAAGCGTAGTTGTGAGCCATATTGTATGCAGTATCCTTATATACAGCACTTTTATACTCTTTGAGTGCTATAAAAAGAGGAGTGTTATCCAATTTATATACGCTGATACTCTGTGTGCCTTTTGGTAGTCTGAGAGAAAAAGAGCCAACTCTGTTTATAATAGGAAAACTGTTTTTATCATGCAAAATATTTACTATCTCTTCGCTCTTTCTTTTGCCCAGACTATTGATAGCTTCATTTGCTCTGTTTAGTGCAAATGCTTTGAAATTACTCTTTGGATTATAAATAAAAAGCACTCTTTTTTGGTGATTTAGCTCTATAATAAATTTATGCTCTTTATTGTCTTTTGCCCATACAAGCAGATTGATATAGCTTTGATTGTCAGAAATTTGATGAAAATCATATTCCAATTTTTTGTTGTTTTTATAAACAGGCACAAAAGCAGTAAATGAGAGTTTTGCAATTTGAGATATTGATTGATTTATATCTATATTTTGATGCAATCTTTTATTTAAAATCAGATGATTTATTGAGTGATAAGCATATAGATAATAGCTGTTTTTGGGTAATTTGTTTGGATAGAGCATAGATTTAAATACACTGTATTTGGCACTCTTTTGAAGATTTGTCTTTTGAGTCAAATCATCTATTTTGCTACTTTGAGATAAAATCTGTTTCATTCGCTTTAAGCCACCCTCTATTACACTGTTTCTCCAAAGAGGCTCATTTATACTATTTAAACTGTTATCTAGTCTCCATAACAGTTTGAGTGAACTACTGCTGTAAAATGTATTTTTATGATAGTGATTGATTGAGATTAAAATATCTCTGTTTGTGTATAAAGTTATGATGTTTTCTTCTTTGTTTAGATTAAAATAGTATCTATTGGCATAAGTGAGCAAACTTTGCTTTGAATTTGATATATAATCCAAAGAGGGTTTGCCTGATATCTCAATATGTTTCTTTTTGCCGTTTATATCTATATTTATTCTCTGTTTTGCTCCAAAAATTTTTTTATCGCCTTTTAAAATAGCTCTTAATGCTATGGATATGGAGGATTTGGAGTCAATATGTAGAGTAATTGGTTTTTTTTTAGGGAGCAGATAGTATAGTTTTGTTTTTAGATTATCAAATGATACAACTTTGTATTTTTTTAAATTTAAAGCCAACTCATCTGCTTTGTAATTTTCCAAAAGATTTGGCTCAAATGTGCCAAGTAGAGTGATATTGTTATCTTCTGAAGAGTATAAGCTAAGAGCTGAAAAATTCTCTTTGGCATTTTCAAATATATATATATTATCTTTATTTTTTTTTAGCTCTACTCGTTGAGACAAGATAGCATCACTGGAGTAATCTATATATATTTTGCTGTCTTTTTGGGTCTTTATATAGAGTTTTTGATTTGGTTTTAGAAGCATTTTTAAACTTTTGTTTGCAAAGAGTTGATATCTGCCTCTGTTGTTTGCCTGTATGGAGAGTATCTGCTCTTTGGCTATGGGTGATAAAATGGTATTTTTGTATATATATCTGTTGTTCTCTATTACAAAAGGATTGACTCCTGCATTTAAAAGAGGTGTAAGCAGATATATTAAAATTACAATTAATTGTCTAAGAGGCATTTGGCAAAACTGTCTCTGATACTTTTTTGATTGGCCAACTCTTCTCTGATAGGGTAAGCCATCTCAATATGGGTAAAATCCCAAAATCCCAATGAGTGTAGAGTATGGGCTTGAGCATTGGTGGTTGCTCCAAGTTCAAATATATCTTGACCATATACAAATATATCTTTTGTGATACTTTTTTTCAAACACTCTGATAGGGTGATTAAATTTTTTGAATATCTTTTTGTCGTATTGCTTAGAATTATTTTGGCTTTTTTGCCATTTTTGCTTTTTCTCTTTTTGGTAGAAAAGCCGTGTAGTTGATATATATGACTCTTTGGATAATATTTGGCATAGGCTATATGAAAAGCATTAAATGGTGTAATAGTATTATGTGCCATATCTTTAATCTTTCTTGTAGCTGTGGCAAAAAAAGCTGCTTTGAAACTGTTTTCTCTAAATAGTCGCATACCAATAACACCTGTTTTTTTGTCTGAAAATCTGTGAGGCATAGATAATAGATAGTTGCTTTTACTGTTTTTTCTAATCAAATAAAATCCATGACCAGCTTTTTGGGTATCTACAATGGCATATACAGAGTCATTGATATCTATTTTTGCAAATCCATACGCTTTCAGACATGAGCTGTTGTTTTCAGAGAGTAGATTATAAAAGCACTTCTGAAGAGATAGAAACTCTTCACTGCTTATCTCTTTGTAACTGTTTTTATTGGCACTGTGGAAATATAATCTCTCCAAAATACCCCCCTGGGCTATATTGAATATAATAACTGAGATAAATAAAATTTTGGCTATCAATACTCTCTCCTTATTGAGATATCTTCTTCTCCCAATCCTATATGAGTGATGTTTATATAAATATCTTTATTATATCTATATGGATATAAAGTAAGGCTGTAGTTACTCTCTCTTAGATTATCTCCAAGTGGTATATATACAGGTTTTGAGCAGTTTAACTCTTTGGCTTTGTCATTGAGTATATAGGCTTTTGTCTTTGAGCCTGTGAAAAATGCCAAATATTTATCAAATGTAAATCTGTTATAGAGTTTTGTGGTTTTATATAAATTACCATCTATATCTATACTGCTTTTATACAAACTTCCTGATTCATTGCTCTTTTTTATTGCAAACTCTATTTTGATACTCTCATTCATATCACTTGACTTTTCTACTTCAAAGTGCAGAGCCTTATCAAACAGTATAAAACTCTTTTGTATAAATGTTCTGTTTTTTAGTGCAGTATTACTGATAAAAACTTTTATATCACTATCTTTTGGCTCTGTAGATATGGATACTCTATATTTTTTTATGGTAGAGATATCATCTATATCAAATATATTTACTCTGGAATTTATTTTGGTATCTATAATTTTGATATTGTCCAGTGATACAGAGATGTTTGCGTCTTTTTTTGTTTTTTGAATGATTATCACTTTGGCACTGATAGGTGATGCATTTACTTCGCTGTGGAGTGTAATATTATCATCATTTTTGATTTGGGCATAAATACTGCTCCAACTTTTTTGTCGTATATATGCTGTATCTTTGAGTCTGCTTTGTAAAATGCTGTATCCGTGCCATATATTATCTATTGGGTATATTGGCTGGTAGCTATACAGACCTTGTTGTGTATATGTAGATATCACAGGAGGTTTTATCTGTTTGTAAATATACTCTCTGATCCTTTTGATAGAAGAGAGTGAAAATTGTTGGGGTCTTAGTGTAAACCATTTGGGTAGAGTCGTATATGAAGTATCACTGTATGATTTGTTAGTGTATAGTGGGTAGGGTATCTCAAAATTTCTACTGTATATTTTTGCAAGTATTGAAGATGAAGCAGATAAATTAATAGTGCTTATATCATCACTTAATGGCAATATATAATATACTGGTTTAGAGACTATATGAAAATTATCCAAATAGTCATATTTACTTGCTTCAAAGCTTAGATTCTGCTCCAATACCTTTAATATTTTGCCATTTTTGTCTTTGAGTGCAATTTTTAATATACTCTTTTTTAGGGAGCTACTTCTACACTCTATTTTTATTACTCTGTTGCTTGTCTGTAAGAGTTGATAATTGATACTTTGATTACTGTCTATTTGATAATATGATGAAGTTTGTGCAGGTAGATAGAGATTTTGTTTTTTATTGCTATCTTCAATCATATAAGATATTGGGGTATTACTGCTGATTGCTACAATTACAGGTTGTGAGAGATTTAAATCTATCGGATGAGTTTTGACAAATGAGAGTGAATAGTTATTATCAGATATAATATCATGAGTGTTATACAAAGAGAGTTCAATATCTCCGACTCTTTTTTGGGCATCTTTGATATATATTTTATAGTTTCCACTATTTAAATATCTTGTGGCTGTAATATTGCTGTCTGAATATATGACCGGCTGGACATATACCACCGGAGATATACCTTGCATATTTTTTCTTTTAAGCATATTTCTAAGATGATAACTTTTACCGAGTATTCCCACAGGTGCATTTGGCTTCCAAAGAGCCTGTAGTCTGATACTTTTTTCTGCCTGAGAGATATAATAGAGTGGATATACATTGTCTTTAAAGAGTATAATCTTTTTTGAGAGTGGCAAATGCCCCCATATTTTTTTGACTTTGCTTTTTGAATTTCTCTCGATAAAGTATCCACGCATTGATATATCCACAATATTTTTATCTTTTGATACTGTTTCAAAATTGATATTGGTAACTTTTTTGAAACGATTTAAATTTAATTTCAGTGATGTAGAACTAGTTGGAGTCAAATTACTGTCATCATATAATATTGGTTTTACTATAGTTGCGTTACTGTCAATATATCTGATATAGTTGCTTTTAAAAGTAAAAATTTTTGTCTCTAATAATTTATTGTCATTATAGATACTGTATTTTACAGTTGAGTATAGATTGCTGATATTTTCTATATTTTGATTATTCAAAGATATATTTGGTGTAAAGATAAATTTAACATAATCAGAAAAGTTTGGTATATCAAATCTGAGAGTCTTATTATCTTCAAGTGTAAAAACTTTGATAATATAAAAATTCTCTTTTTGTGCTATACCTGTCTTTAATAAAATCTCTCTGTGTGTCAAATATGGAAAAGCCATCTTGAATATATATGCTCCTGTAATCAATACAGAAGTGATAATTAATATTTTTATTACTCTTTGCATATGTCACTAAACTCCATCAGAGCATAACTGCTCATAGGGAAATGAAATATCTTATCAGTTATTTTATTTTTATCTTTGACAATATCTATCTTGTATGGAGCTATAGAGTATAGTTTTGCTATGGCATATAGAGTATTGTCTTTTTTATTCAGGATAATTATATATGGTCTGTTGCTTTGTGTCAGCAAGATTTGTAATTTTATACTTTTGTTACTCTTCAATTTTACAATATCATTGATATCTCTGACAGACAGATAGTGTAGTATTGTATCTATGATATTTTGTCTGATACATGTATGGGCGGACTTGAATTTTTTGATATATGAACTTAGACTGCTGTTTTGAATAAACTCTATATCCATACTCTCAAGCTGAGCAATAAGTGAGCTGTTGTTTGATACTCTTTTATACTCATATCTCATATTAAATGGAAGCCACAAGACATTGAATGTATTATTTAACGACTCTTCCAAATATCCTGCTTCAAAACTCTCAGCACTATATCCTGCGGTGAGCTTTGAGCCGTCATATATCATCAAATCTATATTATTTTTCAAATAATTGGTAAAAAATTGTTGAGTCGTATTTAAGCCGACACTCTTGGTAAGTCCATTGTCATAAGATAGTATCGCTTTTGAAGACTGCTCTATTTCAAGAGAGCTTTTACCTCTGATACTGATTGCATTCATACTCTCTTTGCCACTCTCTCTAAATAGTACCTGACTTATAAGATTGAAGATATTATCTTTGTTTTTGGGTAGCAATACATCAGAGCTTCTGTCGCTGTTGCTCACAGGTGTTGTTCCACTGATAAGCATTACTTTGGCATTAATTGCTTCATAAAGCTCCAAACCATACTCTAGGGTATAAGCTTCATATTGAGGGTGTGGAATCTGTATCATTACAGGTTTGGCATCATTGATTTTGAATATATATGTCCCCCAGTATCTTGTGTTTTCTTTGCCTTCATAGAGTATAAGATAACTACTGTTAGTCTCTTTTTCCTGATACCAAATAAGATTATAGTTTAAAACCTGTGCAGATATTTTAACAGGCTCCAGTTGATATTTTAACCACTCTCTGTTTTGCTTCGCCTCTTTTGTAGATAGTATATTTAATATCGGTATCAATATACTCCTGTCCATATAGAGCATTTGGGAGAGAGTAGGGGGGATATAGAGATTGGAGTTTTTGGGAGCTATTGATATAAATCCGCTGTTTAGCCAGTTTTGTATCATTACTCCTATTGAATTATCTCCTGTAATTACAGATATCTTGTTTTTGGATAATTGAGATGATATTAACAGCGTTTTGTCATTTTTGGTCAAATGTAGTTGAGCATATCCTCCACTTGCACTTTTTGATTCTATTGAGCGTTTTAATCCTCTACCCCATAATACTTTTAAATCTTTGAGTATAAACTTTAAATTTCTTAGTGAAAAATCTTTTGGCAGATAATCTTTAAATATTAATACAGATTGATTTTTATTGCAGTTGTATATGGATAATATTGCATTGTTTAAATAGTGTTTGTGAAATATATAATATAGACTGTTATAGTTTTGTGACTGCTCTACAGTGGGATGTTCTGGAGTGCTTTTGGCAATACCGGATATTGCTACTCTTTTGCTCTCTAGCAATTTATGGAGAGCAAGGGTTGCTTCTATCATATTGTTATCTTTGACAGGATATGGTAATTCCAGCATCAAAGAGTTTGTGGATTTCATATCTATTATATATATTCCCCAATTTACACTATCTATGTTGGGAAGTAATGCTATATATCTGTTTTGAATTATTGTCATCTTATAATGTATAATATTTAATAGTTTCAGCAAGTCTTTTTTACTTTTTTGCCAATTTTTATCAAGAGTATAGAGTATCTCCTGCCAAGCCTCCTGTTGGGTGAGTGTGGGTTCTATGGCTTGTAAATTATCACTTCTTGTATAATATTTTATTTTACTATTTTCTATAAATTGAAGCAAAGATGAGTTTGTATCGCTGATTGATGAAGCAGAGATATTTATATCTCTTTTTATATGCTCTTGATATAGTTTGGCTTTTGGTAAAAGCATCAAAATATAACCAATAGCAGTAGCAATAATAATAGCTACTATTGTAGTTTGCATAGTAGCACGGGTAAAGAGAGGGATATTTACCTTGTCATAAATTTTTACAGCAATTAGTGTAGATAGCAGATATCCAAATGCAAAATAGTCTGATATTTTATAGTGAGGGAAAAAATGAATAATAATAAGTGAAATAAGAATTTTATATACAAATCCTATATTGAAAAACAGCAGAGTTTTTCTTGCCCCTTCGATAGAGGCATTTTTAAGCACAGGCAGTTTTAATACAACAGTAGCTATACCATAAATAATAAATGCTTCAATCAAAGATACAAATATCTTCATAGGTTGAGACCACTCAAGAGCCAACAGAGATGGAACCAGTATTCCATTATACTCCCAACCGTAAAAGAGATTCATTCGTGAAGCAATATAGGCAGTAACCAAGAGAATAATATAAGATTTTGGACTAGAGAGTATAGATTCGGCTATATCTTCATACATATAGATAATTGAATTTAATGAATAGTTTGTATGCTCAATAATTACATATTTCATAATTAGATATGTAATAAGTGTAGTTGTAAAAAGCTGAAACAATCCTCCAATAACCCCAGGTTTCCAGATTTGATTGGCAATTAAAGCTACAATAATCAATCCAAAACTGTGCAGTGAGTCATCATAATCAATTGAGAAGTGATAATGCACAATAAACCAGTTATCAATTTGAGGTAAAAGCCATCCGTCAAAGAGTATCCGCACAAATACACTGACAAGCAAAAGCATAAAAAATCTGTCTCTGCCAAAAAAGTTGGTCCAAAGTCCCCGTTTTGCAGCTGCTTCTGAAATGGTATATACAATCAAATATGTAACAACTGCTTCTATTACAATCACAAAAACAGCCAAAGGTTTAATCAAGAGCAAAGGGGTAAGATATCCCGGCACTACCAAGCCACTGTATATCCAACCAAATCTAAGATTGAAAAATGAGATAACTGCTATACCTATCCATACAGGCACAATTACAGAGTGAGACAGATAGCCTGATGGAAATATAGGTAATACAAAATCAAACACTCTTATATATCCTCTGAGAGCTTGACTGCTTCTAGTGGCTTGAAAGATAATAATATTGTAATACCCTCTCCAATACCACTTTTGATCTCTATATCCATATCATAATGTTTGAGTATATGTTTTATCTCATCAAACGATATGATATGTTGTTTTTTCAAATAAGCCTCAAGTTGCTCTTGTGGCATACCATATCCTGAGCTTTTCATAGTAATTATCAATGTATCATCCAATTCATCAGTGGATATTTGAATATTTCCACCATCTTCACAATCTTCACTGAGATATATCAGAAATATCTTCATATATTCATAAAACTTTTTGGCTCCTATTTTGAAATATATGGCTATATGTTTCAAATTTTTTCTATCTATTGTAATATTTTTAGTATTAAACTCTTTTTCAAAGTTGTTTATACTACTCTCTATGATGGTAATGAGATTCAACGGATAGCCATATTTTCTCATATCCTGACATCTATTATCAAGGATATACTCCATCTCTCTACAGGATTTATATATCTGCTCTATAAATGGGATACTACGGTAAAAACTATCTAAACAATCAGTTTCATTTACTGTTTTGTTATGAATATTTTTCAGGTTTTTTATATTTGGTTTATTGTATTTGATAAATCCTCTGATAAATTCATCGTCAGGTGGTCTGATGGTTTCTACAAAATCCAAATCTATAAATTCAAATATAATTCCATATACATCCATAAAGTAATTT
>WFNP01000036.1 GCA_015488535.1 Nitratifractor sp.
GCCAAAGATACATCAACTATGGCTTTATCATCTTTGAAATCCAATACACTGTTTAAAAATGAGATTAGTATATGTTTATGCTTAGTATCACCAAATATCTTTTTGAATGCCAAGTCATTCTTTGGGTCGGCAAATTTCATGAGTTTCCTTTTTATATGCTATTTGATAATTATACTCAAAACTAACCTCTTACTCTTTATTGCAAAATGAATAGAGTGCTTTAATCTCCTGCTCCCATATTGTCTCATCTATGGTCTCTAATATCAAAGGTATATCATTCATCCTCTCATCCTGCATTATAAATCTAAACGCATCCCAGCCTATTTCACCCTCTCCAAGAGAGTGATGCCTATCTACTCTGGAGGCAAATTTGGCTTTGGAGTCATTGATATGCATTCCACTTAGATACTCAAACCCCACTATCTCATCAAACAGCTTCATAGTCTCATCATACGCCTCTTTTGTTCTCAAATCATATCCGGCTGTAAATGTATGACATGTATCTATACATACCCCTACTCTGCTTTTGTCTTCTACTCTCTCTATCAAATATGCCAAATGCTCAAATTTGTATCCCAGATTACTCCCCTGCCCTGCTGTATTTTCTATTACAAGTTTGACATTTGAGTCTGCCGTAGCCTCAATCGCTATATTCATAGATTCAGCTATTCTATCCAGACAATATTTTTCTGCACTCTCAAGTTTGCTCTGATAATCTTTGTCTCTCTTTGGGATTTTGAGCAAATGGCTTCCGGGATGAAAATTAAGCTTATCTAGTCCCAACTGCCCACATCGTTTCAACTCATCAATAAAAGCTTCTTGAGATTTTTTTAGCTTCTCCTCTTCGGGATGTCCAAGATTTATCAAATAGCTATCATGTGGCAGTATATGCTTAGGCTCTATTCCTGCCTCTTTTAGATTGTTTTTAAATGCTTCTATACTCTTTTCGCTCAAAGGCTTAGCCACCCACTGTCTTTGGTTTTTGGTAAACAGAGCAAAGGCTTTGGCACCAATTTTTTTAGCATTTAGTGGAGCATTTTGCACACCTCCACTTGCACTTACATGCGCTCCTACATACTTTTTCACTTACTGCCCCTTTTTATAATGATTGTGATACCGTTTTTGTCATCTTTGAAACCTGTCTCATCTCCCTCTACAATATACTCTATATTATATTTGTCACTCTTTATCTTTTGGCTGAATCCATTTTTCTCTTTTTGTAAATTTTTGCCGTCAAATATCTTTCTGCCGTGTATGATGTTTTCAAGTAGAGTATCAGGATATGCACTGCTTAGATATTTTTTGTTAAACTCCTTTTTACTCATACACATCATACCGGAGCAGACCATACTCCTGGTGATAGATATATCAGCTACCGGCTGAGCAGATGCATAGACTTCCAGCTTGGTTCTGTCTTTGTCCTCTACCAAAAAGCCCTGATCGGCAAACTTCATACCCGGACTCTTCCATACCACAAACAAAGGAGTGCTTTTTCGCACTTCATTAAAATAACTGCACCCTCCAATCAAAGACAACAACAAGCCCAAAAACAATATTTTAGAAATTTTTTTCATTTTTTCTCCCAGGTTCCTTATTTTTAAGGATATTATAAGATTATTTTCCTTATAATCCCATCACGCAAAACGAAAGAGCGTAACAAACTTTTGGCCCCTTCATCTAGCGGTTAGGATTCCAGGTTTTCATCCTGGCCACAGGAGTTCGAGTCTCCTAGGGGTCACCACTTCTAATGACTTTTAAAATCTTATAGCATACATACAGTTTAAAATCACTATAATTTAACACAAAGATAACTTAATACTCTAATTATCCATCAAATTACCATAGTTAAAAGCTGATGCTACACATATTACTCAAAAAACTATAATTTAATGCAATTTCTTTGGAGGCAGGACTTAAGTCCTGCAAAATGCGAGGTTGAAACCTTGCCTTCTACGATATATTTATCCGTGTAGGGTCAATTAAAAATTTGGCTTTTTAGAGTGATTAGAGTTGAAACGAGATTAGTGTGTTTTGCCTTGGGTATGTATAAAAATCAAGCTATTTTCATCAGGGGTGGAGTTAAAAAAAGAGTGGGACTAAAAGCACTCAAAGGAGATTATTGCAAATCCAAGACTATTATTGCTTAATATTGTTTTGTGTTTCCAAGATTGTAATTGAGTAATAAAAATTATAATATAAAAATATAACTCTTTAAAAAAGATTAGTTGTAGGATATATAAGCAGAAACAAAAGCTATTACTATCACCTGACCCCTATTATTACAAGAGGTGAGAGGGAAACCTCTCACGCGATACCACTGCTACTTACGCAATAATATCACCAGCATCTATACTAGTTATATCTGCCAATTTGATAGCTTCATCAGCACTTCCATCCTGATCGCTATCTACAAATAGATATGTATTAGTCCCGTCTGTGGCATATGCATATACAAAATTATAATGAGTATCAGCAAATACATCATCAGCTGCCGCTTTTGCCAAATCAAAAGTAGCAAAGTTAGCACTGCCGGTACCATTACTTGTTAAATCTACAAAATTATCACTACTGCCAGGAGCTGTATCATAAGCACCTGTTGTGTCATTATATACACCAGTTCCACTCGCAGCTGCAAGAGAATCAAAGTCTATTTTGTCAGTACCACTTACAAAACCAGTAACTTTATCCATAGTGTCAGTAGTGATCCCTGTATCACCACTATTTGCATAGTTTAGTGTATCATTACCAGCACCTAAAGTAATATCATCAGCACCTTTTCCACCAGTAACTATGTTATTACCAGCTCCAGCGATAATAGTATCATCACCTTCACCGGCATCTATTGTATCAGCACCAGCTCCAGTAGTAATCTTATCATTACCCAATCCACCAGTAACCTTATTGTTACCATCTCCAGCTTCTATAGTGTCATTACCGCCACCACCATCTACAGTATCGTCACCAGCTCCAGTCTTGATAGTATCATTACCGCTATCACCATATACTTTATTCGCTGCTGAATCAGCAGTTGCGTCGTCACCTGCATATGCTGTTATATCATCATCACCATTGCCACCATGTATAGTATCAGCCCCATTACCTGTAGTAATAGTATCATTACCAGCACCACCATCTACAGTATCGGCATTAGTATCACTTGCACTTGCATCCAAAGTATCATTACCTGCACCACCTGTCAATGTAGCGGCAGCAGCTTTTACCAATGTAAATTTTACATCTCCATTTGCTTTTGAGGCATCAAGCTTAGTGATACTACCGACTGCTGTACCGTTTTCGTCTGTTACAGCGTCTATTAAAGTTAGTTTGGCATCTCCATCTACGATTACTTTACTAGTGCTTGCATCATTTATTGTCAAAGTTTGACTCTGCGTTTCATTGCCTGTATGTACTGTATATGTCTCTATTGCACCATTACCAGAAGTATCTAATGAAACTAATGTCTGAGATTTTTCACTGGTCAAAGTGATTGCAGACGCATCTGTGCTACCTGATACAACACTATCGTCATACACAACTGTCAAATTATTATCTGATGTAGCGTCGTCACTATCATCATAAGTACCACTTAGTGTGATATTATCTAAAATAGCCTTCTGACCCTGTTTTGCAGCTGCTGTTCCCCATACCACATCAGCACTACCGGCACCTTTGATTGTCAAATCAGTTAGAGACGCATCAAAATTTTTCAAATCTACAGTTACAGTTGTAGTTGTATTTGCATCTGTATCTGTAGCATTGTTATTTACAAGTACACTCTCAACATTTTTTACTGTTGGTGCACCAGTAGTTGTATCACTAGTAACATTAAGCTCTAATTTGAGAGTATCATTACCACCTTTTCCATCTAAAGTGTCAATAGACTGATATGTAGTACCACTATCAGCTACTTTTCCCAAGAATGTATCATCACCATCAGTTCCAATAATATTATCAGCTTTATCAGTCATTTCAAAACTTGCACTTGAATCTTCCCAAGTATCTACTTGAGTCTTGGCATCTTCTACGCTACCTTCATCAGCTGTGATGTTTTCCATGATAGATACTGCTTTGTCATAATCATTAAGACCAGCATCAGCAAAATATATACCTACTTCTGTTTTATTATCCAAGATTTTAGCGTCATTACCCTGTGCACCATTTACTATAGCCATAATCATATCAGCTCTAGAGATATTGCCAGACTCAAGCTCATTTGTCCAATATACCAATCCGTTAGCATCTGCATCTCTGTTGAACAGATTGTTATAGATTGTCTCTACAAATGTAGCATCTGTCAATGTATCAGGATACTTCTCTTTCGTCTCATCCTGTGCAAAAAAGCTCTCAGCTATCTGATTTATAGTAAGACCACTATCTTCTACCCAATACTTCAAACCTGCTGCATCCGGTGCTCTGTCAAATGTAGCTACATATAGTTTGGCTACTGCTTCTTTTGTTACAGCATTTGTATTGGCTGTATTGTTACTTGTTGCCATGTTAACTCCTTGTTAAATTATAAGTTGTAAGTGTATGCATACAACACTCATTTGGGATTATACTATAAAAATGTTAGTTTAGTCAAGTAAATAACTAACAAAATTTCAAAAAAAGGGGTCAGGTGATAGTAATAGATTTTTAAACTTTTCTTTGCTACACTTTTATAAATATCTCCAAAGGTAAACAATGCCAAGAAAACCCCGTATAGAAATCCCCGGATTTTATCATGTACTCAATCGTGGAGTAGAGCAAAGGGCAGTATTTTTATGTAGAGACGATTATGAGCATTTTTTGAAGTTGATGTGTGAATTTGCAAAAGAGTATGATATAGTGATACATAACTTTTGCCTAATGAGTAATCATTATCATATTTTGCTTGAAATTAGTAATTCTACACTATCAGTATTTATGAAAAATCTTGGAATGTATTATTCAATATATTTCAATCAAAAATATAATAGAAGCGGTCATCTGTGGCAAGGTAGATTTAAATCATGGTATGTAACAAATGAATTGTATCTATATACCCTGATGAGATATATAGAGCAAAATCCACTAAAAGCCAATATTGTAGATAATCTTCAAAACTATCCATACAATTCATACTACTATTTTATCCATCAAAAAAATATGCCAGATTGTTTGAAAGATTCAAAAATAGTGCAAGATTATGGCAATGATATATCTAAAATAGAAGCTATCTTAGATGAAGATGTAGATTTGAGTGAATTAAAAGAGATTAAAAAAGCTTCTTCATTGATAGAAGTCAGTAATATTAAAAAAGAGTTGGATATAGAAGTTTTAGAAGAGATGTTTAAAGAGATTGAAAATAGAGTTCAAAGAAATGAGATGATACTAAAAGCTCATAATATGGGATACTCCCAACACCAAATAGCTAAAATTTTAAAACTTAGCCAACCAACTGTAAATAGGATAATCAAAAGATATAAAATGTGATATAATCAACCTATGCAAAAATATATCAAATATTGTATTTATAGATACAGAGTTATAAAAAATCGAAAAAAGAGAAGCTGATATTGTAGCTAAATGCGAAATATATGTAAAGAAAATGATAATAACTACAAGATATTCAGAATTACCCGGCCATGAGTTGGGATGGGAGTTTGGATTATCTATTGAGGTAGCCAAGAAGTTGAAGTTACCTTATGAAGAATTACAAAAATTTATAGAGCAAAAATAATATGAGACAAAGAGGTTCATTTACTATAATAGAGTTGATTTTAGTCATTGTAGTAATTGGTATCTTAGCCTCTTTGTCAATTCCAAGAATCAAAAGAGACAGACAAATTGAAGCTATAAATAATATTCTATCATCTATTAGATATACTCAACATTTGGCACTGATTGATGATAAAGTTGATCCAAATGATTCATCTTGGCAAAAGAGATTATGGGGTATAAGATTTGCAAATACCAATAACAGTGATGCATATTATACAATTTGTAGTGATATAAATGAAAATGGATATATATCCAAAAATGAATGTGCAATAGATAATTCAAATGGTAAATATTTTTATAGACTAAATACCCATAAGCCATCAAATGATGAAAGTCCAAATACCTCAATAGGCAGACTCTTTGGAATAAATAGTATCACTTTTAGTGGAGGATGTAAAAAAGTCAAGCATATTGCTTTTGATAAGTTGGGTAGGCCTCATGTAGGTTTAAAAAATGCCAAAAATGATTACAGAACATATATGAGCAATGATTGTAAAATTACTTTTAAATTTATAGATAATACTCCAAAGTTCACTATCACAATAGTAAGTGAAACTGGATATGTTTATGTATCCGGTGATGAGACAGGTAATATCAACTACTCCAACTTATAAAAATAAAATATTAAGGTGGTTTCAAGTTAGGCATTGGACAATAGAAAATATTTTTTTGTATAAGAATGAAACAGATAATGTAAAACAGCTATAAAAGAGCAATAACTAAATAAAAATCTCATTATACAATCTATAATA
>WFNP01000037.1 GCA_015488535.1 Nitratifractor sp.
CTTTATACAGTATGTTTGGTAAATGGTATCTGGTTATGATGGCTTACAACTGTGGAGAGGGGCGATTACAAAGAGCTATCAAAAGAGTCGGCACAGATGATTTTGAGACATTAATGAGAGATGAAAATGCCACTATACCATCTGAGACAAGAAGATATATCAAAAAGATTTTGCTTCTATCGATGATGGGAGAGAAGATTAGAGTATCCAAAAACAGAAATGAGAAGATAATCAAAGAAAAGATTCTACCTAGCACTGAAACTTTGGTAAATATATATGGTGGCACTACTTTAGATGAAATAGCTCATTTGATAGATGAAAATCCCGGAGTATTATATAGATTAAACCCTCAAATCAGAGGTGGAGTAATACCAAGTAGTGTATCTATTACCCAAATATTTATACCTACCAAAAAACTGGCTAGATTTAGAGCTTTTTATCAGCCTCCAACTCTACAAGAGATATTTAAACAAAGAGGATATAAAAGATTAGTAGCTCATATTGTCAAAAAGGGTGAAACTCTAAAAAGTATATCTCAAAAATATAGAGTAACTCAGCTTGATTTGATTATTACAAATGAGCTAAAGAGTGATAGACTAAGAAGAGGTCAAATATTGATGATACCGCTTACAGAAAAAGAGTATAGTAAAAGATTGGATTTATTGATTGGGCGTTAATTGTGAATATATGATAAAATTTAGCAAATTTTTATAAAGGCAGTTATTAGATGGAAAATATTATCGAGTGGCTTAAAAATAATGCCAATCTCAAAATCATAGAAGAGCCTGTAGATGTAGAGTTGGAGATGGCTCATATTGCATATCTCGAGGTCAAAAAAAGAGATTCAAAACCTTTGCTTTTTAAAAGACCTGTATATAAAGCCAAAGGTATAGAGTATGATATGCCGGTATTGATGAATCTGTTTGCAAACAGAGATATAACCCAAAAGATTTTGGGTAAATCTCCCGATGAGATAGGCAATAATATTGAGTCTTTGATGAAACTCAAACCGCCAAAGAGTTGGAGAGACAAACTGGCAATGATTCCAAAAATGCTCTCTTTGAAAAATGTATTTCCAAAACGCCTCTCTGGAAGAGGGGAGTGTCAAGAGATTGTCATACCCAAAAATGAAGTAGATTTGGATTCTTTGCCCATTCTAAAAACTTGGAGTGAAGACGGTGGAAGATTTATCACCATGGGTCAAGTTTATACCCGCTCACTAGATGGCAATATGCAAAATCTGGGTATGTATCGACTTCAGCAGTATGGCAAAAACAGGCTTGGAATGCATTGGCAGATACATAAAGATGCCAGTCACTTCTTTGACCAATACAGAGATGCCGGTGTAAAGATGCCAGTGAGTATTGCAATAGGAGGAGACCCTCTTTATATATGGTGCGGACAGGCTCCTATGCCTCACGGTATGTTTGAGATGCTTCTGTATGGATTCATTAGAGGCAAAAATGCAAAGCTTGTAAAATCTATAACTAATGATATTTATATTCCAAATGATGTAGATATTGTAATAGAGGGCTTTGTTGACCCAAAAGAGATGGAGATAGAGGGACCGTTTGGAGACCATACAGGATATTATACGCTTCCTGAGCCGTTTCCTGTGATGGAGGTAGAGACTATTACAATGAAAAAAAATCCTGTCTTTTCAGCTACTGTAGTAGGTAAACCGCCTTTGGAAGATAAATATATGGGTTGGGCTACAGAGAGGATATTTTTACCGCTTCTTAAGCCTATGGCACCAGAGCTTATAGATTATAATATGCCGGAAAACGGAGTATTTCACAACTTGATTCTTGCCAAAATGGCAGTTAGATACAGAGGACATGCCAGGCAGTTTATGCATGCATTTTGGGGAGTAGGGCAGATGAGTTTTGTCAAACATGCCATATTTGTAAATAAAGATGCTCCAAATCTTACAGATTATGAAAATTTGACCAAACATATATTAAATAGATTAGATAGTAATAATATATTGATTACAGATGGTATTGTTGATCAGCTCGACCATGCCAGTCCATCCAGTTTGGTAGGTGGAAAATTAGGAATTGATGTTACCGGCGGAGTGGTTGAAGATAGAGTAGAAGAGAGATTGAGTGATGATAATCTACTCTCTAAAATGAGAGAAATTGATGAAAATATTTTGGCTCTAAAACAATATATGACAGATACGGCAAATCCTATCTGTGTCATAGCAGTAGAGAAAAAAGAGTCTCAAAAAGCTATGGTTGATAAATTGATGCCACTTGGCAGATATTTATCAATTTTAGTTATAGTAGATAGTGCAAACAATGACTTGGATAATCCATATATGCTGATTTGGAGAGTGGTTAATAATATAGATGCACAAAGAGATATCATTTTAGAGCCGTTTATTGCTATAGATGCTACAAACAAAAACAGCCTTGATGGATATAGCAGAGTTTGGCCAGGTGATACGATTTGTGATGTTGATGTATTAAATAGGCTTTCAGACAGAGGCTTAATTGATAAAGATGAAGAGTTTTGGAAAAGTTTTGGAGTAATAGATTTCAATAAATACAAAAATTGAATATTTAATTTTTGTATTATTTAAAAATGATATAATTCATTTACTAAAAAAAATTATTACTTAGGAGAGTAAAATGATCGTAACAAAAAAAGCACCTGATTTTACAGCAGCGGCGGTAATGCCTGATGGAAGTATCAATGAAAATTTCAATCTTTATGAAAACATTGGAGAGAAAGGAGCAGTACTTTTCTTCTATCCATTAGATTTTACTTTTGTATGTCCGTCTGAGTTGATTGCATTTGACCACAGACTTAAAGATTTTCAAGATAGAGGTATCAATGTAATTGGATGCTCAGTTGATAGTCAATTCAGCCACTGGGCTTGGAGAGAGACTCCTGTATCAGAGGGTGGAATCGGAAGAGTAGGATATCCTCTCGTAGCAGATCTTACCAAGCAAATTGCAAGAGATTATGATGTATTGGTAAATGATGCTGTAGCTCTTAGAGGCTCATTCCTGATTGACAAAGACGGCACTGTAAGACACGCTGTTATCAATGATTTGCCACTTGGTAGAAATATTGATGAGATGATCAGAATGGTAGATGCTATGCTATTTACAAACGAGCATGGTGAAGTATGTCCTGCAGGTTGGCACAAAGGTGAAGAGGGTATGAAAGCAGATATGGAAGGTGTAGCAGAATATCTTTCTAAACATGCCGAAGAGCTTTAATTAAAATAGCAAGAGGAGTTTTTCCTCTTGTTGGAATTATCTGTAAAGTATTTTCTAAATATTGTATAGATAATTTAATATCTGATATTACGCATATTAAAAGTCATAATATTATATGATTACTTTTGTTGGTGGGGGACTTCATTCCCAGATATTCAAATTACTTAATATTGTTTTATGTGTGTAAGCTCAGTTAATATACTAAAAAGAGGTAAAATGAAAAAGTATGAAAATATGCTCAAAGAGCATAGCTTAAAAGCTACTTATCAAAGGATGTCTATTTTGTCTGTTTTGGACAAGATGGGTCATGGTTGTATTGATGAAGTATATGAAAAAGTCAAAGAGACACACCCTACAATATCTTTGGCAACAGTATATAAAAATATTATTACTATGGTAGAAAATGGTGTCATTACAGAGGTGCCAATTGCCGGACTTAAATCCAAATATGAATTGAAAAAAGATGACCATATACATCTGATATGCACAGAGTGTGGAGATGTAAAAGATGCAGATATGGACGATAAAATTACTCAAGATGTAAGCAGTGTAGCAAACAACTCATCGTTTGAAGCCAAATCTTCCAATGTCAATATATACGGTTTATGCAAAAATTGTAAAGGTGCATGATAGTGCAAATTATTCAACTCTGTTTACTTTAAGATAGAGTAATATTGGATATAATTTCAAAAAAATTCACAGAGTATTTACTTTATACTCTTATTAAGGATATGTATGGGTCTTGGAATAGGATTGGTAGGATTACCAAATGTCGGGAAATCAACTACATTTAACGCACTTACAAAAGCTCAAAATGCAGAGAGTGCAAATTACCCGTTTTGCACAATAGAGCCAAACAAAGCTGTAGTGCCTGTGCCTGACAGCAGGCTTGATGAGTTGGCAAAAATCGTAAACCCTGAGAGGATACAATACTCTACACTTGATTTTGTGGATATTGCCGGTCTTGTAAAAGGTGCCAGCAAGGGTGAAGGGTTGGGTAATAAGTTTTTATCAAATATCAGGGAGACAGAAGTTATCCTGCAGATAGTCAGATGTTTTGAAGATGAAAATATTACTCATGTCGAAGGCTCAATTGACCCAATAAGAGATATAGAAATTATTGAAACTGAATTACTCCTTGCCGATATGGATGCTTTGGAAAAGAGAATAAATGCCCTTTCACGCAAAGCCAAAGGTAATGACAGAGATGCCAAAGCTCAGCTTGAAGTAGCCCAGGAGTTGTTGAAGCATTTGGAAAATGAAGAGCCTGTATCTACATTTGCTGACAGAGACAGTGATGCATTCAAGTCACTTCTTAGAGATTTGAGACTTCTTACAGACAAAGAGATTATATATGGAGCCAATGTTGATGAAGACGGCTTGGCAGAGGATAACGAATATGTCCAGAGCTTGAAAGAGTATGCCTCAAAATATAATCGTGAAGTAATAAAGCTATGTGCCAAAATAGAAGAAGAGATGGTTAGTTTTGACGAAGATGAAAAGCAGGAGATGCTTGAATCTCTTGGTGTAGAAGAGTCCGGACTTGACCAAATTATCCGCAAAGGCTTTGATAAACTTGGGCTTATGAGTTATTTTACCGCCGGTGTCAAAGAGGTGCGTTCATGGACCATCAAAAAAGGCACTACCGCACCAAAAGCTGCTGCTGTAATTCACAATGATTTTGAAAAAGGCTTTATCAGAGCCGAAGTAATCAGCTATGAAGATTTCATTGAGTATGGTGGTGAAGCCGGTGCCAAAGAAGCAGGAAAAATGAGGCTTGAAGGTAAAGATTATATCGTCCAGGATGGTGATGTAATGCATTTTAGATTCAATGTATAAAGATATGAAGAGATATATATCAAACTTGGCTGTATTATCTGTTGCCTTGATTGCTATGGCTGGTTGCGAGGGTGGAAAAGGCAAATTTATCAAAGATACTGTAAGTGATTACAATACAACAGTAACTGCAAAGAGATTTTCTCAAGCCCTGGCGTCCAAAAATTATCGCTTGGTATCTCAGATAGATCAAGAGAAGATGGCAGAAGGTGTGGATATATTTCTCTATCCCACTCTTACTTTAAATCTAAGTAATCCTAAAATATCTTCGACATTTATCAAATGCAACCCTTCCATGGCACTGGAGATGCCAATTAGAGTCACAGTATATAATGAGCTTAACGGCACCACACATTTGGCATATACCAATCCGGAATACTGGTCTTTAAAGCATAATATCAAAGATAAAAAGTGTATAGCATTAGTTAATCTGGTAGCCAGAGATTTTGACGAAGCAACAGATTCTATCAAAAGAGGCAATAAGTGAAACCTTCAATCGTAATCCAAAGAATTAAAGAGTCTTTGAAATTAAAAAAATCTGATATCATAAAGATATATGAGGCTGAAGGTATAGATATAGATGAAAAGAGATTAGATGCAATACTAAGAAATCCCTCTTCAAAAAAGAGTATCAATGCCACTTATGAAGAGCTTGGCATATTTTTAGACGGATTAATAAGAGTATTAAGAGGTGAGCCTGTCAATCCTCCAGGCGATGATGAAGAGATTATTTTGGATAACAATCTCATCATCAAAAAGCTTAAAATTGCTCTAAATCTGAAAAGTATAGATATAGAGATGATATTCAATCTGTCCGATTATCCGATTGGAAAATCTAAAATAAGAGATATATTCCGCTCTCCCACCCACCCAAAATACAAACCATGCAATGATGCTGTATTGGATGCATTTTTAGAAGGTTTGGGTGAATTTTGCTATGATATGCCTGATATAGAGATTAAATAACTATAATTTAATGTAATTTACTTCTAAAGTGGGACTTCACTCCTACATAATGTGGGGTTGAAACTCCGCCTCCTATACTATATAGTTCAATATAATTTTACCTGCGTAAGGTCAGTTAAAAATTTAGCTTTTTATAGTTATTAGAGCTTAAACGAAACTCGCATTAATTAAAAAAGATATATTTTTGCGGTTTTTTAAGCCTTGTTTTAGTGGGGTCAAAGCCCCACCCTGAAGTTGTCTTTGTTTTATCCTCTGACGATACTGCCCGGATATGAGATGATTCCGTATGTCAGATTACCTACATGGCTGAAGCCCTGTCTTTTCATAATATTTTGGACCTGGAAACTTCGACTTCCAGTATGGCAGTATAGTATGAAATGCTCATCTTTTCTTGATTGAATCTTTTCTATCCAGTCATAAAATTGTGATGTAGGCCATAGCTCATCTGTTCCTTGTATATGACCCATTTGATACTCCATATGCTCTCTGACATCTACGAGAGTGAATTTGACCATTCCAAGTTCTCTAGCTTCCATCAGTGATTCCAACTCATCACCGTCAAGTTGCTCTTTGTCTCTTAAGAGTTCAGCTTCCTCTACAGTAAGACCCCTTGAGTGCTGATGGACAGCTTTTTCCAACTCTTTTTCTTTTTGTTTACTCTGTGCATATTCTGGTGTGCAGAATATACCGCAGTGGCATAGTCCATCTTCCGGTATCTCTTTTTCGAGTGCTGGTTTACATGGGCATACTCTATTGTCAGCTTTTTTTCTCTCTTCGGGTGTTTCACCGATTACCATAAAGCATGGGCAGTATCGTTTACCATAGATGAGCTTGTTTCTGGCTAATCCCATCGCTACACCCTCATTTACTTCTTGATCCGGGTTTTGGACAAAACCAAATTGTTTGTTTACCTTTTCTATAAATTGCCAGGTCTTTTCCAATTCAGCCTGAAATTCCGGAGAGTTCATATCAACACTTTGCATATCTGTTCCTTTATATTCTGTATTTTTAAAATGAGCGTAATTTTATGATAAGTTTTGAAATATAGCAAATATGTAAAAATAGTGTATTAATATATTGAAAATATTTGCACAACTTTGAATAGTAGTATATATATTGTTTATAATAAGTTAATCTGTCTAAGAAAAATAGTGTATGAAAAAAATTGTATTTAAATAGTTTCAAGTATTATTTTGACATTTTATGCTAGAGCAAAAAAACTGTATGACGGATATATTTTTTGAATAATGTATGTCGATAATTGTAGGAGCATATGAATGTGGAGATTGGGGATGTGAAATAATATCTATTAAGAATAATTGTGAATTTAAAACTATACGAGGTCTTTATAAAGTATGGGATTAAACCACTCTCTTATAGAATTGCTTTATTTGCCTAATGTTAGTTAAAATATTAGATATTATTCTTTAAAGGCAGTTATATGAGAGTTTTAATTCTGGGAGCAGGTGGAGTAGGGGGTTATATAGGTGCCAGATTGGCAAAATATACAGATGCTGAAGTGTCATTTATAGCCAGAGGCGAACATTTGTCAGCCATCAAATCAAACGGTTTGAAGATAATTGAAGATGAGAGTCAATGGCTTGTCAATCCGACTGTTGTGACAGACAATCCGGCTGATTTGGGTCTATTTGATATCATTTTTGTTACGGTAAAAGCCACTTCTTTGCAGGATACTCTACTTTCAATTTCAAACAATGTATCTGAAAAGACAGTTATCATTCCTCTGTTAAACGGTGTAAATCACGATTTGACAATAAAAGAGCTATATCCAAATGCAGATGTAATGAATGGATGTATCTATATTATCAGCAATATTATAAAAGCCGGTGTAATCAGAAAAAGAGGAAAAATATTCAAGCTCTGCTGGGGTAGAGAAGATTTTGACAGTAACAGGTATGCAGATATTGTAGCACTTTTTGAGAAGGCATTTGAGAGAGCAGAAGCATCAAAAGATATCAGACTCAAGCAGTGGAAAAAGTTTCTTTTCATATCTCCTATGGCCATTCTTACATCCAAATACGGTATCAGTATGGATAGAGTATATGAAAAACACTTTGAAGAGCTAAAAGAGTCTATGAGAGAAATAGTTAAGCTAGCCAATGCCTTGGGTGTAGGTCTGAGTGATGAAGATATCAAGATTCAATTAAAACAGGCTTCAAAAGTAGTACCAAATGCCAAAACATCAATGCAACTTGATATACAAAAAGGTGTAAAGCCGGAAATTGAAGCTTTGGTGGGGTATGTGGTAAAAGAGGCGGATAAAAATGGTATCAACCTGTCTCTGTATAGAGGAAATTATGATATTTTGTTTCAAATGATAGATTAAATATGTATACTTCAAAGCCACCAAAAGGATAAAAGATGAGTGATGACAAGATAGTTTGGAGAGGTAGAGGATTGACTCTCAAACAACACAAAAGTGAAATACCATGGTTTATTCTCTATTGCGACGATGATTACAAAGAGTTTTCTCAAGTGCCTAGAGGATTAAGAGTAGAGATATGTGATATCTTGGTAGAGATAGAAAATGAGATGCTTGAGCATTTGTCACCAACCAAGATAAATATAGCATCATTTGGCAATCAATACCCAAAGGTGCATTGGCATATTATGGCAAGATATGAAAATGACAGTTATTATCCTGAGCCTATGTGGGGACAAAAACAGAGAGAAGGTAGTGTAGATATATCAAATATTGATAAGTTTATAGAAAAATTGCGAATTACTTTAATAGATAGAAGCTTAATAGATGAATTAGATTAAAATGGAGCGGGAGACGGGATTCGAACCCGCGACCCCAACCTTGGCAAGGTTGTGCTCTACCCCTGAGCTACTCCCGCAAAAGAGTGGTACCTCGGGCCGGAGTCGAACCGGCACACCCGAAGGCGGCAGATTTTGAATCTACTGTGTCTACCAATTCCACCACCGAGGCTTGGAGTGGTGAAATAGTATAGTATTTCAGCTTAAAAATAGCTTATTTTGAGAAAAGTAAAAAATTTTATTTTTTTTGAGAAAAACTCTTGACAATCAAAAAAAAATGGGCTATAATTCTGCCCACATAAACGGAATGTTTATAAGACATCGATTGGGGTGTCGCCAAGTGGTAAGGCAACTGGTTTTGGTCCAGTCATTCGGGGGTTCGAGTCCCTCCACCCCATCCATTTATGGATTTTACATACTTCTTAATCGGACGCGGGATAGAGCAGTCCGGTAGCTCGTCGGGCTCATAACCCGAAGGTCGGAGGTTCAAATCCTCCTCCCGCAACCAATTCAAACTCCCATAAAATCGAACTTTCAAGCGTTTTTAACACTCAACGATTATTTAGCGATGTCCTTCATCTTCACCACGCGTGGTGACACTCTCTTTGAAGGGGTCAAAGCTGCGCGAAATACGCAACTGCTCCCCCCTCGATATAGCGGGCGTATTTCTCCAAGATCATCTTGGTATTGGTGTGTCCGACGATCTGAGCGATCTCCACCACGCTCAACGCACCCGATTTGAGCATTGCCGTGATGAAGGTATGCCGGGTATTGTAGATCCTACGGTACCTGTTCCCCAGCTCTCCAAGCAGCCGATACCACGGACTGTAGGGAGCGTGCCCCGGATATTGTCGATGCCGTAGAGGTGCTTTCCGTTGTGCGAAAAGAGCCAAATGCTCTTATCCAACCTTGCCTGATCGATCTGATCTTGGATATAGGGCTTGAGCACGTCAAAGAGCGGTACCCTTCAGATACTCCTTGCCGTTTTAGGCGTGCTTACGATCCATTTGGATATACTTCTTTTGAGTTCGATGACATCCTCCCCGATGTCGCCGATCTGAAGCCCGATCACCTCTCCGCTGCGCATACCGGTATAGAAACTGATCGCCAAAAAGTTTCGCAAGGTACGCGGCGCGGCGGCAAGGATCCGCTCCACCTCCTGAGCCGTAAAAGGCTCGTTCTTCTCCTCGTCCTCATCGATACTCTTCTTTTTGGGCTTGGAGATATGCACAAAGGGATTTTTCTCGATCACCTCTTCCTGGATGGCGATCTCAAAGATCCCCCGACAGGTGGAAATATAGCTACCGACGGTTTTGGGCTTTAGTTCCTTCATCGAAGCCACCCACGCGCGAAGATCGGATACCTTGATCTGGCGAATATCCCGATTTTTAAAGAACGCCAGGATTTTGGCGACACGCCCTTTGATCTCCCAGTAGGTCGCCAGATCCTCTTTGGAAAGCAGATAGAGATCGGCAAACTTCTCTATCGGTTTCTCTTTTTGCTTCTGCTCCTTTTGCTTAAGGTGCAGCTCAAGTGCCGGCAGAAATTCCCGTTTGACGCGTTCGCGATTTTGCGACGTATCCCGCAAACCGGTACTGCGCTGTTTCCAGCCGTCACGGGTTTTGTATTTGATTTACAGGATTCCCTTGCGGGCATAGATACTTGCCATTATTTGTACTCCTTTGGAGTCACCACAAGCCACATCGTCATTTTATCCTACCAATCTTTCATCTTCATCAGACTCATCGCCTGGTTGTGCTCTTTGCTGCTTTGCAGCAGCCACACTTCCAGTTCTTCGAGGTTAAAGAGCATATGCCCGATATAGGGGTTTTTGACATAGTGCCTCCCCTCCTCCCAAATATTCTCTTTGATCATCTTTCGCGCAGTCTGTTCCGAAATCGCAATGTAATTGGTCAATTGCCCGATTTTCACCCATTTCATCGCCCCATTCCTTTCTTGGATTTTTGATTCACAGTTTTGTAGTCATTTCGCCGTAGTTTTGTAGTCATATCTTTTTTGGTGCCCTATTTTTGGCACTTGGCGGCATCACGGATTTCCTGCGTCGTCTTATCTTTGAAGTTGATCTTTAGATCGTACTTCTCGGTAACGGCAAGCACCTTTTGTTTAAAGGCAAGATCCCCGGATATGTCAAGATTATTGCCATACTTGGCAATGCTCATTTCAAGCATCTCTTTGATAGCAAGCTCGTTGCTGTCAATAGTGATGCGTAACCGGTCGCTTTTGTCGATGATCTTTCCGTGATCGCCGATGCGATAGACAACCAAGCCCTGCTTGGTGATCTGCGGATCCTTGGTAATGAAGATCTTGTGATCTGTTTTGCCCAGGATTGCTTTTTCATCCGGCTCCAGTTTTACTTTGGTCTTACGCAACGCTGCCAAAGCTTTACTGTCTCCCTCCAGGGCTTTTTGTATCAAAAACTCTTTGTAAGAGATTTTATTTGTCTTTTTGTGGATCTCATCTCGCTTGGCTTTGTAAGCCTTGGAGAGTTCTTGATACTCTTTCTTTCTGTTAGCAAAAAGAGATTGGTAAATGTTCCGCTTCGCTTTGGGTGTCAAAAAGAGATCCCGCTTGGTCTCTGCGATAAGGCGTTCATACTTGGCTTTGATCGCCTCTTTTGCCTGAGTGTTCTCCTGCTTCGCTTCGGATAAGAGTTGTTTCTTGGCAGCTCTTAACTCATCGCTTCGCTTTTTATACTGTTCCCATAAGTCGTGCTTGGGCATCCCAAATTCCCGTTTGGGCTTAACATCGATGCTCTTAAACTCCAAAGGCTTTCCAAAACGCTTCTCAAGCTGGGCTTTGGAGAGGCTTCGGTGGATGCTGCTACTTTTTACAAAGAGCTTTCGGCTCTTATGGGCAATGACCACACCGTTACCCCGTGGCTTGAGTTCCAGCTTGGCTTCGGCAAGCACCTTTTGCAGATCCTCAAAGGTGGCTTTCTCGTCCTTGATGACCTTTTGCAGATCCTCAAGCACCTCCTCTTTGATCCAGGTGGAGAGGTTTTTTACTTCGCTGTGGATCTCTGAATCTTTGCCTTTGCTTTTGCCGGTGATGTGGTGGCGGTTTTTGTCGATATGGTTGTCGTATTTGAGCTGATAACGCTCCTCGATCTCCTCGGCGGCTTTTTGCAGCTTGAGGATACTTTTGATCGGATCGATCCGGTTGTGTGTCTTGGGGCAAATTCTGCTTACAGCGATATGGATATGGAAATTATTGGTGTTGTCGTGCGCTACGCTAAAGCGGTAGTGATCCTCCATCCCTATCGATCTAAGCAGATCCTCTTCGATTTGACGCAATACCTCGGCGGACGGCACCTTTTCATCTTCCTGGAAAGAGACGATCAAGTGCATGTTTTTATCGCTCTTGGTGCGCTGATTGAGCTTGTTGTGCTGCTCGATAAAGCGGATATTCTGCTCGATGCTCCCAAAGGGGCAGTTGGTCATGTGCATATAGTTCTCAGCCACTTTTTCTCCTTCGTGTTCTTTGTCTCGTATATAGTCCGCCAGTCCGCCGAAGCTGCCGGTACCTTTGGAGGGCACCATCTTGACGATCATAAAAGCCGCTCCGCGATGGCAAGCAGGCGGGCTTGCCGCGCCTCAATCTCTTCGACAAGCCACAGCACATCTTCATAACTATGCTTTCCAAGCTGCGCTTGCGCTTTGTACTCTTCATTTTGGGTAAACCATAGTTTGAAAAGCCCTCCCAGCCACCCCAGATCGGCGCGGGCTTTGATCAGCTCGTCCAAAGCGTGCTGATCCACCACGGAGGTCAAGGGATACGCCAAAGCAAGATCACGAAGATAGCTTGCCGCGCTCACCCAGCAACTCTTCGCGCGATTTTGCAAAAGAGCCTTTTCATCCGCATCCACACGGACTTTGATCTGTAGATCTCTTTTGCGCTTTTCCGATCTGCTCATGCGGCGGCTTCCTTTTTGATGCTGCTTTCAATCACCTCAAATGCCGGTTTGAGAATCTTTTCGACATAGATTTCACTCTCATCATAGATCTGTAGCAGCGTGGAGAGCTGTCCAATTCTGGCATTGTCATCCGCGTCAAACGCCTCATCAAGCGCATCTTCAAGGAACTTTTTCTCCACATCATCAAAAGCGATCTCATAGATGCTCTTGGCATTTTGTCGGCTCAAGTCGATCACATCGCTCTCTGTCAAAATCAGATACTCCGCATCGGGGAAAGCTTGGAAAAAATCTCCATACTGGAATTGCAACCGCTTAGGGTTTCTTACTCTTGAAAGAGCGAAGATCACCGGTACATCAAAGCCCTTGATCATCTCATAGGTCTTTTCTGCGTTTTTAAGATCTTGGTATCCGCCGCTCATCGGAATGATAAAGAGATCGATCTTGCGGTAAAGCCGACTCTTTTTCAGTCCTTCGATGATCATTGTGGTGGTTTTATTGCCGCCTACGTCGATGACGATGTTTTGATCTTTAGAGACCAAAAGTGTACTTTTAAGCACCTCCTCGATGTCGGTACCGTCTCCGATCTCCACCTGGGAGGATTTAATCTTGGAGTTTGAGAATGTTTCACTATCTTTGTTCTCATCGTCAAACTCAATTGTTTTTTTGCAAGGAATGAAGCTGCTGCCACTTGAAATGCCACGGTGCTTTTAGATGCACCACCCTTGGTGTTTACTACTGCGATTGTCATTGTTTTTTACTCCTTGGTTTGTTTGTTGGTGTCTGCCGGTGTTTCCGTCACCTCTACAATCTGAACGTTTAGAAAGCCGGCGGCAAAACGCTCCGCCGATGCTCTGTCCTCAAATACTTCGTAGTTCTCCTTATCGCCGTTGAAGATCACTTTGTATTGCATGCTATGCCCCCTTGATCTCGCCGGTGCTGCTGTTGTCCGAATCATTCTTAATCAGGCTTGTATCAAAACCGTGTCGATCTTTTGTATCCAAATCCGATCCACGAGATACGTCCGACGGAGCTTTGGAGCCAGTACTAACGGAACTCATCGCCGACATTGCTTTGTGCAAACCTGCACCGACTGCCACACCGCTTTTTTGTCCTGCACCGTGGGTATGAAACCCCAATCCACCTTTGATGCCTCCGCTCGTAGCTCCGGCAGATGCACCGGCTGCGACTTTGGCAAAAGTGGAAGCTCTACCTCCACCTCCACCGTTCCCGCCGGATCCTTGACTACCGGCAGCTGCAGCTTCTTTGAGTTGCGAATATGCCGCCATACCGCCGCCAACTAATCCGGCAGCCTCTCCCATTGCCACTGCTCTTGCCGCCTGAAATCCTGAACTGCTGTTGGCTCCGGGTTGTCCTGAGAACATTGAAGAGGCGATCCCGTGTACCATCCTCGCCAAACCTGAAATAAGCAAAGCCATTATTAAAAGTGAAAAGAGCGATCCATCATCATCCATCGCTTTTTTGGCGTAATCTTTCACGGTACTGATCGATAAGCCTATGACCAGTTTGATGAGCATATACTCCAAAGCAACGCCCATCGTGGCGGTAATCGCAGACAATGCCCACTGTCTTGTATGATTCAGTACACCCAAGGCTAAAAATAGCGGTGAGAATGACCACATAATCAAAAACTTCACATAGGTGGTTAGTAACTCCACCCCAAGCCAAATAATCGCAATCACCGCCACAAAACCGATGAAAAAGAGTGCCAATGAATCTGCCGGATGAAAGATCGAGCTTGCATCGGTAATGGCTCCCATCAGCTCAAATGCCGAATCGGTCAAGGTATCGACGCTTACTTTTGTGGAAACACCGGCTGCGGCATTGGCTTTGTCGCCAAGGATTTGGAACGATCTAAATATTTCATAGATCCATTGCCAATCTATAAATGCCTTGAAGAGTCCAAAAATCAATATGATCTTGATTAGCGAAGCCATCACGCTTCCAAGCTCTATATCGTTGTTGAGTAACTTGAAGCCAAACTCCAAAACAAATGCGATCATAGCCAAAGTACCAAAAAGCCAGTAGGCTGATTTTTGCATCACAGGTATCCAGGAAGTTATGGCATGGGAATAGGTGTTTAGTACCGTTGAACCTTCATTGTTTCCCGCCATCGCAATAACCGGTACCAAAATAAGGATAATTGCCCAAAATCGTTTCATCCGTTCTCCTTAGTACCGTGTCGTCTTTTTTGTATAGCTCCTATGCGCCACAAAAATCACAAAAATACCTACACCGAAAAAAAGCCAATAACCTCCATTGTTCGGGTTCTCAAATAGTTTTACGATGGCACTGGCACAAACAAAAGAGCCAATAAATGCCTGGATGTAGTTTTCGACGGTCTTTCCAAATTCCTTGCTAAACATCATCTCATCCTACGGCATCGGTACGTCATCATTTGGATTTGTTTTTTCGATATGGTGTGTACGCTTCGGCTTATTGTCACCACAACCGCTCATTCCTATGCCCAACGCTAAAATTAATACAATCGTTATTATTTTTCTCATCTCTAATCTCCTCACGGCATCGGTACGTCATCATTGGGATTAGTCTTTTCCCGATTTTTTCGGAGTGCCTCACGGGCAGCGGTCCGCATCGCATCATCTTCGTTCTTTTTAGCGATCCACTCCGCTTGCAGGTTGGCTTGGGTCATAATTGTTTTTTGGAGTTTTTTCATCTATGTGGTTTGGTGCAGTGCGATTTGGTTTGCAGCTTGCACCGCCGAGAGCTGCCCGACCGCACTTTGGGATTGCTGCTGCAATGCCGCCATTACTGATTCATCACTTTGAAGATCCTGCTCCTGGAGTTTCAAAGACTTCAAAGCACCCTGCACGGTATCTTTGGTACTTTGGTACATATTTTTGTACTAATTCGTAAAATTGAGATTCCCACCTTGAGCCTGCTGGAGATATTGATCAAAGCCCTTGAAAGTGTTACGGAACTTCTGATCGAAATTTGCAGCCGTATAACTTACGCTTTGACCAAACTCCACGGCGTGTTTGAGCTGGAGAACGGAGTTTTGAAATTGTCTCCATTGAGCTTCCGGCAGCTACCCGATGTTTTGCAGCATCATTTTGTATGATTGAAATTGGTTTACATACTGCTGGATCTGCTGCTGATACTGCATTACCTGGGTAGCGTACTGTTGCAGCTGCTTACTGTAAGAGATCGCACTATCTCCAATATCCGCACCCCATTGTGCTACCTGACTGATCTCGGTTGCACCGCCGAAACCACCGACACTACCGGCATTTGCTGAAGTGAAAAGCATAGCTGCCGCTGCTGCCGAAATTCCAAGTTTTTTGATTGTTTTCATCGTTTTACTCCTTATTGTTTGATGAATGATTCAAAGCTCCAAAACTGGAGCTAAACTCTCTACCGTTTGCCTGATCGTCTGAAGTTTCATCTCCGCCCGCTCCAGTGCCAAGAGCAACGCATCGGCACCGTTGACCGGTGAGGGTTCTGACTGCATCAGATGATCCGCCAGCCGTGACCGTGCCGGATCCAGCTCTTGATCATTGTCGATCATCTCCTGTACCTCTGCCTCCTCCATCTGGAGAATGGAGCAAAACGCCGCCGTTTCGCCCTGCAGGAACGTCAAAAAGTCACTTGCCTTGATTAGTTTCATTTATTTACCTCCTTGTGATTTTGTTGGATCCACTGATAAAGATCCTGCTTGTAATTCAATGCATCCGTCCTATCGTCGAAAAAAAGATGCAGCATACTGCCAGTATCTACGACGCGATCGATGATCCTATCCCCTAACCGCATGCCCATCAATTGCGTATAGTCATACTTTTCTATCTTCCGTTTTGCCTCTTCCTGCTGTTTGTTTTGTAGATACTCTTGCTTCCACACCTCAAAAGCCTCCAGAGCATATTGATCATTGCTATTGATCTTTTTTCTCATGGTTGCACGGTAAGAGTGTGGATTGTCGGCAGATGAGCAGTATTTGTCAAGCCATTTTTCGATTAGTGCTTGATTTTCTGTATCTGTGTGTATATTTAATTTATTAGTTAGTTTATTAGTTATATTAGTTAATTGTTCGGCGTAGGTTGAACCATCGTTTAATGTAGGTTGATTTGAGTCGTCTTGACAAAGCTTTTTTAGCTCCTCTATTTGCTGCTCAGCTTTGAGTTTACGGGCTAAGGCACTTTTCTTACCCATAAGCTTGTAATGCTCCAGCTTTTGCAAATATGGCTGCAAGGCTTTTACTTGTGCCGGTGAGAAGAATTGCTCTACAGGATCGATCTCGAAAAGATCATATTGGGTTATGACCAACTGGATTTTCTGGATGGAAGTCCCAAAATCATCTGCCAATATGTCGATGTCTGCAAGTGGATAGCGAAAGTCTTTTTGCTCTGCCAAAACCTCAAGGATCATAAAGTAGATGGCGTAAAATTCAATCCCAAGCTGGAGCCGTCCTTTCTTGATTTTTCGGTCATTCCGTGCATTAAGGTAGTGCGGGAAGTGCTTTATTTTCGACATTAAATATCCTTTGGCTTTGCTTTTCTCATATTCTTATTGAGGTATTCGAGGATCCACTCTTTCTTATATAAAACCCTCGTTCCCACTTTGGTATATGTCAATTTTTGCTTTGCACGTAAGTTGTTCTGTGTTGTAATCGGAATAGGTGGTAAATCAGCCATGCCATGTGCCAATTCGTCCGGGGTAATCCACTGAGGCATCGAAACTCCTTATGTATATCTTTTTGGTCATATTCTTATAAAAGTAATCCAAAAAGGTTTAAATACGATACAAATAATGCCGATTTTTATCTTAATTGTCAATACTAATTCATACCTTTTTTACAGAATTTCATTTTTTTTAGCCCAATAAGGTATAATTTTGATAGTAAAGGAGTGTATTTTGAGAAAAGATGAGCTGTACGGGAAGATACTTGATATAAGCAAGGCTACATTTTATAAATATGTAAAAAAAAGGGTTCCTGTAATCAATCTTTTGAATCAATTTACTATGGAGGAGCTGGAGGAGTTTGCCTCTACAGGGCAGATTCTGAGCCTCAAACACTACCGGCACTGGAAAAACAGCACTGCTAACAAGGTATCTCTAATCAATAAACTTGCCAAAGTCATCGATGCCGGTGATCTGGAGAACTTTGAGTATCTCAATTTTTTAGCTTTGGTGTTCATCTCCTTCAGGCAAGGCCGCATATTGGGGCAGCTGCCGGCAGGGCTTCATGAGTTTGTCCATTCTCTGGAAGAGGTTGATTTTTCGACTCTTTACAATTTTTTCATCCTGAGTACCTCCAAAGAGGATCTTTTTGAAAGTCTCCATAATCATCAGACACCCCATATGATCATGCTCCAAAAGCTCAATGTACTCAATACGATCACCCTTGATGAGTCTGAACATCTTTCCTATCTGATTGAATCGTACTTGGAAGAGCTTGTAGAGATTGCGGGCAAAAGAGATGATGTTTCTATTGATGAGATGAAATCTCTGGTAATGCTTTCTTTGATTATCCAAACTGCCGACTGGTATCAAGATCTTGAAATGAAAGAGATAATCGATGTCGCTTTACCTAAAAGCTCTTTTGAAATATTGATAAAAACAAAAAGTAAATCGAAATTGATTGGTCTTTATGAAAAACAACGTCGTCCCCTGAACCTCAAACTAAAAGAACTCTTTGGCGGCATCCCTTTTGGTCCCAATAAGACTTACACCAAAGGCGCCAAAGAGATCCTCATCGACGTCTTGAAAAAAATCTCCCCCAAAGATACTTTTTTCACGATAGACAACGCCAAAGAGATATTGCTTGATCGAATCAGTGGGGAAGAACTCAAGTGGCTTGCCATTAAAAACCCCGCCAAAAGGGATCTGCTTAGCAACTACATCAAAGAAAACTTCTCCAATGCAGAGATCCTGGCAATGGTGCAGAGGAATAACGAGATTATAGAGTTTTTAAAGAAAATTTGATTAACTTTTATTTCTTTTCTAGAATGATCACACTCTCGCGTAAAGTATCAATATCTGGGCTATACTTAGTTTTTCTTTTTCTGATTTCACGCAATACACCTATTTCTCTTAATTTCCATCCATGTTTAGTTGCTATATCCGCCAAAATTAAATCTACCGGTATTTCCGAATTAGCATATGCTGAATTGGAAACCACCATCCATAAATGTGCATGCTTATTTGCTTTTTGACTTAATTGATAAAAAACCCCTTTCATATCTTCAAAATAAGCCAAAACCATTTGAGGTATTCGAGGATGCATTAATAACTCTTTATTAGACATTAATCTTTGGTAAACATCCTTTAAAATCAAACTATCTATATAGTCACTCTTTGGAGTTTTCCATTTTGCCTGGACATGAGAACGCACAGTTTTCAATCTTAATTTGTATAATTCTTCTGAAGAGGAAATAAACTTTCCTAAAAATAATTCAGGTCTATATATATCTGTATAATCAAATGTATTTAAATATGGTGGAGATGTAACAATAAGATCAAAATTTAAATTTTGTTTTTTCAAAATTGATCTTGAGTCTGAATTGTATATTTTAGGACTACTCTTAATTATTGTATGTTCTATATCTTCTTTAATCTTTCTGTATTGTTTTTCAAATTCCATAAGAAAGTCTCTTTTGGAAAACTTGAGTTTTTTCCAAGAACTTTTATATCGTAAACATTTACCATCTTTCCTTGCATTGGATACATTCATAATTGAATTAATAAGTGCAAGGCGTAACATTTTGGATGCATTTGACCTATGGTTTTCTAAATAGCTATATCCTCCATAAAAAGAGCGTAATACATCAAGGTTAAAAAGCCATTTGTCTTTTCCTGATAACTCTGTAAAAGTTGAATACTTTTCCAATTGGCTATATTTTCTACCTAATATAGCATTTTCATATGTTTCTTCAAAGAGCTTTGAAAGAACTTTAGGATTTGTATTTAGTGTTTTTGTTTTGGCAACAAATGCAGTAAAGGGATTAACTTCTATACCAACGGAAGGAATGTATTGTTCTGCAGCCGTTAAAGTAACTGTACCGCTGCCATTAAATGGGTCTAGTATTATATGCTCTGAAGTAAGTTCTCTACTTTCTATTGCAGATCTTACTAAATTTGGAGAAAACCCCTCCTTATAATAATACCAACGATGTCTTGCAAAGTTATCTGATTCTACAAAATTTGAAGTTCCTTGATCTTTAAGCTCAAAATTATGGTTTATATATTTAGCTGTCATCGATTACTCACAAATAGGCTCTACAAACATTCTGAGTGGCTTTTCTATATTTGGATGAGTTTCCCAATATTTTTTTTCATCTTGTATATCAAGTTCTTTATTTTCATAATATAGACCATCTTCACGATTTATACTATGTTTGATTTCCGAAGATATATTTCTTCTACGACAATCTATCACCACTAAATAGCCTTTTGTTATAATATCTGGGCTATCCGAATTATCAAAATCTATATATTCTTTTATCTGACTCATGCCATCATTTGCACGACCATTTGAGTAGCTTGTACCAATCATTCCATCTTCTTTTACAGATTGCCCCATCCATTTTATTTCAATCAGAGCAGCACGGTTAGCTTCACGCCAAAAAACTCTTATATCTACAGGTTTACTTGCATTTAAGTTATATTCACGAACAACATTGACTCCACGAATCCTACTGGATAAAAACTCTTTCAATGATATTTGCATACACTCTTCAGGTTTGTTTTTTAAATATATTCTCTTATCATCAAACCAACATTGTTTTAAGAGCTCACACGAAGTATGCCTAACTTTATTATTTTTGTAATCGAGCAGTGCCTCTTGTAAATAATGATATTGTAATGCATATATACTTGGACAACTAAATCGATTTTGAATATTAATCACATTCCCATTCACTGAAAAATATTCATTTTTATCAAGACCATTATATACATAAGCAATAAAATCATTATCTGTGCTTAGAAGTTCATTGGTTTCCGTATTGGTCCAGATTATAGGCAAAGAAGTTTCATCATCAGTTAGATTGAAAATCAAACTTTTATACTCATTACCTAACACAGAAGGATCATAGAAACCTCTACCAATAGACTCATCAAGTAAACTTCTTCCTTCATAGAAGTCAATAAAAACTACAATTTGCCCATTATAATGAGATGGCTCAATATTTCTATATAAATCTTTTACAAATTTAACAATGCTCTTTGTTGCAGATAAATATTTACCACCATCTTGTCCAGTTTGCTTTACTATATCCATAAGATACGTTTCTCTTGAATCTGCTAAACGTTCTTCTGGCATATTAATTCTCCATATGAACTTGCTTTAAGAGATAATCCACCCAGGAAACGGCTGGTAGCAGCAATTCATCTGATGGAACTCCTATCTCAGTGGTTATTTCTTTTAGTTTTTCATTACTATATGTCACCCAATCTTGATTGTTTGTTTCTTGTTCTTTTTTTAAGCCAGGATCATTTAGGAGAGCCTCTTTGGTTTCTTTGTATGGAATCAAAATGCTTGTAGAACATGCAGCATCAAGATATTTCTCTCTTTTTTGATTTGTAGGAAGTTTTTTAAACTTGTTAAATTCATCTGTACCTCTACCGGTAATAATTAAAAAACTTCCCGTATCTTCAAAATAACCATTTTTTTCATTATTTTTAATAGCGTCACTTAATACTTTTGCATGAGGATAGCCATCGCTATCTATAGTAAATTTATACCCCCAATTAGCAGTTGGAGCCCCATTGTAGTGAAATAAAATAGCTGAGAAATATGCGAACAAGTGAATCTCTTTTTCTTCAAAACCATCTAAAAAGTTATCTAATTTATGTGCTATCGAAAGACAGTCAAAATATGCCTCTGGTAAAATTTGGTTGATCATTCATTTCCCCTTTAATGCTTTATCTATATTCTCATATACTTCATTAAATAAAACTTCCCCTTCTTTTTGTATCTCCGTCATATCAGTCCACTCAAGCATTCTTCTAAAATACATTTTTTCTTCACCACATCTTTTTCCTAAAGCCACTAGTAATTGAGATGCATTAATATTTGCAGTCATAATAATATTCTGATTGTAATCTACCACAAAATCAGCAAACATTTGCCCCACACGATTTTCATAGGCTATATCCAATGAACCTTCAGGTGTATCTATCAATAGTATGCCTTCATTCCCTTTTTTAGACAGATAAATAACTAATGCCATTCTAAGGGCAATATCTAAAAAAAATCTTTGACTTTCAGAAAGTTGATAGGCTTCTGTTCTTCTCGTTCCTAAAAGTTCAAAATTCAGTTTAATATTTTTTGCACCTTTTTTTTGAAAATATATGTTTAAATCAAGCCCAATAAAGCTTTTCGATAATTTTTTAAATAATGGAACAAAATATGTTTCGGCTCTTTTGTAATTTTCTTCTACCTTTTCTAAAAGATTCTCATACTCTGGCTTCAGCTTGTCTCTCTGCCTATAAAAATCTTTTGCTTTTTTATCTTCTTTTTTAAAGCGTCTCATATATTCTCCAAGTAAAGAATCAGTTACTGTATCACCTGTAGATTTGAAGCTAATGGTAGAATTTTCTTTTTCAAATTTTTCCAATATTTCTTTTGATGTTACGTAATTATATTCAGCTTTTTCAAGCTCTACTTTTTTTGCATCTGACTCAAAAATCAAATCCTCTAAATCTTTATTTTTCTTTTCGATTTTTTTATCAATTTCTTCAAGCTGGTGCAATATTTGATTTTGAAACTTGTCTTTATCATTATCGATTTTGGTATCACAAATTGGGCATTGATCTTGATATAAATTTTTTTCTATTTTCTCAATAATATGATGACCTTTTGCTC
>WFNP01000038.1 GCA_015488535.1 Nitratifractor sp.
AAAATACAAAACCTGCTCAACCTGCCACAGATGACAGCGAAGAAGAGATGGGTTGTATCTAAAACAAAAGAGGGATTAGCCCCTCTTTTTATCTTCTTATTTACTGCTGTTACACATATTACTCAAAACAATTATGAATTTAATACAATTTATTCGGAAGTAGGACTTCACTCCTTCACAATGAGAGGTTTAAACCTTGCCTTTTATGCTATATTGTTAAATATAATTTTATCTGTCTAAGGTAAGTTAAAAATTTAGCTTTTTAGAATGATTAGAGCTTAATATAAAAAGTGCAGGAGTCAAAATCTATCTCCTGCTTATGAAGTTATTTTTTGATTTTTTTGAATACTGAGCCATCAATAGATAGATTTGCCATTAAGCCTTTTTCATCAAATACAAATGCCACTACAGTCTGCTTGAAATCAACTGTGCTTAAATCTATACCGCCACCCCAGTTTGCTACAGAGATAGAGCCATCTACTCCTACTTTCCATTTATTTTTTTGTCTAAATGCATTTAATGCATCTTGAGTTAAAAAAGCAATTATCATAGAGCGTTTTTGAGCACCTGCCTGAAATCCTATAGAAGCAGTTACAATACTGTAGTAGTCAGTAATATTGCCATCTATTACCAATCCTCCCTCGCCATATTCACCACCTATTATAAAACCTGCTTTGTAAATATTTGGCATAACAAGATAACCGGCACATTTTTTATCTAAAAATGCTTGACCACCTTTTGCTCTCTTTTCAAATTTGGCAATTGTGTCCTTGATTTGTAGATTTAGTATATCTTTGCTCTCTGCCATAAGATAACCACTCATCAAAATTGATATCAAAATTACAGCACTAATAACTTTTTTCATCAATACTCCTTTGTTTTATTTTTGATATGATATCTGTTTTTTAATCTTTTTTGAAGCCTGATACAAAACGAAGATAGAGATATCCCAAAACTCCTGAGATTATAGAGCCTATTAATATACCCATTCTCTCATCTACTGTATTTATACATGTATCCCCTATACACTCAAAAGCCAAAGAGCCAATAAATAGACTCATTGTAAAACCGACTCCTCCAAGCAAAGCCACGCCATAAAGCATTTTAAAATCTACTCCCTGAGGCAATATTCCCATTTTAAGTTTTATAGCAAGCCAACTAAATATAAATATTCCAAGCTGTTTTCCTATTATTAATCCAAAGGCAATGCCTAGAGTGATATTGTCGGTAAAATCCTTTATTGTAATGGCTGAAAAGTCTATGCCTGTATTTACAAATGCAAAAATTGGCAATATTACATGATTTACTGGTATATGTAAAGAGTGTTCCAGTGCTTCAAAAGATGCTTTGTTGTTCTTGATAGGAATGAATAGACCCAATATTACACCGGCAAGTGTAGCGTGGACTCCGGATTTTAGTGTAGCTATCCACAGTAAAATACCAAGTAGTATATATGCGGTATTGTTAGTAACTCCTCTTTTGTTCATCCACCATAAAAGAGCTATACTAAAGCCTACTACAGCAAGAGCAATTATTGATAATCCTGATGTATAAAACAAAGCTATTACAACAATAGCACCAAGGTCATCTATAATTGCCAAAGTCAATAAAAAGAGTTTCAATGCAGGTGGCACTCTTTTGCCAAGCAAAGATAATATACCCAGGGCAAAAGCTATATCTGTAGCAGAGGGTATTGCCCAGCCTTTCATAGCCATCTCATTACCCCAGTTAAAAACAGAATAGACAAGTGCAGGAATAAGCATACCTCCTACTGCTGCCAAGCCAGGAACAGATACTTTTTTTATATCTCTAAGCTCACCCTCTACCGCCTCTCTTTTTATCTCTAGACCAACCATAAAGAAAAATATTGCCATCAATCCATCATTTACCCATAACAGAAGAGGTTTGTCTATACCCACTTCACCTACCATTACCTTGACAGGCAAATTCAAAAAAGCAGCATATAAATCTTTTAGGGGTGAATTGGCTACTATCATAGCCACAAGTGTCATTAGCATCAACAAAATACCGGTAGATGACTCATGCTTAAAAAAGCTTAGTAGCGAATTTTTCATAGTTTCTCTCTTTTTGATTATTTATAGTGATTATACAAAAATTGGAATTATCTATTATATAGTTATCATAATCTCAAATATCATTGCTACCAAATAACACATTTATAATATATATTTATTTTATTAATTTATATTAAATTATTTATTGTGAATAGTTGATAGAATAAATATATATTTAAATGAATAGGAGGAGGAAAGATGGGATTTTTAAAAACGCTTTTTGCACTTATTGGAGTAATTGCTACTGTTGCTGTAATTTATGCATATAGTGTAATGGGATTGGGTGAGAAGATATCTCAAGCAAAACAGCTTGACCCAAAGGCAAAAGATGTATATATGCATATGATGACTACTCTTTTAGAGACTGGAGATATTGCAAAAGCTACTATCAGGAAAGTAAAAGTGGATAAAGGTATCTCTCCTAATGAAATAGTCGATGCACTAAACAGTGTGGCTACAGATATGGGTATCAAACCGGTAGGTGATTTGCCACTATCAAAAGAGGTTGAGCTTCGCACAGGCAAAAAACAGCCATACACTAGAGTATTGAGTTACTGTAATCCTTCTATTGCAATAGCGATGGTAAAGTGGTCTATGGCTTATGGAGCGTATTTGCCTTGCCGTATTACATTGATGCAGGACAAGGAGGGTAACTACTGGCTCTATACACTTGATTTGGATATGATGATACATGGTGGCAAGCAGTTGCCTCCCAAGATGCTAGAGTATGGAAATAGAGTAAAAAAGACAATATATACAATGATGGACAAAGCTGCTCACGGAGATTTTTAATAGCTTGTTATACAATACGCCTATATAATAAAAAAGGCGTATTGTTATGAGATTAATTTTTACTTTTGTTTTAATTTGGAGTATGATGAATGCCAGAGATTTTCACCGCTCAATCTCATCTTCTCCAAACAGACTCAATCCATACCTGGCTACAGATTCGGCAAGTGGTGAAATAAGTGGATGGATATACAGGGGATTGCTTAAATTTGACAAAGATGGCAAAATTGTTCCTGATATGGTAAAAAGTTGGAAATTTGAGAATAATACTACCCTTGTATTTCATTTGAAAAAAGATATTTTTTGGCATGATGGTTATGCCTTTAGTGCTAAAGATGTAGCTTTTACTTACCATTGGCTCAATCGCAAAGATGTAGTCACTCCATATAAGAGTGATTTTAAATATGTAAAATCTGTCGATGCTATAGATAAATATACTGTGAAGGTCAAATATACTCAACCCTATTTTAAGGCTCTCAGTATCTGGATGGATGGTATCATTCCCAAACATCTGTGGGAAAAAGAGAAAGACCCTATGAAAAGCCCATTAAATAAAAAAGGCATTGGCACAGGTCCATATATGATGAAAAAGCCCTTTGGAGTCAATGAAAGAATTACACTCTATGCCAATGAAAAATTTTATGAGCATCCTCCAAGAATAAAAAAGCAGATTTTTCATTATATACCTGACCCTGCTACCCAATTCATGATGCTCAAAAGCGGAAAGCTTGATATTGGCTCACTTACACCCAATCAACTGACTATGCAGATAGATGATGAGTTTAAAAAAAGATATGTCATATATGAAAAACCATCTCAAGGATATACATATATTGGATTTAATCTCAGAAAAGCTCCTTTTAATGATGCAAGAGTAAGAAAAGCTCTCTCTTTGGCTGTAGATAGAGATGAGATAATAGATTTGCTGTTTTTCTCTCACGGTAAGCCCTGCTATGGTCCTTTTATGCCAAATACTGATGTATATCCCACAGATTACAAAGCCCCCAAATATAATCCAACTCTTGCAAAGAGACTCTTAAAAGAGGCCGGATATGATAAAAATCACCCTTTAAAGTTTACTCTTACTACCAATACCGGAAATGAGATTCGTATATATGCTGCTCAAATCATTCAGCAGCAATTGGCAAGGATTGGTGTCAAGATGAAGATTCGCACGATGGAGTGGCAGGCATTTTTAAATACAGTTGTATTTCCTAGAAACTTTGATGCAGTATTACTAGGGTGGAGTCTCTCTTTGATTCCTGATGCTTATCCTCTGTGGCATAGTGATTCTGATAAAAAGGGTGGATTTAATTTTGTGGGATATCACAATAAAGAGGTAGATAGATTGATAAAAGAGAGTGAAAAGATTGTAGATAGAGATAAATTTGCCTCTTACTATCGCAAAATTTTTAAATTGATTGTAAATGATAATCCATATATATTTTTATATATACCAAATTCAATCACAGCAGTTAGTAGAGATGTAGAGGGGGTAGAGCCGTCTATCATAGGAATAGAGCACAATTTTATAGATTGGAAGTTTAAAGATTAATGAGTATAAAATTGGCATTGAATACAATTCAGATATATTTTGTCCGAAATTGATATAGTTTTATGCTTTATTTAAGAAATCGCTGGTATAACTCCAATACGAGCATACCAATTTTAGAGGAAATAATATGAGAGAAGAGTGGCTCAAAAAAAGAGAAAATGACAATGTTAGAACTCAGATGTATTATGCAAGGCAAGGCATAATCACAGAAGAGATGGAGTATGTAGCTAAGGTAGAAAATATTGATGCTGAATTTTTGCGAAGCGAAATTGCAAGAGGTAGATGTATCATTCCTGCCAATGTCAATCACAAACACCAAAAGCCTATGGCAATAGGTATGGCAGCAAGTTGTAAAATCAATGCCAATATCGGCTCATCAGCACTTGCTAGTGATATAGCCGGTGAGATAGAGAAGGTTGATGTGTGTCTTAAATATGGTGCTGATACCATTATGGATTTAAGCACAGGTGGCGATTTAGATGCTATTAGAGAAGCTGTAATTGCACACTCTACTGTGCCTATTGGAACAGTGCCAATATATCAAATACTTCATGATATCAATGACAAAGTAGAAGATTTAACTATTGATATTATGTTAAAAACTCTTGAAAAACAGGCACAACAAGGGGTAAGTTACTTCACTATCCATGCAGGTTTCTTATTGCGATTTATGCCACATGTTGCTAAGCGTAAAATGGGAATAGTAAGCCGTGGAGGCTCTTTGATGGCTGCTTGGATGATGCACCACCATAGAGAAAATCCATTCTATGAAGCCTTTGATGAGATATTGGATATTTGTAGAAAATATGATGTATCTCTATCACTTGGAGACTCATTGAGACCTGGTTGTCTGTATGATGCAAGTGATGAGGCTCAGTTGAGTGAGCTTAAAGTATTGGGTGAGCTTACACTAAAAGCGTGGGAAAAAGATGTGCAGGTGATGATTGAGGGTCCTGGTCATGTGCCTCTTAATCAAATTGAGAGAAATATGAAGCTAGAGCGTGAGTATTGCCATGAGGCACCATTTTATATATTGGGACCATTAGTTACAGATATTGCAGCTGGATATGACCATATCAGTTCAGCCATTGGTGCAGCAGTTGGCGGATGGCATGGAGCCAGTATGCTATGTTATGTTACACCAAAGGAGCATTTGGGATTGCCAAATTCAGCAGATGTAAGAGAGGGAATTATAGCTTATAAGATTGCAGCTCATGCAGCAGATATAGCAAGAGGCAGACCACATGCCAGGGATATAGATGATGCTATGAGTGATGCCAGATATGGCTTTGACTGGAATAAGCAGTTTGAGTTAGCCCTTGATCCAGATAGAGCCAGAGAGTATCACGATGAGACTCTGCCTCAAGATGTATTTAAAGAGGCAGAGTTTTGCTCAATGTGTGGTCCAAAATTCTGTAGTTATAAAATAACTCAGAGTATCGTAGAAGAGCATGGTGAGCAGATGACCCAAGAGGGTTAGTAACTTTTAAAAATTTAAAATTTAAGGAGAGTCAATGACAAAAGAGCAAGTATTAGATGCACTTAAAAATGTAATATATCCGGGATTTACAAAAGATATAGTAAGTTTCAATTTCGTAAAAGATATTGAAATTGAGGGTGATAATGTCAAAGTAACAGTAGATATCACTTCAAGTGCTGATGAGGTAAAAACTCAATTAATCAAAGATGCAGAAACTGAGCTTAAAAAGATAGGTGCAAAAGAGTGCTTTATCCAAATCAATGCACCTAAAAAGCCAGTAGAGAGAAGTAACTCAATGACAGGTAAAAATATAGCTCCACAAGTGAAAAACTTTTTAATGGTAAGCTCTGGTAAAGGTGGAGTGGGTAAATCTACAACTGCTGTAAATTTGGCTATTGCTATGGCTATGCAGGGTAAAAAAGTGGGACTTTTAGATGCTGATATTTATGGACCAAATATTCCAAGAATGATGGGGCTTGAAGAGCAGAAACCAGAAGTTATCGGTAATAAAGTAAAACCTCTCAAAGCTTATGGAGTAGAGGTTATGAGTATGGGTAGCCTTATGGAGCCGGGCCAATCTTTGATTTGGCGTGGAGCTATGATTATGAAGGCTATTGAGCAGTTTTTAAGAGATATTTTATGGAGTGAATTGGATGTATTGGTTATTGATATGCCTCCTGGAACCGGTGATGCTCAGCTAACTTTGGCTCAAAGTGTGCCGGTAACTGCCGGTGTTACAGTAACTACTCCACAAGAAGTTAGCCTTGATGATAGTAGAAGAAGTTTGGATATGTTCCAAAAGCTTCATATTCCAATAGCTGGAATAATAGAGAATATGAGTGGATTTATCTGCCCAAGCTGTGGGACAGAGAGTGATATATTTGGTATGGGAACATCTGCTCCGGTTGCCAAAGAGTATAATACAGAGCTTATTACCCGTATCCCAATTGAGCCTGAGATTAGAATAGGTGGAGATACAGGTCAGCCTGTAACATACTCTAAACCAGATAGTGAGACTGCCAAGAGATTCCAAGAGGCTGCCAGTAAAGTAATAGCATTTATGGATAAGGTAAATGAAGAGGGTGGTGCAGATAATGCTGCTATTCAGCCTACTACTCCTCCGGGTGTAAGTGCTTGTAGTATGAAGTAATTTACTTTTTAGGAGGGTGGGGCTAAAGTCCCGTCTCCTGAAATAGAGGTTTTTAACAGCCTGTTTTTTCTATTTACACATCTCCTGATTTGGAGATGTTTTCAAAATTTTTTTAGTTCGTAGCCTATTTTATTAGAGTAATGCTTAAAAGATGAATTCAGTCAGATAATTTTAATCTCTTCTTGCAGTTTTATGCCAAATTTACTATATACTCTATCTTTTGCCAACTCTATCAACTCTATTGCTTCATGAAAACTTCCATTTCCAAGATTTACCAAAAAGTTGGCATGCATACTGCTCCATGCCATATTACCTACTCTATATCCCTTTAATCCTACTGCTTCAATCAATCGTCCGGCATAATCATTGGAAGGATTTTTAAATATGGAACCGGCATTTGGCTCTTTTGGCTGATTGTTTCTCAATTTGAGCAGATGAAGAGCCAAGTTTTCATCGTAGCCTCTTTTTACTCTAAATCTGGCTCTTGTCACAATACCCGGCAGTTTGGCATATCTGTAACCATACTCTATATCTTTGACTTCTATCCATCTGCCATCAATCTCTATACTATCGAGTATATCAAATGTCTCATACTCTTTGACTCCGGCATTCATAGCTACCAAGCCTCCGACAGTGCCGGGTAGTTTTGCTATATACTCTAAGCCTCCCAGATTGTGTTTTTTTACAAATGATAAAATCTGTCCTGTAAGGGTAGCGGCACCACACTCCAAGATATCTTGACTATATTTTATATATGAAAAGTCTTTGGATAGCATCATCATAGGCTTTGGTGATGTAGATACCAAGATATTGTTTGCTCCACCAATTAGATATCTTTCAGATGGGATATTATCTCCATCTTCTATCATTAATATCTTCTCTTTTTGACCTATTTTGATACTGCTGTATTTGGAAAAATCAATTTCTTTTATCTTCATCAGAGATTTCTATACTTCTCATACTCTGTAGGAATAAGCATATCTCTTACAGACAAAGGATATTCCCACATACCGTGTTTGTAGCCAATTTCAAATAGTCTGTCCAGTGCATCAAGTTGTAAATCGCTCATAGATGCCGATTCATCATCTGCATACATATCGAGATATTTTTTAAGCATTTCATCAGATATTCTTACCAGTTTTTTCTCTTCAAGTATTTTGCAGAGTTCCTCTTTTCTCATATTTGCGACCTCTACACCATTGGTTAGGATTTTTTCTATCTCTATGGCTCTGTTTAGTGGCAGACTTCTGCGTATTGCCATTCCTCCAAGAGGCAGGGGATAGTCTTCTTCTGCCAACTCCTGCCAAATATCCCATATCTCTTTTTCTGTCTCCAATGACTCATCATAATCCAGTATCGATTCATGTATCAATACTCCGGCATCTACATCTCCATCTATTACAGCTTTTTCTATCTCCATAAAGTTCATATATACAGGTCTTGCCTCAGGATAGTATATTCTAAAAAGCAGAGCATTTGTGGTATATTTACCAGAGAGTGCTACCTTGAAGTTTCGTTTCAGTTTTTTATCTTTTCGTTTTATCAGTTTGGGACCATAACCTCTGCCAAAACTTACAGCAGTCCTAAGCAGAGCATAATCTTCAGATATCAGAGGATATGCACCAAAACTTATGGCACTCACATCATAAGTGCCTTTCATTGCTTCTATATTTAGTGTCTCAATATCTAAGGCTTTATTGTCAAATTGGTAATCTTTGGTATCTACCCATCCAAATGCTATGGCATAATACATAAATATATCATCAGCATCAGGAGAGTGGGCAAGGCTTATTTTCATACTATCCTCACTCTTTTTTAGCGATATTCTATCTAAAATGGTGTATTGTATGAATAATATATGTCTAATATTA
>WFNP01000039.1 GCA_015488535.1 Nitratifractor sp.
ATAGATATTACTCATATTTATCTCTTTTTATGCCCGTATAATGGGCATTTGCTTATAGTTATTATACCGTTTTTACCGTTTGAAGCGGGTAAATTATCAAGGTGATTTTATAGTCTTATAGTGCTTTTTAAGGAGGTTTTTGCTCAGTCTCAGGAGATGTGTAACTAGGAGATTTCCAATAACCAATATACCAATAACTAAATTATATTGAATGACATAACATAGGAGGCAGGGGTTCAATCCCGTATTTTGTAGGACTGAAGTCCTGCCTCCAAAGTAAATTATCCAATAACCAATAACTAATATACTAATACACTAACTACTCTGTATGTAACAAAACTGAATATCCAAGCCGTTGCAGTAGTCATTGCAAACAGATAGGCTAGATACTTCCACCCTCCGGCTTCTCTGACAAATACCGCCATAGAGGCAAAGCAGGGGATATATAGCATAACAAATACAATAAATGCAAGTGCCGCAGGAAGAGAAATGTTTTCTTTCAGGCTCTGTTGCAGACTTTTTGACTCGGCATCTGCACTCTCACCCATAGAGTATAGCACCCCAAGAGTAGATACTACCACCTCTTTGGCAGCAAGTCCGGACTCAAGAGCTACACTCATCTTCCAGTCAAATCCCAAAGGTGCAAAAAATGGCTCTGTAGCTTTGCCTATCATACCCAGATAACTGTTTTCCATCTCTATTTTTTGAAGCTCTGCTGAGAGAGCATTTTTTTCACTTTCATTTACCGCTTTTTCTATCTTTTGTTGATACTTCGCTTCAAGTTCAGGCTGTTTGGGGTAATTACTTGCAAACCAAATCAATACAGATGCTACCAAAATGAAAGTTCCAGCCTTACTTAGATAATCTTTTGCCTGTCCCCATACTACATGATAGAGCAGTTTGAATGATGGCATTCTATACTTTGGCATCTCCATTACAAACGGGTCATCTTCACCCTTGAATGCTGTGATTCTGAGTATTTTGGCTGCCACAAGCCCCAGTAAAGCACCGGTAATATATATCAAAAAGAGGATATTTCCCGCATGTTCTGCTCCAAAGAATGCTCCGGCAAATAGCACATATATGGGTATTCTTGCACTACAGCTCATAAATCCCAATATAAACAGGGTAATCATTCTGTCACTTCTGCTTTTGAGTGTCCTGGCTGCCATATAAGCAGGGACGGTGCAGCCAAATCCGGTAACAAGAGGTATAAAACTCTTACCGTGCAGACCGAATTTGTGAAAAAATCCATCCAGCAAAAATGCAACCCTGGACATATATCCGGTAGTCTCAAGCAGGGCTATACCAAAAAAGAGAATGATAATATTTGGCAAAAATGAAACAACAGCACCTACACCTCCGAGTATCCCTTCGGCTATGACAGAAGATAGCATTCCGTCACCAAGAATGGCTTTTGTCTGGGAACTCATCCAGTCAAATCCTGCACTTATCCAATCCATTGGAATTGAGCCTATGGTAAATGTGAGCTGAAATAATCCCCACATAAAAAATAGAAATATAGGAATCCCCAGATATGGGTGAATGAGCAGATTATCTATCTTTTGGGTGATATTTTTGGCTCTCATATCTTTGGTAGAGATTACCTCCATCTTCGCACCCTTTGCAAATGCAAAATGCTCATCATTGAAAATCTCTTTGATATCCTGTTTGCCAGTATGCAGATAGATATGATCAAGTGCATCTCTAAGTAGAGGCAAAAGCTCTATCCATACAGGCTCATCATGCATCTTTTTATAGATTTGAGTATCCTCTTTTAGCAGTCTGATAGCAAGATGTCTGTATGGTATATCACTTTTATAGTGTTTGGCTTCAAAGAATTTGACCAGTCTGTCTATCTCTTCTTCTATAAAGTCACTGTATAATATTTTTGATTTTGTCTGGGGGCGTTTAAAGACCTCTACTACTGATTTCATCAGTTCATCTATACCTGTGCCGTCTTTTGCACTGGTTTTGACTACAGGAACGCCCAATATTGTAGATAACTGTTTGGCATCTATGGATATACCTTCAGTTTCGGCTTCATCTATCATATTAAGCACTACTATCATCTTTTTGCCAAGCTCAAGCAGCTCGGCAGTAAGCAACAGATTTCTTTGCAGATGTGTCGAGTCTATTACATTAATAATCAAATCATACTCTTCATTTATCAAAAAATCTTTGGTAACTCTCTCTTCGAGTGTATAGTCATTGAGCGAATAAGCTCCGGGTAAATCTATAATATGTATATCATATTCACAACATCCGTTCTCATCGCAATATGTAGTCTCTACCTCCATCTTCTCTACTGTTACTCCGGCGAAATTGCCTACATGCAGATGAGCGTCTGAGATGGCATTTATCAGTGAACTTTTACCCACATTGGGTTGTCCTACCATCGCAACGGTTATACTCTCTTTGACCATTTTATATCCCTTTAATAATATTGATAATAAATATCATTTATATAATTATAGGCTTAAAAATTAAATCTATGCTTAACTTCAAATGATTACCGAAGCAAGGTTTATTGTATAATGCGAAAAGAGTTTTTATCTTCTGTCCCAAAGATAGTGCATAGATGGGAGCTTATTGTTTTAAAAGCATAAATTAGTAGAATTCCAACTCATTAACTACAGAAATCCGGAGTGTAATTATGATCAGAGTCGTAAAAAGAAACGGAAGAGTCGAGAGTCTCGATATCTCAAAAATTCAAAAATATACATCAGCTGCCGTCGAGGGGCTGGAGGGTGTGAGTCAGAGTGAACTTGAAGTAGATGCCAGACTGCAATTTAGAGATATGATAAATACACAAGAGATACAACAGACTTTGATCAAGACAGCCGTGGACAAGATTGATATTGACAGACCCAACTGGACATTTGTAGCAGCAAGACTGTTTTTATATGATATATACCACAAAGTATCCGGTTTTACGGGTTATATACATCTTAGAGACTACTTCAAAAGAGGTGAAGCAGAGGGCAGGATTGTCCTTGGACTCAAAGAGAAGTATGATTTGGATGATTTGAATGATTACATAAAGCCCGAAAGAGATTTACAGTTTACATATCTTGGTATCAGGACACTGTATGACAGATATCTGCTCAAAGACAGAAACGGTGAGCCTATAGAGTTGCCACAGCATCTGTTTATGGCGGTAGCTATGTTTTTGGCTCAAAATGAGTTTGACTGTCAGAGTTGGGCAAAGCGGTTTTATGATATTTTGAGCAAATTTGAAGTGATGGCGGCTACTCCGACTCTATCCAATGCCAGAACTCCCAGACATCAGCTCAGCAGTTGTTATATCGGTTCCACTCCCGACAATATAGAAGGTATTTTTGACGGATACAAAGAGATGGCACTCCTGTCCAAGTTTGGCGGAGGTATAGGCTGGGACTGGACTCAGGTCAGAGGTATGGGCTCTTATATCGACGGACACAAACATGCCGCAGGGGGTATCATTCCGTTTTTGAAAATTGCCAATGATGTAGCCATTGCTGTAGATCAGCTTGGCACAAGAAAAGGGGCAATTGCTGTATATATAGAGCCTTGGCATATAGATGTGAGAGAGTTTTTGGATTTGAAGAAAAACTCAGGTGAAGAGAGACGAAGAGCGCATGACCTATTTCCAGCTTTATGGATAAATGACCTCTTTATGAAGAGAGTCCAGGAAGACAGCACATGGACACTTTTTGATCCTTATGAAGCTTCCGAATTGGCAGGGCTTTACGGTGAAGAGTTTGAAAACAGATATATAGAATTGGAAAATGATGACAGTTACACCAAAGAGGTGGTATCGGCAAAAGCTCTGTGGAAAGAGGTGCTTAGAAGCTATTTTGAGACAGGCAATCCGTTTCTGTGTTTCAAAGATGCAGCAAACAGAGCCAATCCGAACAGACATGAAGGTGTTATAAGAAGCTCAAATTTATGCACCGAGATATTTCAAAATACGGCACCAAATCACTATAGAGTCAAAGTTATATATGAAGATATGAGTATAGACTACTTTGAAGAAGATGATGAGATAAAAGTTGATAGCGGACTTGTCAAACCTGCCAAAAAGGTGACTGCATTAGACTCTATAGATGGCAAAAAAATATGGATGGTAGAGAAAGAGGGGACAGATGGAGATACTGCCGTATGTAATCTGGCATCTGTAAATCTCTCCAAGATAAATACTCCTGAAGATATAGCCAGAGTAGTGCCTGTAGCTATCAGAATGCTTGATAATGTAATAGATTTGAATTTCTATCCCTTGGCAAAAGTGAAAAAAACCAATCATAAAACCAGAGCTATAGGATTGGGAGTAATGGGTGAAGCACAAATGCTTGCCGAACATCACATAGAGTGGGGCAGTCCTGAGCATTTGAACAAAATAGATGAGATTATGGAGTCTGTCAGTTATTACGCTATCCGCTCATCGAGTGATTTGGCACTTGAGAAGGGCAAATATCCGCTCTATGAAGGCTCCGACTGGTCAAAAGGTATATTTCCTATAGACAAAGCCAATGAAGAGGCGTGTAAATTGGTGGACAGAGGCGGACTCTTTGGTTATACCCATGACTGGAATGCTCTCAGAGAGAAGGTAAAACGAGATGGTATGAGAAACGGTTATCTCATGGCTATAGCACCTACAAGCTCCATATCAATTTTGACCGGAACTACTCAGGCTATAGAGCCAGTATATAAAAGAAAGTGGTTTGAAGAGAATCTATCTGGTATGATACCGGTAGTTGTGCCAAATCTCTCACCCGATACCTGGCCATATTATGTATCAAGTTATGAGCTTGACCAGAGGGTATTGGTCAGAGCAGGAGCAGTAAGACAGAAGTGGATAGACCAGGGTCAGAGTCTGAATATATTTATCTCACTTGACAAGGCAAGTGGAAGATATCTCAATGATATATATATGGAGGCTTGGAAATTTGGACTAAAATCCACATACTATCTAAGAAGCCAATCTCCTGAAGCTGTAAAAGCAGATACCGGTGTAGAGGATAGAAGTATGGAGTGTCACGGCTGTCAGTAAAATATTTAAAGCTCCATAAAAAAGATAATTCTCAAAAGAGTGGGACTAAAGTCCCACCTCCGAGGAAGAGTGCTTGATTATCAAAGTTATTGTTGTATGTGTGTAAGGTTGAGTTTTAATTTCCTCTGCTTCCTGGCTTGATTGCTTCACTTCCTGCTTTGCACATAGGACACTCATCGGGTGAATACATCTCAAATTCAAAATCTGCAAGTGCAAAAAATGGCTTCTCTCTTGGTAATTTACACTCAGCTTTTGCCTCTTTGTTGCTACCTGCTCTTTTACAAAATCCTCTATTTGCAAGTGCTGCAAATGCTACTACATCAGCTCCAAGAGACTCTATAATCTCTGATGCTTCCATAGCAGAGCCACCGGTAGTAATAATATCTTCACAGATGATAATCTTTTCACCCTCTTTTACCTCAAAGCCTCTTCTAAGCTGCATCTTTGCATCTTTTCTCTCTACAAAAATTGAGCGAACTCCCAAAGCTCTTGCCAATTCATAACCAGCCAGAACTCCACCAAGAGCAGGAGCGCATACAGTATCTACTTCAATTCCAGCTTCTTTTATCATTTTAGCCAATTCTGTAGCCAAAACTTCTGCTCTTTTGGGGTCCTCAAGCACCTTTGCACTTTGTAGATATCTATTGGAGTGATTACCGCTTGAGAGTATGAAATGCCCCTCTAACAAGGCTCCACTATCTTTATATATTTGAGCTACATCTATCATCTTATACCTTTAAAATATCTGCTTCTTTATTTTTAAGCACCTCATCGACTTTGGCAATATGCTCATCTGTTATTTTTTGGATTTGATCCAATGCTCTTTTCATCTCATCTTCACTAATCTCTTTATCATGCTCAAGTCTTTTTATTTTGTTGTTTGACTCTTTTCTGACATTTCTTATAGCTACTTTTGCTTTTTCAGCCATAGCTTTTGCCTGTTTTACAATCTCTTGTCTTTGCTCCACTGTCATAGGAGGGAAAAAGAGTTTGATAAAATCGCCATCATTATTTGGATTTACTCCGATATTTGCCTCTTGAATTGCCTTTTCAATAGCCGGTAGTAGAGACTTTTCCCACGGATTGATAGCTATTGTTGTAGCATCCTGGACTACTACACTGCCTACCTGATTAAGTGGTGTAGGTGTGCCATAATAATCAACTCTGATACTATCTACAATAGTAGTGGTTACTTTACCTGTTCTTAGTGTTCCAAACTCCTTTTTCATAGCTTCGATACTCTTTTGCATATGGTCTTTGGTCTCTTGATATATCTCTTCAAGCATATTTTTTCCTTTTTCTAAGTGATTTTTAAAATGCCTATATTTTAGCTTCTTTTTGCTTATCTAAGTAATTCACTCTCTTTTGGATATAATATCATTACTTCTAAAGAATACACAGATAGGAAACACGAATGCAAAAAATCAAAAATATTGCCGTTATCGCTCACGTTGACCACGGTAAAACTACCTTAGTCGATGGTCTGCTCCAACAGAGCGGGACATTTCAAGCCCACCAGGAGGTGGAAGAAAGAGCAATGGATAACAATGATATTGAAAAAGAAAGAGGTATTACAATTCTTTCTAAAAATACCGCTATTACTTATGGTGATCATAAGATTAATATCATAGACACTCCGGGGCACGCCGATTTTGGTGGTGAAGTTGAGAGGGTTTTAAAGATGGTTGATGGAGTATTACTCCTTGTTGATGCTCAAGAAGGAGTTATGCCTCAGACCAAATTTGTTCTAAAAAAGGCTATTGAGCTTGGACTTCAGCCAATCGTTGTAGTAAATAAGATTGACAAACCAGCAGCTGAACCGGAGAGAGTGGTAGATGAAGTCTTTGACCTGCTTGTAGCACTTGATGCCAGTGATGAGCAGTTGGAGTTCCCTGTGCTTTATGCTGCTGCAAGAGATGGTTATGCCAAATGGAATTTAGATGATGAAAACAAAGATTTGACGCCACTTTTTGAAGCAATCATTGAGCATGTGCCATATCCTCAGGGAAGCCCAAATGAGCCGGCTCAAGCTCAGATATTTACACTTGATTATGATAACTTTGTAGGTAGAATTGGAGTAGCCAGAATATTTAACGGTGTTGTTAAAAAAGGTGAAGAGTTTTTATTAATCAAAGCTGACGGAGAGAAGAGTAAAAGCCGTATCAGTAAACTGATAGGATTTAAAGGGCTTGACCGAATAGATATTGATGAAGCAGAAGCCGGAGATATTGTAGCAATTGCCGGATTTAATGATATTGATGTAGGTGATACATTGGCTGACCCTGCAAATCCTGTGCAACTTGACCCTTTGCATATCGAAGAGCCTACACTATCGGTAATATTTAGTGTAAATGATGGACCATTGGCTGGAACCGAGGGTAAGCATGTAACCTCTAACAAAATCAAAGAGAGACTTGAAAAAGAGATGGAGACCAATATCGCTATGAGAATGGAGCCATTGGGAGATGCCAGTTTCAAAGTCTCCGGTAGAGGTGAGCTTCAAATCGGTATTTTGGCTGAAAATATGAGAAGAGAAGGCTTTGAGTTTCTATTAGCCAGACCAGAAGTTGTAATCAAAGAGGAAAATGGCGTAAAGATGGAGCCATTTGAGCATTTGGTAATTGATGTGCCAGAGGAGTTTCAAGGCACTGTTATTGAGAAACTTGGTAAAAGAAAAGCTGAAATGACCTCTATGACCCCAATGCCAGATGGCACAGTCAGAATTGAGTTTGAAATACCGGCTCGTGGATTGATAGGTTTTAGAAGTGAATTTTTGACTGATACCAAAGGTGAAGGGGTAATGAACCACTCATTTTTGGAATATCGTCCATATACAGGCAGTGTTGAGAGTAGAACGCAGGGTGCATTAATCTCTATGGATAATGGCGAAGCGGTAGCATTTTCACTATATAATCTACAAGCCAGAGGAATACTCTTTATCAAGCCTCAGGCAAAAGTATATAATGGTATGGTAATTGGTGAGAGTGCAAGACCGGGAGATTTGGAAGTAAATCCACTCAAAGGTAAGCAACTTACCAATATGCGTTCAGCAGGTGCTGATGATGCTATAAAATTGGTGCCACCAAGAGAGATGACACTCGAACAGGCCATGGAGTGGATAGAAGATGATGAGTTGGTAGAAGTAACTCCTGAAAATATCAGAATTAGAAAAAAACATCTTGACCCGACAGCCAGAAGAAGAGCTGCCAGAGACAAGAAAAACGCATCTGCTTCATAATCTCAATATAATTTTGTGTGGGACTTTTTGTCCCATACTGCTTTAATTATTTTTGTATTTAATCTTATCTATCCATTCAGAGAGAGTTTTTTCAAATCCTATCTTTTTACTCATATAAAATGTTACTTTTGGCTCCATATACTTTTGAGCTACCCATCCACCGTAATCATGAGGATATTTATACTCCTTTGAATGATTTTTGAGCCATTTTGGTATGGTGTGTATATTACCATCTCTTATATATTTTTGAGCCTTATTTATAGCCTTGTAGGCACTGTTTGATTTGGGCGATGAGGCCAAATATATTAAGAGTTGAGACAGAGGTATTCTGGCTTCCGGATAGCCTATCTTTTCTACTATTGTGATAGTTGAAGCTGCCAAATTCAAGGCATTTGGATTGGCGTTTCCTATATCTTCAGATGCCAGTATCGCCAATCTTCTGGCTATAAATTCAGGAGGCTCACCGCCTTCAATAAGTCTTGCCATATAATAAAGTCCCGCATCAATATCACTGCCTCTTACACTCTTTATCATGGCCGATGTCAAATCATAGTGTGAATCAGCTTCACTGGAACCTGCTCTGATTGAAGTTTGTCGGATAGATTTGACTCTCTCTAATGTAACAGGATTGGATATGGCAGATGCACTCTCTAAGAGGTTTAGCATAGCTCTGAGGTCACCACTGCTTGAAGATATGATATACTCAAAAGCATCATTTTCTACTTCTATTTTTTCATTTTTTATAACTCTGTTTAAAAAACTCTTCATAGCATTATTTGAAATCTCTTTTAATTCAAACAGATGAGAGCGGGAGCGTATTGCAACTGTCAAAGAGTAGTATGGATTGTGGGTAGAAGCTCCTATTATGAGAGCATCAAAGTTTTCCATATGAGGCAATAGAACCTCTTGTTGATTTTTGCTTAGTCTATGTATCTCATCTATGAAGATAATAGGCTTTATCAGAGATGAAGCATGAGTTTTGAGTATTTTTCTAATATCATCTATCTTCAAAGTTGTAGCATTTAGCTCATAAAAGGGCGATGAGAGATACTTTGCTACTATTCTAGCAAGAGTCGTTTTACCACATCCGGGTGGTCCGTATAGTATAGAGTGGGGCAGGGCATTTTTCTCAAGCAAGAGGCGAAAAGTAGCATCTTTTGCACACAGATGCTCTTGTCCCACCATCTCATCGAGGTTTGACGGACGATATTTCAGAGCCAGATTCATAAAGCTCTATATCACCTGCACAAAAAACTCTCTATCTCTTGGACCGTCAAATTCACAGAAAAATACTGCCTGCCATTTCCCAAGAAAGAGTTGTCCATCTTTTACAGGGATTACAATTCTTGGACCACACAGAGTAGATTTGATATGAGCCGGTGTATTGTCTCCATCACTCTCATACTCCAACTCTGCCGGTGCTATTCTGCTCAGAGTTGCCAAAAAATCTCTCCTGAGTTTCGGGTCAGTCTTTTCAAACAAAACAATAGATGAAGTGGTATGTGGTGAAAATACTGTGCATAATCCGTCTCTGATACCTCTTCTCATCACCTCTTCTGCTATCATTTCGGTGATATCTATCATCTCTGTTTTATAGTTTGTATTAAGCTCTAGTTTTGTCAATTTTCCTTACCTCCTTTAAAAATTTGTGTAACTCATCATACTCTTTGCGAGTAAAATATCTTGTTTTGTTTTCAGGTAGATTGTTTAATTCTATATCTCCATAGGCAACTCTTTTCAAATCCAGTACATTTGCTCCAAAATGGGCAAAAAATCGTCTCAATTCTCTGTTTTTGCCTTCTGTAATAGTGACTCTAAGTTTGGTATATTTTGGCTTTTCGCTACGGACAAAGACTTCTGCAAATGGTTTAAACTCCATCTGCTTTATATTGCTCTTTTCGTGTCCTCCTGCTCTTGCATCATCTATTGTGATGCCATTCATCATGGCATCTATCATATCCTGGCTCAAAGGTTTGTCTATTTTTATATTATAGCTTCTTGGCAAATCACTTCTCATTAGTATATCAGCTACTTCAGGAGAATCTGTGAGTATCAAAAGCCCCTCTGAGGCATAATCTAGTCTGCCTACAGGTATAAAGTGTCTGAATTTGCCTGGCAGTTTATGATAAATGGTAGCTCTGCCCCTGTCATCTTTTTTGGTGACTAAAACGCCTCTTGGTTTGTTATATACTATCATTGTAAGCTCACCGGCTTTTTTGGGAATGAGAGCTTTGCCTTTGATAGTTACTTTGTCATTATCTTTGACATCATATCCGTAATCTGTCACTTTTTGAGCGTTTATTTTTACATCTCCGGCTTCAATAAGTCTATCTGCTTCTCTGCGTGAGTATTTGCTGTTGTGTGATATATATTTATTTAATCTCATAATTTCTAACTTTCATTTTTGATACCGGCACTGACCAAATCGTGGATATGAACAACACCGATAATTTTATCTTCACTATCCAAAACAGGCAACATCTGGATTTGTGCTTTTTCTATTTTGGCAAGTGCATCAATAGCCAAAATAGAGGTATCCTTCAGGGATTTTGGATTTTTGGTAGCTATCTCTATGACAGGTTTGTCCAAATCAAACTTTTCATCTACGATAGCTCTTCTTAAATCACCGTCACTCAGTATGGCTTTTAGTCTGCCTTTACGGTCTGTAATCAATAGATTTCCCAGTCTGCCTTCGCTCAATACGATAATAGCCTGTTTTAGTGGTGTATCTTCGGTAGTGATTGGCAGATTGTCTCTTCGCATGATATCTGAGAGTTTTACAAAAAGCCTCTTGCCAAGTGAGCCTCCCGGATGAAAAGATGCAAAATCCTCTCTTTTGAAATCTCTTCTATTCATCAGTGCTACAGCAAGTGCATCACCCATAGCCATTGTGAGTGTTGTGCTTGCCGTAGGAGCTACACCAAGAGGACAGGCCTCTTTGGGGACGGATATATCTATTGTGATATCTGCATATCTTGCCAGAGTAGAAGCATCATTTGCTGTCATACCAAGCAGAGGGATATCAAATCGCTTGATATGAGGCAGGATATTTGACAACTCTTCACTCTCTCCACTGTAACTGATAGCGAGTACTCCGTCATCTTTGCCTATCATACCCAAATCACCATGCAGAGCTTCACTTGGATGCAAAAAGAAACTGCTTGTGCCGGTACTTGCCATGGTAGCGGCAATTTTAGCCCCTACCAAGCCTGATTTTCCAATGCCTGTAACTATCAGTTTACCTTTTATGCCCAGTATCAACTCTACTGCTTTGGCAAAATTTTCATCTATCTTTTCAATAGCATTTTGTAGAGCTTCTGCCTCTGTTTGCAGTGTCTGCCTGGCACTTTGTATTGATTGTATATCTATCATCAGACCAAAAATACCGTAGGTAAAATTATAGGATACTTTTTATAGTGTCTTAATATATGTTTTCTGATGACATTTCTCAAATCATCTTCTATGACTTTGGCATTTTTGGCATTTGCAGACTGCTCAAGTTTTGTATGTATCAAATACTCTTCAATTAACTGCTCAATAGATGAGGCAAATCTTTTATCCTCTTTATCCGGTACCAATCCATGACTCATGACAACCGGTTTGTTTACCAGTTTTCCTGTCTGCTCGGATATTTGCACTACTACATTTACAATACCTTCAGTAGATAATTTTTGTCTCTCATCTACAACATCAGAATATATCTCTTTGTTATTTTGGTTGTCAATATATCTTTTGCCAGTTTTAACAGTTTTGGCTTTTTTGATATATTTTGGTGTTATCTCTATCTGGTCTCCATCACTCATAAGTAGTATATTTCTCTCATCTACTCCACAACTGACAGCTGTTTGGGCATGGGCTTTGATATGGTTGTATTCACCATGCACAGGTAGGAAAAATTTTGGTTGCACAAGTCTGAGTATGAGTTTTTGCTCCTCTTGAGAAGCGTGTCCTGATACATGAATATCGCTAAACTCTTTGTATCTGACTGTTACTCCGGCTTTGAGAAGCAGGTTCATCAATTTTGATACAGAAGCTTCATTCCCAGGTATTGCACTGGCTGATATAATGACAGTATCAGTAGGCTTTAATTTGATTTGTCTATGCTCATCAGTTGCCATTCTTGAGAGTGCCGCCATTGTCTCACCCTGTGAGCCTGTAGTTACTACCAAAATCTCATCATCTCTGTATCTGTTTACTTCATGAGGCTCAATAAAGTGTCTGTCATCTATATCTATATATCCCAATCTTCTTGTAGTCTCAATATTTCTCTCCATTGAGCGACCAATTACACATATTTTTCGATTGTGTTTTACTCCTCTTTCCATAGCTTGAAAGATTCTGTGGACATTTGAAGAGAATGTGGACATTATCACTCTGCCTGTTGCTTTTTCAAACAGTGTATCAAATGTCTTGCCTACTACTGATTCACTTTTTGTAAATCCAGGATTGTGTGAATTGGTAGAATCTGAAAATAGGCACAATACCCCTTTGCTGCCGTAATATGCAAATCTGTGCAAATCAGCTGTATATCCATCTATCGGAGTATGGTCGATTTTGAAATCGGCTGTATGAATAATTGTGCCTATTGGGGTCTCTATAGCCAAAGAACAGGCATCTACAATAGAGTGTGTCATATGCATCCACTCTATCTTGAAATCACCTATATTATACTGCTTTCTTTTGATGATATATCTAAAATATTTTTTATCAGCCTGTAAGCCATGCTCATCAAATTTGTTTCCTATCATAGCCAGAGCCAGAGGTGTGCCGTAAATTGGGAATTTTAACTCTTTAAACAGATATGGAACCGCTCCGATATGGTCTTCGTGTGCATGTGTAATCACGATACCTTTGATTTTGTCTTTGATTGCATGTAAATAGCTAAAATCCGGCACCAAAATATCTACACCGTGCATTGTCTCATCAGGGAAACTCATACCCACATCTATAACAAATGCACTGTTTTCACTCTCTAAAACAGCGATATTACCACCAATTTCTCCCAATCCTCCAAGAGGTGTAAATCTGAGTTTGCCTTTACTTGCCAGACTTATCCGTTTCCATGGATTCATTCTCTCTTGCTGGACTTTTTCATTCTCAATAATGGCCGCTCTCATATCAGCAGGGACTGTGGTATCTATTTTTACTCTTCTGCCGTTTCTTCTTTGATTATTGTTGTTTCGTGATTGATTTCGGTTTCTATTGAAGTTTTTGTTATCTCTGTTGTGTGTAGGTTTTTTGTCATTTTTACTGTTTGCTTGAGCTTCTACACTATTTGTATTATTATTTTTGTTTCTGTATGGATTTGGATTTCTCCTTCTGTTATGCTCAGTATTTTCTTTGTTGTTGATATTTCCGTTATTGTTGTTTCCCTGTATCTCTTTGTTGTTTTCCATCCACTCTATCCTTTTTCAATTCGTTATATAAGCGATGATATATGGATGTCTCAACTTCATGAGGACGAACATTGCTCTGTAATTTTATATCCTCAAAAATGCCTTTTAGGTACTCTTTTGGATATTTTGTCGAGAGGTTTTTCATCAACTGTTTTCTTGGTTGCAAAAATGCTGTTTTTAAAAACTTCTCAAACTCTTTATCATCTAAATAGCTGTGCTTGTCTATCTCTAGTATTGCCGATGTTACTTTTGGTGGAGGCACAAAAGCCTGTGGTGGCACTTCAAAAAGCAATTTGGCATCTGCACAACTCTCTGCCAAGACAGATAAAGCACTGTGATTTCTATCTCCTGCTCTTGCTGAGAATTTTTGTGCTACCTCTTTTTGTACCATCGTCAATATATATCTGCACTTAGGGTCTTTTAACCCTTTTAAAATGATATTTGTAGCGATATAGTAGGGTAGGTTGGCTACAAGTATATACTCATCACTCATCAATGAGCCACCATTCCATCTCTCTAATACATCACCACAAACAAGTTTGAGAGTCCCCTCTTCTATTTGAGTAGAGAAATCCTCTCTTAAAATATTACATAGTCTTGTATCGACCTCAAAAGCTGTGACACTTCCGACTCTTACGAGTTCTTTGGTTAAATCACCTAAGCCAGGTCCAATCTCTGCTATTTGATATGAGCTTTTGGGCATCGCTTGGATGATTTTATATATATAACTTTTGTCTTTCAAAAAGTTTTGACCAAATTTTTTTTGTGCTAATTTTTCTGCATTTACCTTCATCCTTTCTATTTTACTCTTTTTTTTCTTAAAGCCCAATCAGACGGGATTTTAATAACTGCTTTTTAGATATAATGTGAAAAGTGGTGTATTAGTTATTGGTTATTTGTATATTTGGCAAATAAAGAGACACTATTGTAAACTGATTTGTAAAAACTAACTCAAAAATATTTAAAATTAAGTTTCACTTATAACTACAATCTACCAATCTACCAATACACCAATACACCAATACACCAATAACAAGGAACTTCCTATGGACTATTTTGCAAAAAGAATCATTCCCTGCCTCGATGTGGATAACGGTAGAGTTGTCAAGGGTGTAAATTTCGTAGGACTAAGAGATGCCGGAGACCCTGTGGAGGTAGCTAGAAGATACAATCAAGAAGGAGCAGATGAAATTACATTTTTGGATATTACAGCTTCACATCAAGAAAGAGATACCATTGTAGATATTGTCAGGCAGGTAGCCAAAGAGGTTTTTATCCCACTGACAGTTGGTGGAGGTATTAGAAAACTTGATGATATATATAGATTACTTGATGCAGGATGTGATAAAGTCAGTATCAATTCAGCTGCTATTGCCAATCCTGATTTTATTACAGAAGGTGCCAAAAAATTTGGTTCTCAGTGTATAGTAGTGGCAATTGACGCCAAAAGAGTAGGGGATAATGAGTGGCATATCTTCACTCATGGTGGTAGAAGAGATACCGGTATTGATGCTATAGAGTGGGCAAAAGAGGCGTATGACAGAGGTGCTGGTGAACTGCTTGTTACATCTATGGATGCAGACGGAACAAAAGCCGGATTTGATAATGATTTGAATTATCATATTGGAGAAGTTGCTCCTATTCCTGTGATTGCCAGTGGAGGAGCCGGGACAATGGAGCATATCAAAGAGGCTTTTACAGTAGGTAAAGCTGATGCTGCTCTTGCTGCTTCAATATTTCACTTTAAAGAGATAGATATTATGGATTTGAAACACTATCTCAAATCTCAAAATATACCGGTAAGAATATGATAGTATGTGCCGGTGAGATAGAGAGTTTCTCTTTTGCTACTCCTATTGGTATAGGTTTGGTAAATTCAGCTATCAATCTCAGCAGAATCGCAATTATGACTCCACCTGAATTTATTATTTTTATAGGCACAGCGGGGAGTTATGGCAAACATAATATATTTGATATTGTAGAGAGTAGAACAGCTTCCAATATAGAACACTCTTTTTTGCTCAATAGTGCCTATACACCAATAGATAATGTAATATCCACAGCTGATGATGTTTCACATGAAACAATTGTAAACTCATCAAACTATATTACTACCGATAGTGAGATATCCAAAAAGTATCTGGATAAAAATATATATTTGGAGAATATGGAGTTTTACTCTGTAATGGCAGTAGCAAAAGAGTTTTCGATTCCAGTAGGCGGAATATTTTGTGTTACAAATTATTGTAATGAAAATGCACATAGAGATTTTTTGGCAAATAGAATAAAAGCTATGAAAATCTTAGAAGAGTATTTAAAAAACAGGGGAGTAATTAAATAAAATGCAAACAAAACAAGCTATACAAGATTTGACAAAAGATGAGTTGGCAAATATTATAAAACCATCATTTCGAGCCAAGCAGATCTATAATTGGGTATATCACAAGCATGTAAACAGCTTTTCTCAAATGGAAAATCTTCCAAAGGCTATGAGAAATGAACTTGACGAGAAATTTACAATTACACCTCTTGAGATTGTATCAAAACAGGAGAGTAGAGACGGCAGTATCAAATATCTGTTTAGATTGCCTGACGGAAGCACAGTAGAGTCTGTATTACTACTGATGAGAGAAGCACAATATCACGAAGATGGCACACTCAAGCACCACCGCCGATATACGGTATGTATCTCTTCACAGGTTGGTTGTAAAGTAGGGTGTGCATTCTGCCTGACTGCAAAAGGTGGATTTGTCAGAGATTTGAGTGCCGGTGAAATTGTCTCTCAAGTATTGGAGATTTACAAAGATAATAATATACCTTCAAATCATAGAGTCAATCTTGTATATATGGGTATGGGGGAGCCACTTGACAATCTTGAAAATGTGGCAAAAGCTGTAAAGATATTCAGCGATATGGACGGTATGAGTATATCACCGAATCGTCAAACCATATCCACATCAGGACTCAGTAGCAAAATAGAAAAACTTGGCAAGATGGATTTGGGAATTAATTTGGCAATATCACTGCATGCTGTAGATGATGAGCTAAGAGAGCAGTTGATGCCGATTAACAAAGCTTATAATATTGCCTCTATCATAGAGGCTGTTAGAAACTTCCCTGTAAATCAACGCAAAAAGGTGCTGTTTGAGTATCTCGTAATCAAAGATGTAAATGATGGAATTGATTCAGCCAAAAAGCTTGTAAAACTCTTAAACGGACTCAAAGCCAAAGTAAATCTCATATATTTCAACCCATATCCCGGCACAGATTTTAAGAGACCAGATGATAAAGATATGAGAAAATTTCAAGAGTATCTACTGAATAAAGGTGTGTTATGCACAATCCGTGAATCCAAGGGACTTGATATATCAGCAGCCTGCGGACAACTTAGAGAGCAAAAATTGGGAGAAGAAAAATGAGTATAGTTGATATTGCCCTGTATGTAATTATAGGAGGAGTAGTTTTAGTTGGAGTAATAGGATTTATAATCGTTGTAAGAAGTGATGATAAATAGAAATAAATTAAATTCTTGATTCAATTTGGAGACTATGATGCAAAAATTACCAATAGGCATACAGACATTTGAAAAAATCAGAGAAGATAATTATCTCTATATAGACAAAACCAAAGAGGCATTAGAATTAATTAATAATTATGAGTATATATTTCTATCCCGTCCTCGTAGATTTGGTAAAAGTCTGTTTTTAGATACCTTACACAATATATTTGAAGGAAATAAAGAGTTATTTGAAGGGCTTTATATCTATGACAAATTGGATTGGAGCGTTAAATATCCAGTTATAAAGATTAGTTGGGGTGGAGATTTTAAAACGCTTGAATCCACACAAAATACAGCTATGATATTGATGCAAGAAAATCAAAAAAGACTTGGTATAGAGTGTAATAGTAATATACCAGCAGGATGTTTGAGAGAGCTTATTCAAAAGTGTTATGAAAAATATAATCAAAAAGTAGTAGTGCTTATAGATGAGTATGACAAACCAATTTTAGATAATCTTGACAATATTGATAGAGCCAAAGA
>WFNP01000040.1 GCA_015488535.1 Nitratifractor sp.
GAGTCTCGGATAAGAGACAAGTATAATATTTGTCCATCAAATTGCTATAGATATGAAGTTGAAAACTGATGTTACACATATTACTCAAAACAACTATAATTTAATGCAATTTATTCGGAGGCAGGACTTCAGTCCTGCACAATGCGGGGTTGAAACCCCGCCTCCTATGAATATAATTTTATTTGCGTAAGGTCAGTTAATAATTTAGCTTTTTAGAGTGATTAGAGCTTAAACGAGACTCGCGTTACCATAAATAATTGGAAATAATATGTATTTTTGATATAATTTACCCAATAGTAAAATAGGAGTTTTTATACATTATGAGAGATACTCAAAATAAAAAAGATGAAATTATATCTATGGCTATGGAAGTATTTGCAAAAAGAGGTTATGAAGGAACAACATTAGATGAGATAGCCGGATATTGTAATATTACCAAGCCGGCAATTTATTATCATTTTAAAAACAAACTGGCTCTGTATGAGTATGTATTATGCACACAGTTTGAAGAGATGGCAAAAAGAATTTTGGAACATACCGATAGTGGTAGTGCGGAAGAGAGACTAAGAGCTTATATTGTTACTTTTGGTCAATATTTAATAGACAATCCTACATTTAGTGCGATTTTTTCAAGAGAAATAAGTATCGGCGGTGCAACTCTGCCACAAGGTTGTATCGATGAATTGTCCAAAACTCTGAAAAGATTGAGTAAAATACTTGAAGATGGTGTAAAAGAGGGAATATTTCAAGATGAAAATCCATTTTTGGTTCAAATGATGATTGTAACTCCTCTCTCAGCTTATCATACAACCAAACCCTTGAGACAAAAGGTGGCTGATATTGTAGATAATAAATATTTAACTGTAGAGTTTGCAGATGTTGTAGATAGTCTGGCTGAGAAGATAATATCAGCCATAAAGATATAAAAAGCTTTGGCTTTAATTTTATGAGGATATGGAAAATGATATGAAACAAAGGAATTACAGATGACAAGGATACGATATTTGCTGGTTGTAGGAGTGGCTTTATTTGCCCAACCGAGCTTACAGGCTGAGAGTATGAGACACTTATACCAAGCCTTAAAAAAGCAACCTGCCCATAAAATAGATATTATGCAAGAGCAATTTGCCAACTTGGGAGTGCAATCGGTAGAAGACAAGTTCTATCCGGTCATCGGTATCTTTGCAAATATAGCTCACTACAATGCTCCAACCAACCTGCGTCCAATGTCTCCTATGGAGTCTGGCAAACTGATACCGTCTCACGAACCTATACCCTTTGCCAAAGATATAGGCAGATATGGAATCTCTATATCTATGCCGATATATTCAAAAGAGCTTTTTTCTCTGATAAAAAAGGCTGAAGCTATGGCTATGAGCAGTAGAGCAAAAAAGAGGCTTTCACTCTTGCAAAATGAGGCTCTTGTTACCGGACTCAATGCAAACTGGTTATATCTGTCTTCTCTAAAAAGGGCATTAAGAGCAAGAAAAGCATCTATTATGCAAAGTTACAAGAGGATTAAAACAGCAGTCAAAAGCGGCAAGATGCCCGGAATTGCTGATACTCAAATGCAAGAAGCAATAAATGCTCTTGATATTGCAATTAATAATATAGAGTTAAAAGAAGTAGATATAGCTTCTAAAATAGAATCACTATCCGGTATATCTTTGAAACGACCTATTAGAATGAGAAAAATAAGACAGCTTGGAAAAGGTGAATTTTTTGCTTTGAAACCAATAGAGTTTTCAGTTTTGGCAAAAGAGGCTGATATTCAAGCGGCCAAAGACAAGCTCTATCCGAAAGTGGCAATATCAGCAAATTGGAGTGAAAATTACGGCAGAGAAGATGATTATATGAAAGAGAGTGTCCACAGAGATTATGGAGATATTATGCTTGGTATAAAGATGCCTCTGTTTGACAAGAGTCTATATACAAATATAGAAAAAGCCAAAGTCCAAAGACAAAAAGAGGCTCTTGCTTTGGAGAAAAAATCGATTGAATTAAAATCACAGGCTAAATCCCTGACAAAGAGCATTAGTCTGCTGAGTAGAAATATACATCTTGGCAAAAAGAGTGTAGCAAGCAGTAAAAAGCTGCTAAATTATGCAAAGGTAGCTATGAAAAGCGGTCGTATTACAAGAGAAGAGTATCTCAGGTATGAATCGGCTCTGCTTGAGGCTCAAAGCAAGGTATATGAAACAGAGGCCAAATATTGGCAAAGTTTGGCACAACTTGCCGTAATTTACGGAAATGATTTGGAGGAGATTATCAGATGAAAAATATTATAAGAGTTTTGATTATATTGGTAGTGATTGCCTTGTTGGTAATTGGGGGTATAAAGGCTGTCAAAGACAAAAGAGCCAAAGAAGCGGCTTTGCCACCTGCAAAAACTTATACTATAAAGGTCAAAACAATCAAAGTTGAACCCAAAGATATAACTTTGACTCTACCAATATTAGCTATTGTGGAAAATGACAGTGATGTGAAGATATCTTCAAAGGTAGCTGAAAGAGTAGAGAGTATCAACAAAAGCAGAGGTCAAAAAGTAAAAAAGGGTGAAGTTTTAGTCAAACTTGACAGTAGAGATGTCAATTCAAAAATTTTGGCATTAAAAAGCAAAATATTTTCTATGCAAATCAATTTGAATAATTTGCAAACTATTCACAAAAGAAGTAAGCAGTTACTCAAAGTAGATGGAGTCTCTGTTGAGCAGTTTGAAAAAGAGGCATCGTCCATTGCTTCACTAAAAGCCCAAATAGCATCACTCAAAGCCGGTTTGGCAGAGCTTTATGCCCTGAAAACATATACTGTGCTTAAATCACCGATTGACGGAGTAGTCTCCAAACTCTTTGTATCTGTCGGAGATATGGCAATGCCGGGTAAGCCGTTGATGCAAATTTCATCACCAAAAGGTGCATATATTGTAGTGAGAGTTCCATCTGATATCAATGCCAAATCTCTTATATTCAAAAACAAAGAGTATCCACTTACACCGCTTGATAATACATTTAACTCTTTGAATGAGTATAGAACTCCTCATATTGAAGACAATTTGACAGAGGGTCAAAGAGTAGATGGCAAATTGGTTGTTTATAAAGGTAAAGGTATATTATTACCAAACGATTTAATACTAAACAGAGACGCTCAAGAGTATATAGTATTGGCAAATGGTAAAAAAGGTGAGGGATTTAAAATATCTCCAGTTGCACAGGGACAAGAAGGAGTGGTAGTCAAGGATACACGAATAGCAGACAAAGATATAGTATCTGAAAAGCCGGATATTTTACTCAAACTTCTAAGTGGTGCACCCTTAGAGATAATCAAGTAAGAGGGGTTGGAATATGTTTAATTTCTTTTATAAAAGACCTTACTTACTATACAGTCTGATTGGGGCATTTTTCTTTTTGGGAATTGTAGCTCTTGTTACTTTGCCAAAAAATCTGTTTCCAGATGCCAATAGACCGCAAGTTATTGTAATTACGCAAGTCCCCGGAGCTACGGCTGAGGTGGTAGCTTCAACTGTATCCAAGCCTATTGAAGAAGAGATTGCAAGACTTGGACTTGTCAGAGATATCAGCTCCATAAATGCTGCTAACTTTTCAATTGTAAAAGCTGAATTTGAGTATGCCAAAGGATTGGAAGCTGCTGCTGTTGATGTAGCAAATGCCCTCTCTATTGCCAAATCTAAACTGCCCAAAAATGCCAATCCTGCAATATATACAGCAGGAGATTTTACACTTCCTGTTGATGTGGTATCTTTGTCTCCAAAAGATAAGAGTATCTCTTTGGCTGAAATTAGAAAAGTAGCAGACAGTTTTATCAAACCTTATTTGTTATCAAATCCGGCTATTGGAAATGTAGAGGTCTTTGGAGGATATCAAAGTGCAATTGATATAAAAGTCAATCCAATCAAAGCCAAAAAGTATGGTATAGATTTGGATAGATTGGCCAAAACTATATCAGCACTGAACAGAGATATGCCTCTTGGATTTGTCAAGAGTAAAAATAACTTTTATACTATTACATGGTATGGGCAGAAAGAGAATGTGGCAAAGCTTAAAAATTTGCAAATTGCTCCAAATGTAAAACTCTCAGATATTGCAGATATCAGTTGGAGTTATCAAAAACGCTCAAGCGGATATATGGGTAACGGTAAAGATGCCGTAGCTCTATCTATCCAAAGAGCTCCAAAAGGCTCAGTGCTTACTGTATCAAAAGCTACCAGAGCCGAAATAGAGAAACTAAAAGCCCAATATCCTCATATCAATTTTGAAATATCAGATACACAAAGAGATTTGATTGAAACAGCCAATACAAATATGCTTGAAGCATTAAGAGATGCAATTATATTTACACTATTTGTAATTATGATATTTCTTGGAAATAGAAGAGCATTATATGCAGCCGCACTTTCTATACCGATGGTATTTTTCTCTACAATGGCAATTATTTGGCTAATGGGTGGGGAGCTGAATATTGTAATATATACAGCTATTATTTTGGCTCTTGGAATGCTGGTAGATGATGCTGTTGTTGTGCTTGAAAATATAGAGCGACATATGAATGAGTTGCATGAAGATAAACAAAAGGCTGTAATTGAGGGAACAAAAGAGGTTATTCAGCCTATCTTTGCCGGAACAATAGCAACAATAGCTATTATGTTTCCTCTTATGTTTGTGGGTGATTATCCTCAGCATATATTTAGACCTCTTATTGAGACACTAATTATTGCACTATTAGTTAGCTATTTCTTATCTATCACCTTTATTCCTCAACTCTCTTTGTGGCTCTATCGAAATGGCACAGAAAAATCAAAAATAGAGAAGTGGTTTGAGAAGTTATATCAAAACACGATAGGCAGACTCATAAATCCATATGTGGCAATTTTAAAATTTTCAAACGGTAAATGGTATGTGCTAAGACGAATGATGCTAACTATGGCTGTGGTTTTGACATTAGTATTGAGTGTAAAGAATATAATGCCGACAATCGGAAAAGATGTAATGCCTCCAATGGATACAGGTATTATTAAAGCTCAGATTGCATTTAGTGCAAATGATACAGTAGATAGTGCAGAGCAGAGATTAAGACCGTTTTTGAAATGGCTACACTCTCAAAAATGGGTAAGAATGAGTTCAGTTGCTTTTGGAACAGAACCGGGTGTTTTGAGTCTTGGAAGCGGAAACTTACCGGCTGAAGCTACTATTACAATCAATGCCGTAAACAGATTTGATAGAAATGAGACTATTTGGCAACTTGAAGATGTCATTAGAGATAAACTCTCTCATATAGAAGGGATTAAGAAAAATGATGTATTTGATTTTGGAGCTACGGCACTATCATCTATCAAAGCACCTCTAAATATCAGGATAAAAAGCCCTAATTGGCAGATATTGCCTCCGATTGCCCATGAGATAGAAAAAAATATTTCAGATATCAAGGGTTTGACTTCACACTCACTCAGTTGGGATGTGGACTTTACAGAGATTACACTTGATATAGATACAGCAAAAGCCTTGAGTTACGGTTTGACTCCATATCAGATAGCCCTGCAACTGCCTTTGCACGGTGAAGTTGTCAGTCTTGGCACAGCTTTGCCGTCAATGAATGCCCAGTTTGTAAGACTCTATCTAAAAGGTAAATACTCAAGCAATATACAGACTCTGAAAATGTTGCCAATTAGAGGTGCAAACGGTGTAGAGATACCTCTGTCAGAGTTGGCAAAAATATCATACAAATTGACACCGGCAAAGATAGAGAGAGATGCTATGCTTTACAGCCTGGATATTGGAGCATACAGAGCAAAAAGACCGATTACGCATATCACTGATGATGCCAATGAAAGACTCAAAAAGGTAAACACTGATGGTGTGATACTATCTCAAGAGGGAGATATCAAACAACTTAATGACAGCTTTAAGAGAATGATAAAAGCCATCGGACTTGGTGTAGCACTATTACTTTTGACATTAATAGCAATATATCGCTCTGTCAGACTATCTATTATTATGATTTTGGTATTGCCTCTGTCTATGATAGGAGCTGCGTGGGGAATGCTACTAATGGATAAACCAAGCTGTATGCCGAGTATGGTAGGACTTTTACTGCTATTTGGTATCATCATCAAAAACGCTGTATTGCTCATTGACTTCTATCAAGTGCATGAAGCCGAAGGTCATACACCGTTTGAAGCTGCTGTTCAGAGTGTGCGGGACAGATTCCGTCCTGTGATGATGACAGCATTTGGAACAATAGCCGGAATGATACCAATTGCTATGGAGTGGGCAGTAGGTTTGGAGAGATTGAGTCCTCTTGCAGATGTAGCTATTGGCGGATTGCTTATAGGAACACTGCTGACACTGGTATATGTGCCTCTGTATGCCTATGCGACAGAGAGGAAGAAAAAGTAAGTTAAAAAACGAAAAGTTATATTTTACTTTTCGTTTTGAATTTTAATTCTACTACTGATGGTTAAACAGATGCACTATCTCATAATCTGATGCCAGATTTGCATTCTGTTCATCTTTGCCTTCATAATCTATATGACTGAGTAAATCTCTAATTACATTGAGTCTTGCTCTCTTTTTGTCATTGGCATCTACTACTATCCATGGAGAGTATGCTGTATGGGTGGCTATAAACATATCATCTCTTGCTTTTACATACTCATCATATAATTCATGTGATTTCAAATCAATGGGGCTTAATTTCCACTGTTTGAGAGGGTCTGTTTTTCTAGATTCCAGTCGTTTGTGTTGCTCTTCTTTTGTGATATCCAGCCAGTATTTGAAAAATATAATTCCTTCATCTACTATCATCTCTTCAAACTTGGGGCATTGACGCATAAATTTAAGATACTCTTCATGTGTGCAAAAGTTCATCACTCTCTCAACTCCTGCTCTGTTATACCAGCTTCTGTCAAACAGGACTATTTCTCCACCTGCTGGAAAATGCTCTACATATCTTTGGAAATACCATTGTGTTTTTTCTATATCGCTTGGTTTATTCAGTGCTACGACTCTGGCACCCCTTGGGTTTAGATGCTCTGTAATTCTTTTGATAGTGCCACCTTTTCCAGCAGCATCTATACCCTCAAACAGTACCATAAGTCGTAAGCCTTTTGCTTTGATATAGTTTTGAAGCTTTACCAATTCGATTTGCAGTTTTATTAACTCTTGTTCATAAAACTCTTTTTTTAGTTTTCCTTTTTTGTTGAATATCTCTTCTTTGGGTAAATTTTTCTCAGGAATTAGAGAATCTATATATTTCTGGTGTTTGTGTAACATAAAAGCTCCTGTTGATTTTTGTCAATTATATCAATAGTTATCTATTTATTTGGAAATATAGGTTATTGAAATAGTTTTATTTTATAAATAATATTTAAGATTGTATGTTTTTGTGTTATAATAGACTATATTCGATGCTTCAATTAAGAGAGAAAAGATATGAAAAAGATTTTTTTTATGATGATAATATTTTGGAGTAGTTATTGGGCTATGGCACAAGTAGCTACATATGACAATGTGGCAAAACTGTATGTGGCTACATTTAACAGAGCTCCTGATGCTGATGGTTTGGAGTATTGGGTATATAAATCCAATCTTTCATTGGAAGGAATTGCCAAAAGCTTTTTTGAACAGCCTGAAACAGAGGCTCTATATCCGTCAAATTACAGCAACTCAAAATTTATAGATGCCATATATGAAAATGTATTTGGCAGAACACCTGACAAGGCAGGTAAAAATTACTGGCTAGAGGATTTGAATACTCATTATATAGATAGAGGCACATTCATTTTGGCAGTAGTCAATGGAGCATTGGGAGATGATGCTGTGTTGTTGGCAAACAAAACAGAGGTAGCTTTGGAATTTGCTCAGAGAGGATTGAATGATTATAAATTGGCTAAAGAGGTAATGAAATATGTAACAGCCAATCCATCGAGTGTAAAAGAAGCTATTAATATATTGAATAAGAATAAAAATATAAAAGATGATGAAAATTATAAAAATGACAGAATAAAAAATTCAAATATTTCTCATAAAAAGCATATTATGCCACATAAAAAAAGAGATAATGATATGAATAGCAATATAAATAAAAATGATGATATACATAATAATATAAATGATGATATAAATAATAAGACATCATATATTTCCAAAAAGATAGGATGGTATATTCGATTAATAGCCGAAGCCAGATTAAATAATGGAAAAAGATTTATTCAAAATAAAGAAGGAGTATTTGGTGAATATAAATATAGTATAGACGGTGAGGATAGACATGATATTCCTTCATTTGGAACAGATATACTCAGAGTGGTATTTATTCATAATGATTGGAATGGAGCTTCTCAATACTATTCAGATTATAGAAAATATAGCGAAGATAGTAGCACTAAGGAGGTATGGACATTTCAAGTCAAAAATGACAGAGATATAAATTTGGCAAATGCAAGTTTGAAACTATATTTTGAGGGATTATATGATATATTTGATAATAGAGGAGATATTATAGAAAGAGTTTCAAAGAATCAAAATATTAAAAAATCTCTGAAAATTATAGATTTAGATAACGGTAATTTATATCTTTATGGTGATTCCAAAGCTATAAATATATCAATGGATGGCAAACATACTAGAACATTTAGAATAGTTTTGGGTGATGTAACAGATGATGATTATAAAGCGATAAATAGTATAAATGACAGAAGTTTATTTAGAGTAAATAAAAAAGTATTACATAGAAGATTTGGATTGCCCCCATCTCTATAAAGGAGAATATAGTGAAACAAAGAGATAAAAAAGAGAAAATAGACAGTAAAAAAAGAGATATTCTAAAAAAAGGATTATATGTAGCTCCCAAACTGATAATACTTGGAACACTTACAAAACCTACGGATTCAAAAGCCGGATTTGGACCACCACCCAGTGATCCTGATGGATGGAATTAAAGTTTAACAGTTTATAAAGCAATCCTATAAAGAATAACTTAAACGGAGCGAAAAAATAGGAAATGACAATACTCTTGTAACATTAAAATTTTAAAGAACACTTTCAAGAGATTTTTTCTCTTGGGACTGTTTGATTTTTGAAACAC
>WFNP01000041.1 GCA_015488535.1 Nitratifractor sp.
AGGTTGTGCTCTACCCCTGAGCCACTCCCGCACTCAATTATCGGAGTGCAATTATAGCGGATATTTATTAAAAATCAAGGGTTTTTTGACAAAAAAAATAAATTTTTTCAAAATATTATAAAATAAATGCCTAATACCCTAATATCATTTTGTGCTATAATTTTCTCATTATCGAAATTATAAAGGTGAAATATGAGAAGTGATGAAGTAAAAAAGGGATACAACAGAGCTCCGCACAGAAGTCTGCTTAGAGCAACCGGTTTAAAAGATGAAGATTTTGATAAACCATTTATCGGTGTGGCAAACTCTTTTATTGAGCTAATTCCTGGACACTTTTTCCTAAATAAAGTGGCTGAGATTATCAAAGATGAGATTAGAGCAAACGGTTGTGTGCCGTTTGAATTTAATACTATTGGAGTAGATGACGGTATAGCAATGGGACATGATGGAATGCTCTATTCTCTTCCAAGCAGAGAGATAATTGCTGCTTCTATTGAAACAGTTATGAATGCTCATAAACTTGATGCAATGATTGCTATTCCAAACTGTGACAAAATTGTGCCGGGTATGATAATGGGAGCATTGAGAGTAAATGTTCCTACTGTGTTTGTAAGTGGTGGTCCTATGGCTTCTGGTCATCTTGAAGATGGCACACCTATAGATTTGGCTACTGTATTTGAAGGGGTGGGAGAGTATGAAGCAGGTGAAATAGATGAAGCCAAGCTTACAGAACTGGAGTGTAATGCCTGTCCAAGTGGCGGTAGTTGCTCTGGTATGTTTACAGCCAACTCTATGAATACACTTATGGAGGCTATGGGTATAGCATTGCCGGGCAACGGCACAATTTTAGCTCTTACAAAAGAGAGAGAAGAGTTATATAGACAAGCTGCTAGAAGAGTTTGTGAGATAGCCAAATCTGAAAAACCAGAAGAGTTTAATATAAGAAATATACTAAATGAAAAAGCTGTTAGAAATGCTTTTGCTGTAGATATGGCAATGGGTGGTAGCACAAATACAATATTGCATATGCTTGCTATTGCAAATGAAGCAGATGTGGACTTTGATATAGCAGAACTTAATAAAATCAGCAAGAGAGTATCTCATATTGCCAAAATCTCTCCATCTTTGACAACTGTGCATATGGAAGATATCAACAAAGCCGGTGGAGTATCAGCGGTAATGAAAGAGATGAGTAAAAGAGGTGATGATATACTCGAAGATAATCTCACAATTACAGGTGAGAGTCTATATGAGAGAATTAAAGATGCTGAAATTAAAGATACATCTATTATTCATACAATAGATAATCCATATTCAGAGGTTGGTGGATTGGCTGTGCTGTTTGGCAATTTGGCTGAACAGGGAGCTGTAATTAAGACTGCCGGTATTGTAGGAGAGAGAGTATTTACCGGTAAAGCAATATGTTTTGATTCTCAAGATGAAGCTATTGAAGGCATTACAGGCGGTAAAGTAAAAGCCGGTCATGTAGTAGTCATCAGATACGAAGGTCCAAAAGGTGGTCCTGGTATGCAAGAGATGTTGGCTCCAACAAGCCTCATTATGGGTATGGGACTGGGTGATAAAGTAGCACTCATTACTGATGGTAGATTTAGTGGAGCTACAAGAGGAGCAAGTATCGGACATGTATCCCCTGAAGCTGCTGAGGGTGGATTGATTGCACTTTTACAAGATGGTGATGAGATACATATAGATGTAGATAATTATATTCTTGAAGCAAAAATTTCTGATGAAGAGATAGCAAGAAGAAAGCAAAACTTTAAGCCAAAAGTAAAACCGCTCAAGAGCAGATGGCTAAGACAATACAGAGCATTGGTTACAAATGCTGCAAAAGGTGCTGTATTAGAAGCTGAATAAGATATAATTTCTTTTTTTGCATACGGTTTTTGACCGTATGCATATTTAATTTTTTGCAATATTGAGGTAACAATGCCCAAAAACAGTAAATATATCTTTCATATAGGTATGCCAAAAACAGCAACATCATATCTACAAAAGAATTTCTATCCAAATCTAAATTTACACTATCTTGGCAAACACTACGACAGCAAAACCAAAGATAAAGATTTTGCCAAAATATTCTCTGAACTCTTTTCTACACAGGCATTTGCCGATACTGACAGATTATACAGAGATATCAAAAGCAAAATGCCTGATAGTAGCATAATTTTATACAGCAATGAGTTGATGAGCGGAACTTCAAGAATAAACTTTTTAAATAGCTTTCAAATATCATATCACCTGAAAGAGTGCTTTGAAAATCCAAAAATCATATTTGTCATCAGAAAACAAGACAGCTTCATAGAATCTATCTACAGACAGGCAATCAGAGGCGGATACAGTGGCTCTTTAAAATCATTTATAAATTACAAAAGAGGTAAATTTAACAAAAGCACTCCAGGCAAAGGAGGGTGGATGGATATCTACTCACTGGATTATTTCAGATGGGCAGAGCATTACAGAGAGTTATTTAAAGAGGATAATATATTGATACTACCTTATGAGAAACTCAAATCAAATAGAGATGAGTTTTTAAAAGATATAGCTGATTTTATCGGTGTAGAGTATATCAAACCAAAAAAGAGTGAGCAGACAAACAAAGCAGACTCATATCTACTGCTCAATATGATGAGAATATCAAATATGTGTCTCTCAAAGAGAGTGCAAAACAGAATAAATGATATTCTGTTTATAGATAAACTCTTCTCATTGTTAAACTATATACCCTTTGAGAAAAAGTTTTTATCCAAAGAGTTTGCAAAAGATATAATGGAGTTTCACTCCTCTTCCAATAAGCAACTCTCTAAAAAATATGATTTGTCTCTCGATAAATATGGATATTTTTAATCTGTAGCTAATCTGCTATAAATATATTTTCTTATACACTAACAGCTGTTATAATCAATATAGAAAGTGAGTAAATAATGTTTGCAAGATTTAGAAGAAGAAGATTATCTCCGGTATTAAGAGATATGCTAAGAGAGACAAAACTGGATGTAAGTGATTTTATATATCCTCTCTTTATCAGAAGCGGAGAGGGTATCAAAAATGAAGTAGCCTCTATGCCCGGTGTGTATCAGATGAGTATAGATACAGCTATCAAAGAGTGCCAAGAGCTTAAAAATCTTGGAATATACTCAATAATACTCTTTGGAATACCTGATATCAAAGACAGTGTAGGCAGTGATGCGATGTGTGATCATGGTATCATTGCAACTGCTGTGAGAGAAATCAAAAAAGCTCATCCGGATATCTTTGTCATTACTGATTTGTGCTTTTGTGAATATACAGACCATGGTCACTGCGGAGTATTAGACCCTGTGTTAGAGACTGTAGATAATGATATTACTCTCCAAAATCTTGGCAAACAGGCACTTGTGCATGCCAAAGCAGGTGTAGATATGATAGCTCCAAGCGGTATGATGGATGGGATGATAGAGTCTCTCAGAGAAGCACTTGACAATAATGGATACTCCCATATACCAATAATGAGCTACTCTACCAAATTTGCCAGTGCATACTACGGACCTTTTAGAGATGTAGCCGAGAGTGCGCCGAGTTTTGGCGATAGAAGAAGCTATCAAATGGACCCTGCAAACAGAAGAGAAGCAATACTTGAGAGTATAGAAGATGAAAAACAGGGAGCTGATATTCTGATGGTAAAACCGGCACTTGCCTACATGGATATAATCAGAGATATCAGAGAAGCTTCACAGTTGCCATTGGCTGTATATAATGTGAGTGGTGAATACTCTATGCTCAAGATGGCAGCTAAAGCTGGAGTTATAGATTATGAGAGAGTAATGATGGAGACTCTGCTTGGTTTTAAAAGAGCAGGTGCTGATATCATCATCACATACCATGCCAAAGAGGCAGCGAAATTATTAAATGGAAATTAGGCAATAGGCATTTAAAAATATTATATCTAGTTACATATCTCCCGATATGTAACAGAACTCTTAATAATGAAATAGTAATTAAACACGAGTCTCGTTTAAGCTCTAATCACTCTAAAAAGCTAAATTTTTAACTGACCTTACGCAGATAAAATTATATTGAACAATATAGCATAGGAAGCGGGGTTTCAACCCCGCATTGTGCAGGAGCGAAGTCCTGCCTCCGAATAAATTGCATTAAATTATAGTTGTTTTGAGTAATATGTGTAACATCAGTTTTCAACTTCATATCTATAGCAATTTGATGGACAAATATTATACTTGTCTCTTATCCGAGACTCGCGTTAATTAAGCATTAGGCATTAGAAAATATATTTCGTATAAAAATGAAGCAGATAATATAAAATCGGTTATAAAAGACCAATAACTAAACAAAAATCTCATTATACAACTTATAATAAATTGGGTATTTA
>WFNP01000042.1 GCA_015488535.1 Nitratifractor sp.
ATTAAATATGAGTCAAATAGACTAAAGAATATTAAAAAAATTTCAAAAAAATCTTGACATTTTGATTTAAATTGACTAAAATTGCACAAAATTTCGAGAAAAGGAGTGAAATAATGAACTTTCAGCCATTAGCTAACAGAGTTTTAATAGAAAGAGAAGAAGAGGTAACAACAACAGCATCAGGAATTATTATTCCGGATAATGCAAAAGAAAAACCGCTTCAGGGTAAAGTATTGGCAGTAGGACCAGATGCCAAAGATGAGGGTATCAATGAAGGAGATACAGTGGTATTTGCCAAATACAGTGGCAGTGAAATCGTTCTTGATGATAAAGAGTATCTGATTTTAAACAGTGATGAAATTCTCGGAATATTAAAATAATTATATTTTTGAAGATCTATAAACAAATAAAATAAATATAAAACAATAAGGAGAGAAAATATGGCAAAAGAGATTATGTTTTCAGATAGTGCAAGAAACGGATTATACAGTGGTGTAAAAAAATTGGCAGACGCTGTAAAAGTAACAATGGGACCAAGAGGTAGAAATGTATTAATTCAGAAGAGTTTTGGTGCTCCAAATATCACAAAAGACGGTGTTTCAGTTGCTAGAGAAATAGAGCTTTCTGATACACTTGAGAATATGGGTGCTCAGCTTGTAAAAGAGGTAGCAAGTAATACAGCAGATGAGGCTGGAGATGGAACAACTACTGCTACAGTATTGGCTGAATCTATCTTCAAAGAGGGTCTTAGAAACATCACAGCTGGAGCTAATCCTATCGAAGTAAAAAGAGGTATGGACAAAGCATCTAATGCTATTATTGAAGAGCTTAAAAAAATCTCAAAAGAGGTAAAAGATAAAAAAGAGATTGCTCAGGTTGCTACAATCTCTGCAAACAGTGATGCCAAAATCGGAGAATTGATTGCTGAAGCTATGGAAAAAGTCGGTAAAGACGGTGTAATTACAGTAGAAGAAGCAAAAGGTATCAATGATGAGCTTGATGTAGTAGAGGGTATGCAGTTTGACAGAGGTTATCTATCACCATACTTTGTAACAAACAGTGAAAAAATGACTACAGAGTTGGAAAATCCTCTAATTTTGGTAACAGATTCTAAAATCAGTAATCTAAAAGATTTGATTCCACTTCTTGAGCAGACTCAGCAGAGTGGAAGACCTTTGTTAATCATCGCTGATGATGTAGAGGGTGAAGCACTTGCTACACTGGTACTAAACAGACTGAAAGGTATCTTGAATATCGCAGCTGTAAAAGCTCCAGGCTTTGGTGACAGAAAGAAAGAGATGCTCAAAGATATAGCAATTCTAACAGGTGGAACTGTAATCACTGAAGAGCTTGGATTGACACTTGAAAAAGCTACTATTGATCAGCTAGGTCGTGCAGCAAGAGTAGTAATCGATAAAGATAATACTACTATCGTAGATGGTCAGGGTGACAAAGAGGCAGTAGAGGCAAGAATCAAAGAGATTAGAGCTCAAATTGAAAATACAACAAGTGATTACGATAAAGAAAAACTTCAAGAAAGACTTGCAAAACTGAGCGGTGGAGTAGCAGTAATTAAAGTAGGTGCAGCTACTGAAACTGAAATGAAAGAGAAAAAAGACAGAGTAGATGATGCATTGAGTGCAACTAAAGCAGCAGTTGATGAAGGGATTGTAATTGGTGGTGGTGCAGCACTGATTAAAGCATCTAAAAATGTAAATCTTGACCTATGTGGTGATGAGCAGGTAGGTGCTGATATTATTCTAAGAGCTATCAAAGCACCAATCAAGCAAATTGCTACAAATGCCGGTTATGATGCTGGTGTGGTAGCTGACAAAGTAGCCAACAGTGAAGAGGCAAATATCGGATTCAATGCAGCAAGTGGTGAATATGTAGATATGTTTGAAGCTGGAATCATCGACCCACTCAAAGTAGAAAGAATTGCACTACAAAATGCTACATCAGTAGCTAGTCTGTTGCTCACAACTGAAGCTACTGTAAGTGATATCAAAGAAGACAATCCAGCTGCTCCTGCTGTCCCTGATATGGGTGGTATGGGCGGAATGGGAATGATGTAATCCCCTTTTGCGAGTAGGCTTTTGCCTACTCTTAACTACACTTTTTATCTTTCATTTACCACCATCTCCCTTATCAAGAATATAGCAAAATCTCAATCCGTGCAGAAATATAGCCCAAGATATATATATCCATAAAAATAGAAATAGCATAGTGCTTAAACCACCATAGATGGTAGTGTATGTTTTATTATAGATAATATAATATACGAATACAGATTTGGCAATAAACCATATAAAAGAGGCTATAAAAGATGATATCAAAGCTGCTTTTTTAGATACTGATACTCTTGGAGAGAGTTGATATGCTGTATAAAACATCAGCCATATAATCAAATATGGCAAGAGAATTTTAAAATGAAAATATGTATATATTCCAATATTGCCAAGATAGATTTCTAATTTGGAAAATATCCAAAATGAGCTTCCAAGCATAAAGGGTAAAATCAAAATCAATCCAAAATATGTTTTGATAGCTTCTATTATCCCTCTTTGGGGTGTTTCAAAGATATCATTGACTATAAAATCATAATCTTTGAAAAACAAAACTGCAGCGACTGTTACATAAAAAAAACCTATAATCCCAAGTTTACCGGCATTGGCTACAAACCTATCAAGATAACTCATAATAATATCTGTATTACTCGTCACTAGAGATTGGGAAAGAATCAAATGCAGTTTACTGTAAGCAGTATCAAATATTGGCAGATAAGTAAAAGCCACAATTAAAATCACAAGAAACGGGATAATAAAAAACAGAGTACTCCAACTCATACTAGCAGCATAAAAACCCAATTTATCATAAAAAAGGTCTTTGAAAAAATCCTTGAGAAAGAGAGAAAACTCTTTAAATATAGCTCCTTTCTTTCTCATAAAATTATAATCCCATTTTACCCGGATTTAATATATTGTTTGGGTCAAATGCCTTTTTTAAATCTCTAAACAGTTGCAACTCTTGAGGAGTGAAGGCTATATTCATAAATTCGGCTTTGCTGAGACCTATACCATGCTCACCGCTGAGTGTGCCTCCCATATCTACAACAGTTTTAAAAATCTCTTTGATAGCTTCATGTCCATTATGTAACTGTTTTTCATCAGAGCCATCTACCATTACATTTACATGTATATTACCATCTCCGGCATGTCCAAAGCATGGTATATCAAATCCATACTTTCTGCCTATTGCATATATTTTATTCAGAGCTTCTGGCAATTTACTTCTTGGCACTGATATATCTTCATTGAGTTTTTTAGAGCCATATATTGTAACCGATTGTGAAGCACCTCTTCTGGCTCTCCATATCTCATCTCTTGCTTTTGAATCCTCAGCTATCTCAAAGCCCATTGCACCATTTTCTTTGAATGATTTTTCCAAAATACTCAGCTGAAACTCCAACTCTTCAGGAATATTTCCATCTACATCACCTATCAATAAAGCTCCCGCATCTTCTGGCAAAGATATTCCAAGTTTTTGTTTTACTCCTTTGACTACCAAAGAATCCAAAAACTCCATCGCCACCGGATTGGCTCCGGAGGCAAGAGATTTAAATACTGCATTCATAGCAGACTCTACATCAGGGAATATTCCCATATATGATTTGGCATATTTGGGCTTTGGCAAGAGTTTGAGTGTAATTTCTGTAATTATAGCCAATGTCCCCTCACTGGCAGTCAGAATACCTGCTATATTGTATCCGGCTACATCTTTGATGGTGCGTTTTCCTGCTCTGATGATATCACCGTTTGTTCTGACTGCTCTAAGTGCCATTACAAAATCTTTTGTAATTCCATACTTTGCTGCTCTCATACCTCCGGCGTTTTCACTTACATTTCCTCCAATGGTTGAGTAATCTTCACTGGCAGGGTCTGGCGGATAGAAGAGTCCTACCTCTTCTACTCTCTTTTGAAGCTCTTTATTTACGACTCCGGGTTGCACAATAGCAAGCATATTTTCCATATCTATTTCAAGGATTTTATTCATATGCTTCTCAAATCCCAATACTATACCACCTTTAGCAGGTAATGCTCCACCGGTAAAACCACTTCCTGCTCCTCTTGGAACAATCGGAATTTTATGCGAGTTGCAATAGATTAAGATTCTACTTACATCATCTTCATTTCGTGGAAATACAACGGCATCTGGCTCATAATATGTGCGTGTAGCATCATAACTGTATGCTCTCATATGAGCTTTGTCGCTATATACATTATCCTCACCTACAATACTTTTAAGTGCTTGAATATAATTTTTGTCTAACATTATCTGATACTCTCCACTATTTTGTAATAATTTCCTCCACTGCCACCAAAAAGACCAGATTTGAATTTATTAAATCTCATATAAAAAGGTGCTTTGCTCTCTGTACCTACAGGAGTAAATGGCATAGAGTTTATATATACCCCACTTACAGGGTCTAAAAGAACAGCTTTGTCTTTCATTACTATATATACCAATCCTACCTGTGCCTCTTTTGCAAATTTTTTAAGATTGCTCAAAGTAGGTCTGCTGTCTCCTTCTCTGCCTAAAAATGCCGCATAAATATCCGGATGTATCCAATGTCTTGATGCAGAAGATGTTACTTTACTGTATGTTTGGGCATTGGGAGCGATAAGCAAAACATTATTATAGAGATATCCTCCGATTACTCTATCACCTACTGTCGCCACTATTTTGGGTCTTGGAAGCTTTTTATCTCCCAACAAATCATCTTTGAGAAGTTTTACACTGCCCATAGATGTCTGAATGGCAACAGAGCTGATAGCTGATATGCCTTTTCCAAAATTATGTATAACAACACCACTCATTCCATTTACAGGAAATGATTTACTAAGTGTCGCACTACTACCTGATACTGCCGTAACAGTGCTATTGACTGTAGGAGGAAAAAATCCTCCAAACAGAGGAATTATAACCATAACAGCTATTAATAACTTTCTCATATATCTATATCCTTTTATTTTTGCTTGTATTGAATAAAGCCGATTATACTTTTTAATCTTTAAAACTTTAATGAGTTATATGCTCTTTGGTTATAATTATATAATCTTAACAGACTATATGGGAGACAAAAATATTGATAATAAATAATAATCTGCTAAAACTAATCTTGTTTATATATATTTTCTTCACAAATTTGGCGTTATCTGCTGTTGTCAAAGAGAATATCTGGCACAAAGGAGATACATTTTCTGAATATCTGGATAAGTATAATATAGGGCAGAGTCTATTAAGAGATATCTCTCCTGAGGATTTCAAATATGTATCTGAAATTCAAACAGGAGAGAAGTTTTATGAGATGACAGAGGGAAACAGACTGATTCAGGCACTTATACCAATTGGCGAAGAGATGCAGATACAGATAGTAAGAAACAAAAGTGGAAGATATGACTTTGATATCATACCTATTGTATATAAACATGTACAAGACCAGGTAAGAGTGGATATAAAAAACAGTTGCTATAATGATATTTATAAATTGACAAACAATCCCAGACTGGGTTTTATGCTCAAAACCATATATAAAGGCGTGATAGATTTTAGAAAACTTCAAAGAGGGGACAAAATAGCTTTTGTATATTCTCAAAAAAGCAGACTGGGCAAACCTTTTGGGCAACCTGTAATCAAAGGTGCCCTAATTAAACACAGAGGCAAAAAGAGCTATTCATTTACAGACAAAGACGGCAATATATGGCACGATACCAAAAAGACGGTATTGGTCAAAAAAGCAAGATACAAAAATGTAATACACACTAAGACAAAGATTATAAAAAAAAGGAATAGATACCGTTTTATAATGCCTTTGAAACATCCCCGTATCACATCAACATTCAGTTATAAAAGATGGCATCCCATACTCCATAGATACAGACCGCATCTGGGTGTAGATTTCGGAGCAAAAAGAGGCACACCTCTGTATGCTGTAGCCAAAGGTAAAGTAATATATGCCGGCTGGATGAGAGGATATGGCAAAGTAGTAAAGATTAAACATACAGAAGGTTATGTATCTTTGTATGCACATATGAGCAGAATAAAAACAAGAGTTGGCAGATATGTAAGACAGGGGCAAATCATAGGAGCTGTAGGTAGCACAGGTAGAAGCACAGGACCACATCTGCATTTTGGTCTCTATCACAATTCACGAGCAATCAATCCATTGAGACTCCTAAATAAAAAAGGTAACTACATAAATGTAAAAGTTACCACAAAATATCAATCTTTGGAAAAATATACTGTAACAAGCAGAAAAAAAGTATCTATAAGGGGAGCCGAAAAATTAAAAACAAAATTACTGAGATTGATAAAACTAAAAGAGCAGAAAGCCTTTAAGTGGGACGAGATAGAAAACAATTTAATCCATATCAATAACAAGGTGGCAAAAAGATGAAAATAGAAAACTTTAGAACCGAGCCTTTAAAAAATGGCAAATTTATAAAAACTTCTCTTGCAAAATACAGAGCAAACGGCATAGAAAAGAGCTGGGAAGTGCTAAGCAGTGCAGACAGTGTGGCAATATTGATATACCATAAAGACAAGGATGCTTTTATATTAGTCAGACAGTTCAGGGCTCCGGTATATATGCATAATGCAGATGGTATGACACTTGAGCTGTGTGCAGGTCTTGTAGATAAAAATCTCTCCATAGAAGAGATTGCATCTGAAGAGATAGAAGAGGAGTGCGGATACAGAGTGGAGAGTTCATCTCTTTATAAAATCAGCTCTTTTTACAGTGCAGTAGGTTTTGCAGGTAGCAGACAGACTCTCTTTTATGCAGAAGTAGATGAGAGTATGAGGATAGGAGCAGGTGGTGGAGTAGATGATGAGGATATTGAAGTAGTTGAAATTCCTGCCAAACAAATAAAAGATATCGTCTATGATGAAAATATTTCAAGAACACCTGGATTGATGTTTGCAATATTGTGGTGGCTGTATGAAAGAGATGTATAGATTATGGTTTTCTTTATAGAAAGCCTCTTTCGATATAATCCCATAAAATTAATATTTATCAAGGATATAATATGAGTTGGAGTCCAAATAGTTGGAGAAATTTTCCAATCAAACAACAACCGGTTTATGAAGATCAAAAATTACTAAAAAGTGTAGAAGAGGAGCTAAGAAGCTATCCTCCGTTGATTTTTGCAGGTGAAGCAATAAATCTCAAAAATGATTTGGCAAAAGCAGGTAGAGGTGAAGCTTTTATAGTCCAGGGTGGAGACTGTGCTGAGAGTTTCAATGCTTTTAATGCTGATGTAATTAAAAATCTGTTTAAACTGATTTTGCAAATGTCAGTAGTAATGACATATTCAAGTGGTAAGCCAGTAATCAAAATAGGTAGAGTAGCAGGTCAATTTGCAAAGCCTCGCTCAAGTGATTTTGAAGAGAAAGATGGCGTAAAACTGCCAAGTTACAGAGGAGATATTATCAATGATATAGCTTTTACTCCTGAAGCTCGAAAAGCAGACCCAAAAAGAATGTTAAAAGCTTATAATCAGTCAGCGGCCACAATGAATTTGCTTAGAGCATTTTCAAGAGGCGGTATGGCTGATTTGACTCAAGTTCACAGATGGAATCTGGATTTTATAAAAAATCACCCTATCGGCAAAAAATATGAAGAGTTGAGTGACCAAATTGACAAAGCTATGAAATTTTTGGCAGCTGCCGGAATCAACAGCACAACAGCACCACAACTCAGACAAACAGTAGTATATACATCTCATGAAGCACTGCTTCTAAATTATGAAGAGGCACTGACTAGAATAGATAGTATGAGTGGCGAGTGGTATGATACATCGGCTCATATGTTATGGATAGGTGATAGAACCAGAGAACTAGATGGTGCGCATATAGAGTTTTTTAGAGGTATCCAAAATCCGGTAGGGTGCAAAGTAGGACCTACAATGAAAAGTGATGAGATAGTAGAGCTTATTGAAGCACTTAATCCAAATAATGAAGAGGGCAGACTCAATCTAATTGTGAGAATGGGTGCCGATAAAATAGGAGAATACTTCCCTCCTCTACTTAGAGCAGTCAAAGAAGCTGGTAAAAATGTAGTATGGACAATAGATCCTATGCATGGAAATGTTGAAAAGAGTGCTACAGGATTTAAGACCAGAGATTTTGATAATATCCTCTCTGAAGTAAAGCAATTCTTTGAGATACACAAAGCAGAAGGCACAGTAGCAGGTGGAATACATCTGGAGATGACTGGCGAAGATGTAACAGAATGTACAGGAAGCACATCATGCCCAATTACAGTAGATGACTTAGGCAACAGATACCATACACAGTGTGACCCAAGACTGAATGCAAAACAGGCTCTTGAACTGGCATTTATGATAGGTAAGAAGTTTTAAACCTGTTATCAGCTTTTCAAGATATAATCACACCCGATTTGTCTCTCTCTGCAAAAAAGGGAAAATCAGACATGAAAGGGGGTGACTTGTATGCCAGGAATCGTAGTATCTCCTAGAGATAGTTTTGAAGATGCTTACCGCAAATTCAAAAGACAGTGTGACAGAAACCTTATCGTAACAGAGGCTCGTGCAAGACAGCACTATGAAAAGCCTACTGAGAAGAGAAAGAAAGAAAAAATTGCTACACGCAAGAAAATCCTCAAGAAGCTGTATATGCTTCGAAGATATGAGTCTAGACTCTAATATCAAAATTTACTTCCCATATTTTGGGGAGTAAATCACCCTACCCTCTCCCACTCAAAACCACTTACATTTCTAATCTCTCTATCAAACTCAATACCAACTAAATATATATCTTTGTTTTCACTCAGATACTTTTGATGATAATTTTTTTCTTTTATCTGAGTTAGAGCCCCACCACTTCCTACTTTAAACTCAATGATATAAATTTTATTTTCTATAAACAGAGTCATATCTACTCTGCCCCTGTTTGAGGTATCTTCTGCTATTATTCTCACTCCCAAAGAGGCTAAATAGGCATATATTACACTGGCATAATACCCCTCAAATTCACCTATTTCGTTTTTGACATAATTGTTATATGGAATGGAAGCAAACAAAGACTCAAGAATATGTTTAAACTCTTCTAAATTACTGTCTCTTAGTGAATAAAAGAGTGAAGCTCTTTTTGGGTTATCTACTTTTTTGGTTAGATATTTGATAATGAGTTTATTCAAAGATATCTGCACCTCTTTATTTGGCACTCTTAATTTATAATTTGTGATTTTATCAAAATCTAAAAATTTACTCCCTATTGTAAAATATCCGGCTTGATATAGTAATACTTCAAGCTCTAAATCCTCTATATCAAAACTGTTGAGTATATCATCACTTACTATTAAATTTTCAAGCTCAGGGATATAATAAGAGCCTTTTTTTAACATTTCAATCAATGAGTAGCTTTGACCACTCTCCCACCAGTAGTTTTTGAACTCTTTGCTATCAAACAGCCTCAATATATCAAATGGATTATAGATTTTATCTTTTAAAAAGTAGTAACCGTTATACCAATCTTTGACTTCATCTAAATCAAAATCTTTGCTATATTCAAAAAATTCCTCTTTGATATTTTCGTGAGTATATCCGCATATATTTCCAAACTTTGGCATTAGTGAAATATCTACCAGATTATTTAATCCACTAAAGATACTGGCTTTGCTAAATTTGGAAATGCCGGTTAAAAAGGCAAATTTCAGATATCTGTCATTTGCTTTTAATTGTATATAAAGTCCTCTTAAAAAGTCTCTGTTTTCTTTGGCTCTGTATATATTGTCAAGATTATCGAGTATTGGCTTGTCATACTCATCTATAAGCACTACTACTTTTTGGTTATATTTTTCATAACACTCCTGTATTAACGAGGCAAAACATGATGAAGCATCTTCATCTATATCACAATCTATTTTTAATCTTTTTTGATTGTCTTTTAGTATTTTTTTTGCTACTTTTTGAGTGGATTCAAGGCTCTTGAAATTACCTGCCCAGTCAATTTTGATTACCGGATACTTTATACTCCAATCCCATTTATCATAGATATAGAGTCCTTCAAAGAGCTTCTTATTTCCTTCAAATATATTTTGAAGCGTATCAAGAAAGAGGCTCTTACCAAATCTACGGGGGCGGGAGAGGAATATATACTCATAATCATTAATTAATTCTAATGCCTCTTTGGTTTTGTCTATATATAGATAATTTTCTTCTCTAATCTTTTCAAATGTCTGTATGCCTATTGGTAATTTTTGCATTATATTCTCCCTCCTTCAAGATATATAACTGACCTTCCACACATAAAACGATATTAAACAATACTCTTTAGAAACTCTAAAGTTATATGCGTAACATAAGATATATTATATTATAACTGAATATACAAAAGATGATTAAACAATATTCTGTAACTCTGATTAGAGCTTACAGGCAATCATAACATAACCCTTTTTTGGATATAATCCTACGATTTTAATATTGGCTATTTCATACTAATGGGATAGTATATACATTTTATTTTGAAAAGGGGTATATAAATGCTACTCTTTACACCAGGACCTACTCCTGTACCAGAATCTGTGAGAATGGCAATGTCCACACCTACAATACACCACCGCACACCGGAATTTGAAGCAATTTTTGCCAAGGCAAGAGAAGGACTGCTCAAGCTGATGCAAACAGATGAGTGTGTAATGCTTGCAAGCACCGGCACAGGTGCCATGGAAGCGGCAGTTACAAATTTGGCAAAGAAAAAAGTACTCTTTGTCAATGCAGGAAAATTTGGAGAGAGATTTGGCAAAATAGCCGATGCTTTCGGATATGAGACAGTAGAGTTGAAATATGCGTGGAATACTCCAGCAAGTGTAGAAGATATTGAAGAGGCTCTGAAAAATGAGCCGGATATTGATACTATATGTATCCAAATCAGCGAAAGTGCCGGAGGTTTGAGACATCCTGTCGAAGAGATAGCCAAAAGAGCCAAAGAGATAAACAGTGATATAGCTATTATAGCTGATGGAATTACAGCTGTAGGAGTAGAGCCTATAGATGTGAGCAATATAGATGCACTGATAGCCGGTAGCCAAAAAGCTCTGATGTTGCCTCCGGGTCTGGCAATGATAGGATTGAGTGAATATGCCGTAAACAGGATTGGAAAAGGTAGAAATTACTATTTTAATTTGGCTTCAGAGATATCAAAGCAGAGAAAAAACACCACCGCATATACAGCAGCTACCACTCTTATTATAGGGCTAAATGCAATATTTGAAGAGATAGATAAGTGTGGCGGTATGGAAAAACTATACAGAGATACCGCTGCAAGAGCAAAAGCCAATATGGAAGCACTTGCTTCTATAGGGTTTGACCTCTATCCTCAAACACCTGCTCTGTCAATGAGTGCCGTATATGATGAAGAGGCTGACAGTATCAGAAAACTGCTCAAGAGCAAATACGGAGTCAATATTGCAGGTGGACAGGACCACCTAAAAGGCAAACTCTTCAGAATCAATCAGATGGGACTGATTGAAGCTTACGAAGCTGCATGGGTAGTAAATGCCATCGAACTGGCACTTGATGATATGGGGCGAAGAGAGTATAACGGTAATGCAAACAGGGTATTTAATGAAATATATTTCAAAGAGAGCAGTGTATGATATTTGAGCATGAGATTCCGGGAGGCAGCAGACTCTACTTCGGTAAGAGTGCCTCTATAAAAAGAGAGATAGAAAATATCTGTGCACAACTCTTGATGGAAGATGGATACGAAGAGATGGTTACACCACTCTTTTCTTATCATCAGACAGAAGCATTTGATGATACAAAAGAGTTAATCAGAGTAAATGACAGCTCAAATCACATAGTAACTCTCCGTGCCGATTCTACTGTAGATGTGGTCAGAATTGCTACAAAAAGACTGGGCAGAAGTATGGAATCTAAAAAATGGTTTTATATACAGCCTGTATATAGATTCCCTACCAAAGAGCAGTATCAGGTGGGAGCAGAGTTTATAGGCGGAAGTTTTGATGAGATACTTGCTACTGCTTCAAAGCTTTTGGATAGATTGGGGATAGATGCAGATATTCAGTTGGCAAATATATCTATTCCCAATATACTCTCTGACAAGTATGGTATAGATTTAAATCTAATCCGCAAAATGGGTGTGGAAGAGCTGTATCAATCAAAATACAGTTGGGTAAAAAATCTGCTACATATACACTCTGTAGATGATTTGAATGATTTGGATATATACCCCGAAGATATATCCACAGAGTTAAACAGACTCAAAAATACGGCAAACAGTTTAAAAGACAAAAAAATAGTTATCTCACCTCTGTATTACGCATCATTGGGATATTATGACTCTATGATATTCAGAGTATTCAGAGATAATACTCTTTATATGATGGGTGGAGTATATGAGGTGGAAAAATCACAAGCTTCGGGATTTGCACTATATACCGATGCCTGTGTATCAAAAATTATGCAAAAGGGTAAATATGTCAAATAGAGCCGACATAATTGTAGGTTTACAGTGGGGAGATGAAGGAAAAGGCAAGATTGTAGATAATCTGGCACAAAAGTATGATATTGTATGTAGATTTGCCGGTGGTCACAATGCCGGACATACGATAGTGGTAGGTGACAAAAAGTATGCACTTCATCTAATTCCGTCAGGAGTATTGAATCCAAATGCTGTCAATATAGTGGGTAACGGTGTAGTTCTGTCTCCAAAAGATTTCATCAAAGAGATGAGTCAGTTTGACAATCTCAAAAACAGACTTTTTATCTCTGACAGAGCTCATCTGCTACTGCCTTATCATGCCATGATAGACCAGGCGAGAGAGAAGATGAAAGGCGATAAAGCCATAGGAACTACAGGCAAAGGTATAGGACCTGCCTACGGTGACAAGGTGGCAAGAGTAGGACACAGAGCCGGAGAGTTAAGAGATCCTCTCAAACTGAGAGACAGAATATTGGAGCATTTTGATATGAATGCACCTGTATTTGAGGCTATGGGTGTAGAGAAACCTGACAGTGAAGAGTTGTTAAATGAGTTACAGGAGTATTCAAAAGCTCTGCTTGAGTATATCACTGATACAACCCAACTGCTTTGGAAAGCTCTGAGTGAAGACAAAAGGATACTCTTAGAAGGGGCTCAGGGGACTATGCTGGATATTGACCACGGGACATATCCGTATGTAACAAGCTCTACTACTGTAAGTGCCGGTGCATGCAGTGGACTTGGACTCAATCCCAAAGATATAGGATATGTTACAGGTATAGCAAAAGCATACTGCACAAGAGTCGGTAACGGTCCGTTTCCGAGTGAAGATTTTAGTGAAGCAGGTGACAAAATCAGAGAAAGAGGTCATGAGTTTGGCACCACTACAGGAAGACCGAGAAGATGCGGATGGTTTGATGCAGTAGCTATGAGACATGCAGTCAGAATCAACGGTGTGGACAGAGTATCCCTGATGAAGCTCGATGTATTAGACGGATTTGATGAGATAAAAGTATGTGTAGCTTATGAAAAAGATGATGAGCAATTAAATTTCGTCCCATATGATATGGATGGTGTCAAGCCGATATACAAAAGCTTTAAGGGTTGGCAAAAGACAGAAGGCATTAAAGAGTTTGACAAACTGCCTCAGACAGCACAGGATTATATAACAGCACTTGAAGAGATGATAGATTGCAAAATAGGTATCATATCAACTTCACCACAGAGAGAAGATACGATAATCAGATAGATTAAAAAGGGGGGAACAATGAGACTCAAACCGCAACAGACAGGCTATGTGGCGAGGAAGATAGGCATAGATTTGGCAAATGCTCCTTTTGTGACTTTTCTCAAAGATATGGATGCAGTAGTTGCCAAAGCCAAAGAGTTGATAGATGAAAATCTAAAACAGGAAAGAGAGTTAGATGCCAAAGTCAAAGAGATATTGGATGAAAATTATGATGATATAGAGTTTCAGCATGCGGATGAGAGACAACTCTTCTTTATGATAAAAAAGCGACTCGCCCCCGAATATGGCGTAATTATGAATTATAATGACAGATATAATGATTTGTCCCACACCATACTCGATGAACTGTATGAAAACTATCTGATAGATTATGATGTAAATGAAAATCAGGTCAAAAATGTCATATTCAAATCATTCAAAAGTTTTGCAAATGCCTATGATGAGATAGATGATATAGTCTATAATAAAATAAGAGGTATGCAAAAAGAGGTAATCCCCGGCACACAGGAGTATGAACTGCTCTATGAGAGGCTTTATGAAGATGAGCTCAAAAGAAGAGGAATGATATAAAGGAGAGATTATGAACAGAGTATCGATATATCTGGAAAACGGTGTATTCATAGAGGCAAAAAGCTTCGGTGCAGACGGCACTGCCGTAGGTGAGATAGTATTCAATACATCTATGACAGGATATCAGGAGATTGTGACAGACCCCAGTTATGCCGGTCAATTCGTGACATTTACCATGCCTGAAATCGGTAATGTGGGATGTAATGAGCAGGATATGGAGAGCCGAGGAGCATTCTGCAAAGGAATAATTGTAAGAAATTACCAAAAACGCCCCTCAAACTTCAGAAGTCAGGAGACATTGGACAGTCTGCTCAAACGATACGGAGTGATGGGTATATCTGATATTGATACCAGATTTCTCACCAAAACAATACGGACAGAAGGCTCAATGCAGATGATAGCCTCTACTGAAATACATGACAAAGATGAGCTTAGAGATATTTTGGCAAACTCTCCAAGAATCGAAGAGATAAATTACATCAAAGAGGTCAGCACAAGTGAGGCATATATCCATACAAACGGCAGATACAATGCAAAAATATTCAAATATGAAGAGCCAAAGTGTGATAAAAAAATTGTGGCATACGATTTTGGAGTAAAAAGAAATATTCTCAATGAATTGACTCATGCAGGAATTGAAGTAGAGGTTATTCCAAATGATACACCTGCTGAGAGTGTGATAGCAAGATTTAACAATGGTGAAATAGATGGTGTATTTCTATCCAACGGTCCCGGAGATCCTCTAATTTTGGAAGATGAAAAGCTAAGAGTCCAGAAACTAATAGAAGAGAAAATCCCGATGTTTGGTATATGTCTGGGACATCAGATGCTCTCTATTGCACACGGATACGATACATACAAACTCAAATTCGGACACCACGGAGGCAATCACCCCGTAAAAAACAGTGCAACAGGCAAAGTAGAAATCACAGCCCAAAACCACAACTATAATGTCCCTGATACTATAGTCGAAATTGCCGAAGTGACACATACCAACCTGTTTGACGGCACAATAGAGGGTGTCAAATATAAAAATGAGCCTGTAATGTCTGTGCAACACCACCCTGAAGCAAGTCCTGGACCTCATGAGAGTGCTTATATTTTCGGTGAATTTAAAAAGATGCTGGACAGAGATTGAAAAAGAGCAGACTGTATCTGTATGATATCACTCAAAATGCACTTGTCACCTACCCTGCATGGTATTTGGTAAGTGAGAAGTATAAAAAAGATGAATCTTTTATAGATACACTCAAAATATTACATGAGAGCAAAACAGATGAATATCCTCATCCAAACAGTTATGATGAGTTGCTCTCTTGCTTCAAAAGCGGACAATACCTTATATTTAAAGACAACTATCTGACAGCCATGATAGCTTCAAAAGTCTATTATCTTCAAAGTAACGGATGGAAAGCCCTACCTGTTACGGAAGATATTTTCGATTTGATGCATTGGAGATTGGTATAAAAAGGAGAAATATGAAAACAGCGATAATATTCGGCGGTTCAAGTTTCGAGCATGAAATAAGTATAGTAAGTGCCATTACACTAAAAAAAGTCTTGAGTGATGATGAGTTGATATTCATCTTCCTATCAGCTGAAAGGGAGTTTTATCTGATTGAAGCCAAGAATATGAAAGCCTCATACTTTAGCTCATCAGAGTATAAAAAAGCTAAAAAAGTATCTTTGCAAAATGCCAAATTTGTTATACCCTCATCCGGACTGTTTGCAAAAAGCCAAGATATTGATATAGATGTGGCTCTCAATCTGATACACGGCAGAGACGGAGAAGATGGCAAGATAGCATCACTGCTGGAGTTTTACTCTATCCCTTATATAGGTCCAAGAATAGATGCTTCGGTATTGAGCTACAGCAAAAGTCTTACCAAATGTTTTGCACAATCTGTAGGTGTAGAGACTCTGGATTACGAAATATTGCGAATAGATAACAAAAGAGAAGCTCCCTTTGAGTATCCCTTTATAGTCAAACCTTCACATCTAGGCAGCTCAATAGGAGTGAGTGTAGTCAAAAGTGATGAAGAGTTTGATTATGCTTTGGATGTAGCTTTTGAGTTCGATGATGAAGTAATTATTGAACCATTCATTGAGGGTATCAAAGAGTTCAATATAGCAGGTTGCTATACAGGTGCGTGGGAGCTTTCTATAGTAGAAGAGCCTCAAAAAGATGAGATGCTTGACTTTGAAAAAAAATATTTGGACTTTTCCAGAGATGAAAGAGCCTCAGAAGCTGTAATTGACAATAGTTTGAAACTCCAACTTGAGGATGCTTTCAAAAAGATATATAAACCGATGTTTGAAGGAGCAGTTATCAGATGTGATTTCTTCTATCACAATGACAAAATATATCTAAATGAAATCAACCCAATTCCAGGCTCTATGGCAAACTATCTCTTTGATGATTTTACTGCTATGATTAAACGATTGGCTCAAAATCTGCCAAAAGAGAGAGAGATAAAAATAGACTATAAATATATCAATGAGATAAGAAGTGCAAAAGGAAAAGCGTAAATATTTACATTAAAATTATATGTGAGGTGGGGATACCCCCTGTGCAGGAGTTAATCCTGCACCCCATGATATATGGATTAATACTCTAAATATATACCGCTATTTGTTCCATTCCATTTAACGGTACACTCAACCTCTTTGGTTTGATTGTCATCTACATCAGCTTTGACATTTACTGTAAATACTCCTCGTTTTACATGTAAATCTGTAGTGTCTGCATTGAAATCCAATTTACATTTATCTGCAGGATTTACTGTAATACTACTTGGGACAATATCTACATCATCCAACCATGTACTACCACCTCCCGGTGTCTCAATAGCTACTGAAACATTTGTATCTGCATTGCCATGATTTGGCACTACAACAACACTATCTGAAACATTATATTTATCATTTCCTCTAAAAGAGTCTTTAAGTGCTGTTGCGCTTCTAGCGTTTTCACCATAGGCAGTAACTGCCAATGTATATGTATGTGATACAAGAGCAGGATCATAAGCTACTTTTATTTTAGCTACTCCGTTACCATCAATTGTATAATCTTGTCCATCATTGGCATCTGTAACACTGGCTACATGAACTTCACCCATAAGCAATCTGTCTTCATCGCCTACTATATATCTCAAACCTTTTGCATCTTTACCATAATAATCCTCTTCCAAGCCCAATTCATAGTCTCCAAAGACATTGGATATGGTCCAACCACCAATATAGTTTTTGTTCGATGCATCAGCAGTAGGAAGCACAATTAATCTGTCTCTTGAGGCATCTACTTTATCAAATGGACGATTTTGGGTATCTTGGAATATTGTATATTCAGGTCCTTTTCTGATTTCACCAAAGCTACTGTTGGTATCAGCATTTGCTGGTATGATTGTAGCAGGTGCTGTAGCATTATTTTCATTACCACCACAAATAAGTGTAGGATGGAAATGCCCACCGTTATTTACAGGATTGGCATATTTATCAACTGCATGGACATTGTAGTAATCATAAAAGAGTCCAGTATCTGCATCAGCTTTTGTAGATATATAATTGAGAGATATAGAAGATATTGCTCCTGACATAATCGTAACAGGTATGGCTGTTTGAATTTTGATATCTCTTTTACCATTAAATACTGTAGCTTCTGCTTCAATAATTGCAACTCCGGATACTCTTTTGGTTTCAACATCTACCTCTTTGTTTGCATCTACTGAATAGGAGTATCTTATACTGTCATCTGGAAAATTAATCATACTGTAATAATCTTTGACACTGAGAGTTACATTTTTGACATTTTCATCTTCGATGATATTATCTTTATTGCCTTTTTCATGGATAGATACGACTATTGTACTGTTTTGCTCTATAGATAGCGTCTTTGGTGCATCTATACTGATTTGATAATCTATACTACCCTGGTCATAAGTAATTGTCAAATCTTTTGTGATACCACTTTTTTCTTCTGTCAGTTTAACAGTTCTGTCATCCAAGCCATACAAAGAAGAAGGAGATGTATATGTAAATGAACCCTTACCGTTGGCATCTGTTGTCACAAGTGTAGTAGAAAATTTTCCGTAATCTTTGCCATCACCATTATAGAGTTGCTCTATTTTGATATTGGCAGGTACTCCTATATTGTCTTTATTGACAGTAACTATTGTAATATTTTGCTCTTCATTTGATTTTGTTACCTGTAGTGTCTGAGGCATCAAATATACTCTATCTACTCCCTCTTGAGGTTTAAATATGATTTTTGTATTTTGTCTCACATTTGTATCTGTATAGAAGTATAAACTCGTATCTGAAAGACCTCTTATATTTTTTGGACTGTGATACACAAAACGAGCAGTACCTGAAGAGTCAGTTTTTACTGTATATTTCTCAATCCATCCAAATACAGGTTGCAAAAACTCTGCAGTGACATTGGTATCTATGGCAGGATGTCTTCCTGTATCATCATCTACTGCCACTGCCACATCTATCTCATAGACACTATCTAGAGCATCAACTGTCAAACTTTTAGGAGGGAATATTTCATAATTCAAACTTCCATCAGCATTCTCTCCTCCGGAGCCTGCCAAACTGACAGATTTGGGGAATGGTCCTCTTTTGGATGAGCCATCCATATTTGATACCCATTTGTCATAATGTAGCATTATCTTGTTTGAGTATAAATCACTATCCTGCGGACACTGGAAATCACTATCTATGGTCAATACCTGGGTACTGCCTAAATATTTGAAATTAAATGTTGCATCATCTGCCCCATTAAATGAAAAACTGGATAATGTACACTCATTCAAAGTAGTAAGAGAGAAGTTTTTCAACATTATCTTCACATCTTTTGGAAGTTTTGAAGCTTTTAGATTCATAACGGCGTGGATTTTACCATTGGATGCATCAAATGAAGATAGTGAAAAGTTCACTTTTGTATCAGGAACAGGTTTGTTCCCATCGGCATCTCCACCACCTGTACCACAGCCAGTCAATGCAATAAGCATTACTGATACTATCAACAGAGCTAATTTTTTCATATTTTTATCCTTAGAGTATATGATTTGCTCATATTAGTCATTTTTGAGTTTATAGTTAAATCCTACAGAGACACCATAAAACTCATTTGCACTGTCATTTGATGAATCCATATATTTAGCCGTTGTATCTATTGAAAAATCTTCAAAATCGAATATGGCTCCAACCTGTGCTCCGTAAGCTACACCATTTTCATCTATTGTATTTCCATACTTGTATCCATGATACCCTACTGTTCCACCTATAAATGGTTGAAACAGTGTCTGATTTTGCATAGGTACTGTATAGAAAATATAATCCAATTCACCGGTTACCAAGATATTTTCAGCCGTTGAGCCTACCACGGTATCATCTTTTATCAAACTATACCCCAGTAAAAATCTCCAATCACTGTTTTTGGCACCTATTCTAAAATCGAGTGAAGGCACACTGTAATCATGCTCCAAGCCTATATTATCGTTACTCTTAAAGTGATAGTAACTAGCTCCTATTCCCATAAGACCGGTACTATCTGCAGCATATACCGCCGAACTTAATAACAATCCTGCTACTGCTGTTTTACATACACTCTTTATAAGTGTTCTACTCATAATCTAAATCCCCCTTTTTACATTTGTCAATATCAAATAATATCTTTTAATATATTAATAGATTCTTAGAGCCGTAAAATCTATCCAAAGATGCTTTTAACTATAATGGCATATCAATTTTCCTATGAGAGGGATTTATACAATGATAGATTTGAAAAAAATGCAAAATAATTTTGATGAAGTATCAGAAAAACTACTCAAAAAAGGTGTCAGCCATGAGTTGATGGCAAAGCTCAAAGAGGAGTTTGAAGAGCTCAAAAGCAGAAACAGCCAGTATGAGAGTGCAAGAGCTGAGCAAAACAGACTCTCCAAACTCTTTGGAGAATATAAAAGAGAAGGCAAAGATATATCTGAATTAAAAAAGCAGGTAGATGAGCTTAAAGAGGAGGTCTCTGCTTATCTTGACAAAGCCAGAGAAGCCCAGGAGAGGCTCACAGAATTGGCTATGGGTATCCCAAATATTCCGGATGATAGTGTCCCAGAAGGTCTGGATGAAGATGACAATGTAGAGATAAAGAGAGTTTTGGAGCCTAAAAAATTTGATTTCAAACCAAAAGAGCATTGGGAACTGGCTGAAAATAACGGCTGGATAGATTTTGAAAGAGGTGTAAAACTTGCCAAGAGCAGATTTGCAGTCCTCAGAAATGAGGGTGCCAAACTGCAAAGAGCATTGATTAACTACTTTTTGGATAAAAATGCACAAAGAGGATTTATAGAGTATGCAGTGCCGTATATGACCAATTCAAATATGCTAAAAGGCACAGGACAGTTACCAAAATTTGAAGATGACCTCTTTAAGGTATGTGATGAAGATTTGTATCTGATACCAACTGCTGAAGTGCCTCTTACAAATCTCTTTCATGATGAGATACTAAAAAGCGAAGAGTTACCTCTGTTGATGAGTGCCTACTCTCCATGTTTTAGAAGAGAAGCCGGAAGTGCAGGAAGAGATACAAGAGGAATGATAAGACAGCACCAGTTTGCCAAAGTAGAGATGGTAGCAATAGCTCATCCTGACAAGAGCGATGAAGTATTTGATATGATGGTAGAGAATGCTTCAGAGATTTTGACTGAATTGGGACTGCCTCACAGACTCGTAGAGCTATGCACCGGAGATTTGGGTTTTTCGGCAGCTAGAACGGTGGACTTAGAAGTTTGGCTTCCTGGACAAAACAAATATAGAGAAATTAGCTCAGTATCAAATACCAGAGATTTTCAAGCCAGAAGAGCCAAAATCAGATTTAAAGACGGTAAGAAAAACAGACTCGTGCATACACTCAACGGCTCAGCATTGGCTGTAGGCAGAACAATAGTAGCCATTATGGAAAATTATCAAAATGAAGATGGCACAATAGATATACCTGAAGTTTTAAAGCCATATATGTAATTTCTGACATTATATATTACTTTTTAAACTTTATACTTGCCCCTCATCTCCTGATATGGGGCATAATTTCCAGACTGCTTATACATCAGCAGATGCGTAACTAAGTAAAAAAATTATTTTATTTGGGACTAAAGTTCCGTTTTTTATAAAGAATATAACCTTACTCACTCCATATCTCCTGATATGGAGTATAACCGTAACTATCTCACCCCATTATCTTGGCTACAAGCAGTATCCAAAATGTTCCTATTGCCAAAAACACCAATGTATTTACAAGCGTTATCACTCCACCCACTTTGTATATTTCTGGTCCTTTCAAATAACCGCTACCTACATAGATAACATTGGCTGAAGAGCCTTGCGGAGTAATTACAGCATTGAAATTGGTTGCATAAAGCAGCATCAACGCTATCAAATCTCCCGGCACTCCGGCTTTGATAGCAACTCCTAAAAATACCGGAAACAGTGCCAACATTTGGGCAGTCTGAGAGACAAAAAAGTAGTGTATCAATACATAACTGATTACAAGAGTCAAATATACCACCGGCCATGACAAATCACCAATAGCAGTAGATATATGCTCCCCTACCCAATCCATAAATCCAAATTTATTCAAATATACACTCATTGCATAGAGTATAGAGAACCAAATCAGTGTGCCAAGAGCATTACCCTCTGATGTCATATCTTTGAGTGTAAAGACTCCTGTAAGCATCAATATACCAAGCCCCAAAAATGCTACTGCTGTCTTATCCAGACCAAATACACCTGAAAATACCCACAGTATCAGCATACCTATAAATACACCGCCCATAATCTTCTCATCTTTGCTCATCGCTCCCATCTCTTTTAGAGCTTCAGCAGCTATATTTGGAGCATCCGGAGTCTCTTTTATTTCTGGTGGAAATACTTTGTAAATCACCCAAGGAATTAAAAAAAAGAGTATCCCAACCGGCACAATAGCTCCTAATACCCACTCAGCATAAGTGATATGGATATCAAACTTTTCTGCCATCTTGGCACCTGCCGGATTGGCTGCCATTGCTGTAAGCCAAAGTGAAGATGACAGAGTAATACCTGCCATTGAACACATCATCAAAAATGAACCAAGTTTTTTCCTACTCTCTTCATCAGGCTTTGAGCCACTGTCAAGTGCAAGTGAGTTTACAATAGGAAACAATACCCCTGAACGAGCTGTATTACTCGGAAATGCCGGAGCGATTAGCATATCTGCACCCATTACAGAATATGCAAGTCCCAAACTTGATTTACCAAACTTTTTAATGATAAGAAAAGCTATTCTCTTGCCCAGACCAGATTTAATCACAGCTCTTGCAATCAAAAATGCAGCAATAATCAGTAAAATAAAACTTTCTGAAAAGCCCATATATGCCTCTTTGGGCTTTAAGATACCTGTCAAAACTTCAGCTGAAAGTGCCAATATCGATGCTGCCAAAATTGGAAGAGCATCTACAATTACCGTAACAATTGCGGCAATAAATATGACAAAAAGCCTCCAGGCATTCTGCTCTAATCCATTTGGAACCGGTGCAAACCACATCATAACAGCTACGATAAAAATACCGACAAGCCAATATCTGTCACGATTACTCATATATTATCTCCTTTGGGATTTAAAATAAAATATTGACATTCAGTATATCTATTTTTGATAAAAGTCTAAAAATGAGTGAGCTTAATATAAAATTAATAGAGTATCAGTTTGATGATAGTCAGAGCAACAACAATAAGAAAAAATATCCGTATAAATTTAATCTCTCTTTTATTTACCATATTAGAGCCTAAAAATGCTCCTATTATCTGCCCTACTCCCATAGCTACTCCTACACTCCATATAACCAAACCGGCATATATAAATACAGAGAGGGAGACTATATTTGACACAAAATTAAAAAGCTTAGTCTCAGCAGTAGCAGATTTCAAATCCAATCCAAGCAACAATACCAGAGATATTGTCCAAAAACTACCGGTTCCCGGACCAAAAAATCCATCATAAAAACCTATCAAAATACCAAACAGTATATAAAATAGCGTATGAGGTATCTTGTGGGGTTTTGGTTTTAATCCCAATTTTGGAGTAAGCAGGGTATAGATAAATATCACTATAAGCATCACTACAATCATAGATTCCAGTTTGTCAGCCGGGAAAAACTGCACATTTATTGAGCCTAATGCTGCTCCCGTAAATGTCGCAAAAACTCCTGTAAACAACTCTTTTGGATTCATCAATCCGAGTCTTGAATAGTTTAAAGCAGATGTAAAACTGCCAAAACTGCTTTGGAGTTTGTTCGTAGCAAGTGCCTGATGAGGAGGTATTCCCACTGCCAACAGTGCAGGTAGTGTAATTATACCTCCGCCTCCGGCAATAGAGTCTATAAAACCTGCAAAAATTCCTGCAATAAAAAGTAAAAAAAGAGTAAAAAAATCTGTCATTATATTTAAAAGGGGAAAATGAGGCGAAAAATCGCCTCAGAAGAGTTATTTATTCATTGCTTCAAGAGCATATTTTTTACCAAGCTCATAAGCCAGTTTGTTGGCATCATGAACCTTTGGCGGGACTTTGCTAAGCATAGTCTCAACCAATACATCTTCTGGAAGTGCATTCATAAGAGTATTAGCTATTGCAAGTGCCACTACCGATTGAGTAATAACATTACCCACTTCCTCTTTTGCAATTGTAATAATAGGAATTTCTACAATATTCCACTTTTGTCTGTCTTCATCAGTCGGATATACAAGATTTGGGTCAATTACAATTGTTCCACCCTCTTTTACTCCATCTTTAAATAGTTGATAACTCTTATCAGCAACAGATAGCATAAAGTCAATTTGACCATCAATTGCATAAGGGTACCAAATCTCTTCATCATCAAGTTGGATATCCACAACAGTAGGACCACCTCTTACTTGAGAAGTATAGGTAGCAGTCTTTACACCGTATCCACCCATTTTGATTTTTGCAGCCGCAAAAATCTCTCCGGCAAGAAGTACCCCTTGACCACCGACACCGGTAAATCTCATTACTATTCTACTCATTAGCTACCCCTTACAGCTTTTTATTGAAATCATCAGGTGTAATCTTGGCTCTTTTGCCTTGATGAACCTTTTTAATCTCTTCATACATTGCACAATACTCTTCAGCCTCTTCATCTTGCTTGAGAATACCGGTAGCCAAGTAGTTGCCTTTTTCCTCTTCAGGAAGTGCATCATATTTTTTCTTAGGTAGTGTGATACTGTCTATCCAGTCAAGGTTAGCCATGGCATTACCCATCTTGTTTTTCCTACCAAGGTTGATATGGCAGTTTGAAAGAATCTCTACATATGAAAATCCCTTATGTTTAAGAGCAGCTACCAATACCTTTTCCATCTTTCTAGGCTCAGATACATTCTCTCTTGCTACAAATGAAGCCCCGGCAGCCATAGCCAATTCACAACCATCAAATGTAGGGTCGATATTTCCTGCTTTTTGAGAAACTGTCCAAAAACCTCTTGGAGTAGTAGGAGATGTCTGAGAATTTGTCAAACCGTAAATAAAGTTATTTATTACAATCAAAGTAATATCAATATTTCTTCTACATCCGTGAATTGTATGGTTACCACCGATTGCCAAAGCATCACCATCACCGGCTACACATACCACTGTCTTATCAGGATTAGCTAGTTTTACACCGGTTGCATAAGCTACTGTTCTACCGTGAGTTGTATGAATAGTGTTTGTATCAACATAAGAAGAGAATCTTCCACTACACCCGATACCTGATACCAAACACATATCATCTTTATCAATTCCCAATTTATCCATCGCTCTGATGAATGCTTTTAGGATAACTCCATCACCACAACCCCAACACCAAAGTGTCGGCATCTTGTTTGTTCTTAAATAAGCGTCATAATTAAATGCCATGGTTAAAATACCTCCTTGACTTTTTCGATGATATCAGCAGGTGAGAATGGACGACCGTTTGTTTTAGTCAATTTCTCTATATCTTTTCTACCCATACATCTTTGAATCTCTTCATAATACTGTCCCTGGTTAAGCTCAACTACCAATACTTTATCAAACTTTTTACCAAGCTCTTCAAGTCTTTCTTCCGGGCTTGGCCACAGTGTAATAGGTCTGAACATACCGGCTTTTATACCATTATCTCTAAGTACATTGATAGCCTCTTTGATAGCAAGAGATGCAGAACCGTATCCTACCAATAATATATCAGCATCGTCAAGCATATACTCTTCATTCAGCTCTATCTCATCTCTATGTGCATCAACTTTTCTAAACAATCTGTCAATCAATTTTCTACAAGTCTCTATCTCTTCTGTAGGGAAACCGTCTGCATCGTGGTGAAGACCTGTATAGTGATATCTGTATCCTTTAAACATAGGATTAAGCACTGCCGGCTCGTCTTGAGCTACACCATAAGGTTTATAATCTTCCGGAGCTCCGTCAAATGTTTTTCTTGGAACAATATTTTTCTTTACTTCTTCTTGTGTAGGAAGAATAGCTTTTGCATGCATATGCCCTAGTGTTTCATCCAGTAACACAATTACAGGTTGCATAAATCTGTCAGCCAAATTAAATGCTCTTACTGTCTCTGTATAACATTCAGCAAGTGTTCCGGCACACAAAGTGATAGATTTGTAATCACCGTGAGATGGGTTTTTTGCCTGAGCAACATCACCCTGTGATACTCTTGTAGGAAGTCCCGTAGATGGTCCGCCTCTCATTACATTGATTACAACAATAGGAACCTCTGCCATTTGAGCCAGTCCCAGGTTCTCAGCTTTTAGTGAAATACCAGGTCCTGATGTGGCAGTCAAAGTTCTTACTCCGCTCATACCTGCACCGATAGCCGCACAGATTCCTCCAATCTCATCTTCCATCTGCACAGCTGCACCACCTACTTTTGGAAGAAGATCTGAAATTGTATGCATTACTTCACTCGAAGGTGTAATCGGATAACCTCCAAAAAACATACATCCGGCATCCACAGCTGCCATTGCAGCCAAATCATTACCGCTTGAAATTACTTCTCTTGTACTCATCTATACTCCTTATTATGCACCTAGCATCATATAGTTATTTTCAGCTATCTTTTTGGCTCTCTCTTTTGCCTGGTCTGTCAATTTGGCAAACTTATACTCTTTTTTGTCAGCTACAAATATAGCAAAATCTGGACATGCTAATTCGCACTCATTACAACCTATACATGCTTCAGGCTCTACAATAGTAATCATTGCACCTAATACAGAATGAGGCTCATAACGCATAGCCAATACTCCGGCCGGACAGACTGCAACACATAAATCACATGCTTTACATCTATTTTCATCAGTCCATACAGGAGTATTTTCGGGAGCTTTCATCAATGGCATATTATTCCCCTTTTATATTTGATTTACAGTGATATTTTCACTACGACATTAGAATATCTAAGATTGAGTAATGTATTTATGAATAAGTTACTTTATGATTACGCTTTAATGATTATGTTACCTTTTGAAGCAGGTCTGATAGTCAATAGTTTCAATGGATTAAATATTTTAAAAAAAGTTAGTTACACATCATAAGATGTGTAACTAGAAAGATTTATAAAAGAAGGCAGAACTTCAGTCTCGCAAAAAAAGATTTATTTAGAGAGAACCTCTTTTACCGCTTTGCCGATATCAGCAGGTGATACTACTACTTTAACTCCGGCTTTCTCAAGAGCTTCCATCTTCTCTGCTGCTGTTCCGCTACCACCGCTGATAATTGCTCCGGCATGTCCCATTCTCTTGCCTTTTGGTGCAGTTTGTCCCGCAATAAATGCAACTACTGGCTTAGAGATATTCTCTTTGATAAATTCAGCTGCCTGAATCTCCAAATCTCCACCAATTTCACCAATCATTACGATAGCTTCAGTCTCCGGGTCAGCTTCAAACATAGGAAGTAGTTGCTTGTAACTTAGTCCAATAATTGGGTCTCCTCCAATACCAACAGCAGTAGTAATTCCAAATCCCTCTTGCACTACCTGATGAGATGCTTCATAAGTAAGTGTTCCGGATTTTGAGATGAGTCCAACATTTCCTTTTTTGAAAATATTACCCGGCATGATACCGATTTTACACTCTTCGGCTGTAATAATTCCGGGGCAGTTTGGTCCAATTGTCTTCATACCTTTTTTGGTAGCATACATCTTGGCGTACATCATATCTTTTACAGGAGCTCCTTCTGTAATAATTACAGCCAACTCTATTCCGGCATCTGCTGCTTCCATTACTGCATCAGCCACAAATGCAGGTGGAACAAAAATCATACTAACAGTTGCACCTGTAGAGTTTACCGCCTCTTCTACCGTATTAAATACAGGTTTGCCAAGATGCTCTTGACCACCTTTGCCCGGAGTTACACCACCTACAATTTGAGTGCCATAATCAATACATTGAGAAGCGTGAAAAGTCCCCTCTTTTCCTGTAAATCCCTGAACGATAACTTTTGAATCTTTATTTACCAAAATACTCATAATTACTCTCCTTTAGCCGCAGCTACCACTTTTTTGGCTCCATCAGCGAGGCTCTCTGCGGTAATAATATTTTCTATATTTGCATTTCTCAAAATTTCTGCTGCTTCAAGGGCATTGGTTCCATCAAGTCTAACAACAACAGGAACATTTACTTCTGTCATTTTTGTAGCTTCAAGTATTCCGTTTGCAACTCTGTCACATCTTACAATTCCACCGAAGATATTTACAAAAATAGCTTTTACATTCGGATCTTCCAAAATTATCTCAAAACCTTTTGCAACTGTCTCAGGATTTGCTCCGCCACCCACATCGAGGAAGTTAGCCGGTTCTCCACCTTCGTGCTTGATGATATCCATAGTAGCCATAGACAGTCCTGCACCGTTTACCATACATCCTACATTACCGTCAAGCTTGACATAGCTTAGACCATATCTCTTAGCTTCAACTTCAGTAGGCTCCTCTTCGCTTAGGTCTCTCATATCCTCGATATCCGGATGTCTGCCAAGAGCATTATCATCAAATCCCATCTTTGCATCAAGTGCCAAAAATTTACCGTCACCTGTTTTGATAAGTGGGTTAATCTCTATCATCTCAGCATCATTATCCATATATACATCATACAGAGCTTTTGCAAATTTGATAAATGTTCCAATCTCCTCTTTTGGAAGTCCCAAACCAAATGCTAACTTTCTACCGTGATACCCCTGGAAACCAATTGTTGGGTCAATATTTACCTTTACAATCTTTTCAGGAGTCTCGGCAGCTACCTTTTCTATCTCCATACCACCTTCAGTTGAAGCCATCATTACCGGCATCTCTGCGGCTCTGTCAAGAAGCATACCGAGATAAAATTCAGATTTGATATCTGCACCCTCTTCGATATATACTTTTTGAACCAGTTTACCCTCCGGTCCTGTTTGGTGAGTAACTAGAGTCATTCCCAAAATATTTTTAGTATGCTCTTCTACCTCTTCTATACTCTTGGCAAGTTTTACACCACCTCCAAGACCTCTACCACCTGCATGAATTTGAGCTTTTACTACCCAAATATTACCACCCAACTCTTTTGCGGCTTCTACAGCCTCATTTACACTGAACGCCACTCTACCGCGAGGTGTAGGTACGCCGTATTTCTGGAATATCTGTTTTGCCTGATACTCATGAATATTCACGATATTCTCCTTTTGTTATGAAGTCCCATTATTATATGGAGTTTTATATAAAATAGCTCAGAAAGTAACAGCTTTTGAGTAGTTATAGTAAATGGTGTTAAGTTTCTACACGATTTAATAACTGATATGATGCCTGTAACTTGAAACAACCTTAGTCACTTCCTCTGTAACAGAAGCTTTTAGATAATCTATTTTTGTGTGTAAGGTCAATTAATAGCTTCTGTTTTTCATAGCTTTGGCAGCTTCTCGCTCCATAGTTCTTCGTTTTAGTGTCTCTCTTTTGTCGTGCAGTTTTTTACCTCTTGCCAATGCAATAGATACTTTTGCCTTGTTTTTTTCATTGAAATAGAGCATCAAAGGCACAATAGTAAGCCCCTCTTTACTTACTTTTCCAAACAGTTTGTCCAATTCTCTTTTGTGCAAGAGTAATTTTCTTGGAGCCCTCTCATCTCTGGCATAGTGTTTGTTTGTTGTATCCATATGCCCTATATGGGCATTCATCAGCCAAAGCTCACCTTTTATAAATCTACAGTAAGCATCATTTATATTGACTCTGTTTGCTCTTAAAGCTTTTACTTCATTACCCTGCAGGACAATTCCTGCTTCATACTTTTCAAGTATCTCATACTCATGTCTAGCTTTTCTGTTTTTGGATATCACTTTTATCATTATTTATACTCTCTATTAATATTTTGAAAAGATCTTTTTTATAGTTTCTTTAAAAATAGGTAAATTATATCTGATTACATCTTCTATAATAATATCATCTGTACTATCATAGTCATGTGCAATATAATTTCTAACTGCACTAATTCCTCTTAAATCTTCTTTTTTAAAAGCTTCTAAAATCTCAAACTCGTTATCATCTTTCAATTTATTGAATTGTTCGGCAATTCTTATAATATTCATCCTTATAGCAGGTTTGATTATCCTGTCTTCTATAGATTGGGTTACTTTTATACTCTTATCATCAACTATAAACTCTATATTTTCTATACATTCATATATCTTATTTAATCTATCTATAGGATTAGACATTGATTAGGTCTTTCATTATGGATTTGTTTTCATTTGGTACCAAATCTACAGGTCTTTTAAATATTGTCTGAAGCTCTCTTTTTATATCTTCTATTCTGATCAATTTTGAGAAGCCATCTCTATATTTTTTAGAAAATATATTATAATCCAATTTATATGCAATATCTATATCACTAAATTTTGTCTGAGAATCTCTAGCATAACTTCCAAAAATTCCCACGATAATAAATCCTTCATCTTTATATTTAAGATTAAGTTTTTTGAGTATTTTTACAATTTCCTCTTTTTGCATAATCTTAGTGGTTTCCCTTTTAGATTTTTTATATGTCTAAATTATATAATAACCCTTGCTATTTTATTCTAAAAAAGCTACTACCACTGCCGCTAAAAAACCACTCTTTGCTATCTAATGCCTCTTTTTCAAGCAGTGGGCATATATCAAGAGCCGGTTGATACAAATCATTAAGTTTCGCTCTGTCTTTTACTTCAGTAAGCAAAGTTTTAGAGTCAATATCTAACCACTTTTTATAATGCTTGGGTTCTATATCTTTGAGATAATTTAGTCTAAACTGCTTATATACTTTGGCTGTATCACATTTGATATCCGGAGTATAAATCTCTAATTTTGGCACTACCTCATCAAATGGCTCTATTATCTCTCCAAATCCGCTTACATTGGCACTCTCATATCCATATATGAAAAATGGCACATCAGCACCTATTTTTGAGCCAATATCTGCCAAAGTCTCATTATTTAGTTTTAAATTACAAACTTCATTTACCATTTTTATAAATGTAGCAGCATCAGAGCTACCTCCGCCAAGTCCTGCCTGAAGAGGTATAGACTTTTCTATGACCACTTTATGACTGTAAAAAAAATCCAATATATCCAAATCCCCAGTAATCTCATTCAAGGTTGTATAAGCTTTATATACTGTATTTGAGTGTAGAGGCACTCCGTCACACCCCTCTATTGTAAAGGTATCACAACGACAAGGGACAAATTTAATTGTATCAAAGAGTTGAGGCACCTTTACAAAACGGGATATCAAAGTGTGATATCCATCTTTATGACCTGTAATTTTCAAAAATATATTTACCTTTGCATACGCTTTTGCCTCTTTCATAATGTCTCCTTTGATATTGCCAATCTATTTAGCAGATACTTAATCTGCGACTCTTTTATCTCTATGATACTAAAAAAATCATCTGTAACAATATGATATATACCATCTTTTTGGATATCAAAATATTTTATATTCAGTTTTTTACCAAGATTTATATCCTGCAAATCTCCATTATAACTGTTTGGCTTAGTAATCAAATACTCCAGTGGATTTAAAGCCTTTTCATTCTCATATCTAAATTTTCCCTCACTCACTCTTTGTAGAGATGATAATGCTCCAAATGTGCCAAGTTTCTGGGCTATAATTGAAGCTATACTTCTGATATATGCCCCTTCACTCACACTGATTTCAAAAGATAAAAACGGATGGTTGTAATTAATAAGTTTTATATCGTAAATTATAGATACTATGGGTTTGATATCCACCTCTTCACCTCTTCTTGCCATATCACAGGCTCTTTGACCTTTGATTTTTTTGGCACTGTATTTTGGTGGAATATACTCTATCTCCCCTATCATATCTTCAAACAATTTAACAATGCCGTTTATTGGTAACTCATCAATATTTTCAATTCTGCTCACAGATTCAATATCCAATGTCTCTGAATAGACTCCAAGCCATAGAGTAGCTTTATATACTTTTGGGGATTTATCCAAAAATCTAAACAGTTTTGTATATTGTCCTGTTGCAGTAATAAGACAACCTGTGGCAAACGGGTCGAGTGTGCCTGAATATCCCACCTTTTTGGTGCCATATTTTCGTTTAATACTGTTCATATATCTGTTTGAGGATACAAATATAGGTTTATTTACAACAAAGAGCCTGTTCATCTATACTCCTATACCGGCTTTACAAATGAGCTGAGTATCTCTTTTTTGATACCGCCGAAATTGATAAGCAATTTATACTCTTTGCCAGATTTTGTAACTGCCTGGACTCTACCGATACCAAATATCTTGTGATTGACTAAATCACCTTTTTTATACTCCGAGCTTTTTGATACTTTCAAACTTGCATTTTTGATAAGCCCCGCTTCACCCAAAAATCTGCTCTTTTTTAGCAGTTTTCTGCGACCTTTGTAAAATCTGCTGTCACAATATGAGAGAGTCAAATCACTCTTGGCTCTGGTAATTGCTACATATCCGAGGCGTCTTTCTTCTTCGATATCGCAATTGTCTCCAAGCAGAGGGAAAAACTCTTCCTCCATACCTACTACAAAGAGATGCTCAAACTCCAATCCCTTGGCGGCATGGATACTCATAACATTTACCGCTCTCTCATCAAGCTGATCCTGGTCATTTTGCAAAGATATATCATTGAGAAAATCATCAAGAGTAACATCAGGATTACTCAAGATATAATCTCTCATATATCCGTAAAACTCATCTATATTAAGTATTCTGTCATAACCATCTGCCATAGAGCCATAGTAATCTTTTAACCCTACTCTATCTTCAAAAAAGTCTATAAAGTTATATAAAGAGTCTTGAGATGCCTCTTTTAACTCTTTTATCTCTTCAATAAAATCTTTTAATGCAAAAGCTACTTTTTTACTGATATTACTCTGAAGCTCCTCTATCGGGGAAGTTACTATTGTTTCATATACTGATAAAGCTTTTTTATCTGCCAATGCCTTCAGTTTGCCCAATGATGTGGCACCTATTCCTCTTTTGGGTTTGTTAATAATACGCAATAAGGAAAAATCATTACTCGGATTGGAGAGTGTTCTGAAATAACTGATTATATCTTTGATTTCAGCTCTCTCATAAAATCTGACACCACCTACGAGTTTGAAACTGATATTTTCTCTCATTAAGCCCTCTTCAATAGCTCTAGATAGTGCATTTATCCGATACAATATTGCTATCTGATTTGGGTCAACTCCCTCATCAATAAGTTTATGAATCTCTTTGGCTATCTGTGTTGTCTCCTGATTCTCATCTGATGAGTGCATTAATTTTATATCTATACCTTCACCCTTGTAGCTTTTTAGACTCTTTCCAAGTCTTCTGGAGTTGTGTTCTATCAATCTGTTTGCAGCATCAAGTATCTGCTGTGTAGAGCGGTAATTAATCTCTAGCTTGATTACTTTGGCATCTGCAAACTTTTCATTAAACTCCAAAATATTTCTAATATTTGCACCCCTCCATCCATAGATACTCTGGTCATCATCTCCAACTACACATAAATTCCTATGCTCACTTGCCAAAAGTTCAAGCAGTCTAAATTGTAAATCATTGGTATCTTGATACTCATCGACCATAATATATTGATATCTGTTACTTATCTCTTTACGGAGTTGCTCATCATTTTTTAATATTTTATAAGTCAGCACAAGCAGATCATCAAAATCTACCAAATTATCGGCTTCTATTCTTTGTTGATACTCTTTATATATCTTTGCGGCATTTTTATATTCACTCAATTCTGCTTTTTCTATAACTTCATCAGGCTCTAGCAGAGTATTTTTATATTTTGATATCTCAGCAGATACAAATGAGGTATTAAGATCTATTTTTAACTCTTTGGATATATTTCTAATCAATCTTTTTCTGTCGTCACTGTCGATAATGACAAAACTGTTGTCTCTGCCAATCTTTTGTATATGAAGTTTTAAAAACAGTAAACCAAATTTGTGAAAAGTACACAAAAGAGGCATAGCATGAGTATTACTCTCTATCATACCCAATGCTCTCTGTCTCATCTCATTTGCTGCTTTGTTGGTAAATGTAAGAGTAAGTGTATTGAGTGGGTCTATACCAACCTCACCGATCAAATAAGCCAATCTACTGGTCAAAGTTTTGGTCTTGCCACTACCTGCACCTGCCAATATCAGTAATGGACCATCTATATGCTCTGTGGCTTCTTGCTGTGCTTCATTGAGATTTTCTAACATAACTCTCCATTTTCATGTATATCTATTTTCTTTTATTATATCTATATATTAATTAATTGAGCTAATATCATACAGGAGAGTAATTTCAATCATTAGATAGATTATTTGCATAGATGTAACACTTTTAATATAAAAAGATGTTTTTATTAAATAATAAGTATAACTTATCTAAACATTCGATATTATTTTAATAAATTATTATATGCTTATATAAATTATAAACATATATATCCAATGAGGAGACTCGATGTTAAAAGATTTTACAAAACTGGAGACATTTCTCTCTGTAGTGCGTGAAAGAAGCTTTTCAAAAGCTTCTGCAAAGCTGGGCATATCACAACCTGCAGTAACTCAGCAGATGAAATTTATAGAGCAGTATCTCGATACAAAAATTATCGAGAGAAAGAAAAACGGTATCAGACTCACAGCCGCTGGAGAAGAACTCTACCGTATAGCCGTCAAACTTGACAAATGTATTCATGAAGCAGAGATAGATATCCTTAAAATCATCAATAAAAAAGTTACATTTCGTCTCGGTACATCATTTACAATCGGTAACTATGTTTTACCTGGTGAGTGCCTAAACTCTCTGAGTGATGTAATAAACAATGATGTCAAATTGACTATAGAAGTGAGTAAAAACATAGTAGAGAAAGTCAAAGACAGAGAGCTAGATTTAGGACTTATTGAGGCTCATATAATAGATGATGATTTGATAATAAGAGAGTGGAGAGATGATGAACTTGTGGTATTTAGCAATGTGCCTCTGCCAAAAGTGCTATATCCAGAGGATTTGTATGATTTTAGATGGGTATGTCGTGAAGAGGGCAGTCAAACCCGTAAAGTCGTAGGTGAAGTATTTGAAAGAATTGGGGTAAGTTGTAATAATTTCAATGTACTCTCTGTAGTAACGAATACTACTGCCGTGCTTCAGACAATAAAGCGAAGCCAAAAAGATGAAAAGTCACCTATTGTATCTATCATCTCCAGACATGCCATAGCTGACGAGGTACAAAACGGTATATTTTACGAAGCAAGACTCCATGGTTATGCAATGATGAGAAAATTTTATATCGTATATCACAAAGAGAATAAACACAATGCCTTTGTAACAAATACAGTAGATTTCATACTTTCAGGCAAATGTTAATAACTAACCCTGTGTAAATGTAATATTTTATAAGAGGTGGAGTTTCAATCCAGCAAAATGCAGGAGTGAAGTCCTACCTCTGAAGTAAATTGCACAATATCAATTAATCAAACAGAATACAGGATTAAACTCCTATCTCCAAAGTAAAGTACATTTTCTAATCATACATACACTATAAATTGCTTTATATGTTTTTTGCTCATAAGCTCAAGTGTAAATTTTAATAGATATTATTCTATAGCTATTTTAAAAAGGAAAATAAGATATGGACATTATCCAAAAGGTAAAAAGCAACCAACGATTAAACAGAGAAGAGGCTTTGAGACTGTATGACCTTGATATCTTTACTCTCGGTGAGTTAGCCGATAATATACGCAAAAACAAATATGGTAAAAAGAGCTTTTTCAATATAAACAGACATATAAATCCTACCAATGTATGCAAAGATATCTGTAAATTCTGTGCATACAGTGCCAGTAGAAAAAATCCAAACCAATATACAATGAGTCATGATGAAATTCTCCAAATTGCCAAGAGTGCATACGAAAAAGGAGCAAAAGAGGTGCATATCGTATCAGCTCACAATCCTGAAGTAGGGATAGAGTGGTATATGGGCGCATTTCGTAAAATCAAAGATGAAATTCCAAATATTCATATCAAAGCTTTGACAGCTGCAGAGGTAAATTTTTTGGCAGAGAGTGAAGATTTGAGTTATGATAAAGTAATAGATTTGATGATAGAAAACGGTGTCGATTCTATGCCCGGAGGTGGAGCAGAAATCTTTGATGAAGAGGTAAGAGATTATATCTGTAAAGGTAAAGTAAGCAGTGATAATTGGCTGGAAATTCATAGAAAATGGCACAAAAGAGGCAGGATGAGCAACGCTACTATGCTCTTTGGTCATATAGAAAGTCGTGCCAATCGAATTGACCATATTATCAGACTAAGAGAGCTTCAGGATGAGACAGGCGGATTCAATGCCTTTATACCTCTGGTCTATCAAAGAGATAACAACTTTTTAAAAGTTACAAATTTTCCAACTGCACAGGAGATACTCAAAACTTATGCAATAAGTAGAATACTCTTAGATAATATTCCTCATATCAAAGCATACTGGGCAACATCTACTATAGGCTTGGCACTCTTAGCCCAAGAGTTTGGAGCAGATGATTTAGATGGCACTATTGAAAAGGAGTCTATCCAGTCAGCTGCAGGGGCAAACAGTGCGTCGGGTATGAAGATGGAGGAGTTTGTCTCTTTGATTAAAAACAGTGGCTTCATTCCAGTAGAGAGAGATAGTTTATATAATGAATTAGAGGTATATTAAATTTGAATAAAAACTTTTTTATGCAACTTGCTCTAAATAAGGCGTGGGAGTATCAAACTCTTACCTATCCAAATCCGGCAGTAGGTGCAGTAGTAGTAAAAAACGGTAGCATCCTGTCTGTATCAGCTCACCGCAGAGCCGGTGAATCTCATGCTGAAGTCGTAGCTCTGGCAGAAGCTTATGAAAAACTCTCAGGCAAAGAGTTTGGAGTAGATAAATATGATGCAAAAGATGCACACAATTTTCTTTTATCTCTACCTAAAGATTTTTTTAGTGAGTGTGAAATATTTGTAACTCTTGAGCCATGCTCACATCACGGCAAAACTCCATCATGTGCCTCTTTGATTTCTGCTTTGAAACTTAAAAAAATATATATCGGAGCAAAAGACCCTATAGAGTCTCATAGCGGAGGTATAAAAATCCTGCAAAATACAAATATAGAAGTAGAAACAGAAATTATGCAAGAAGAGTGCCAAGCTCTAATTGAGCCTTTTGTTATTTGGCAAAAGAGAGCATTTATTCTATTTAAGCTGGGGCAGACAAGTAACGGAGTAATCGGTGGAGGATATATCACTTCAAAAGAGTCTTTAAAGTATGTGCATAAGATTAGGAGCGTAGTTTCTGCTATGCTTATTGGTGGAAATACTGTCAGAGTAGATAGACCTACACTTGATTGTAGATTTATAGATGAAAAAGCTCCTAATATATATATCTACTCAAAAAGAGATGATTTTGACAAAGATATACCTCTTTTTGGTGTCTCAAATAGAAGTGTAGAGATTATTTCAGATATATCACCGCTTTTGGATAAACCATCTTTGATACTCGTCGAAGGCGGAGAGGGTATGTTAAAAGCTCTCAAAAATAATATAGACTGGTTACTGCTTTTTCAGGCCCCTAAGCTAAGCGACTCTCAACTATCGTATAATATCACGACAGAATTGGAATTTTTGCATTGTCAAAAATCCGGTATAGATTTGATGATATGGAGCAGATTTGGAAAATAGTCAAAAACAGCAAAAAATTGTAGAGATGTTTGATGAGATAGCCGATACTTACGATTTGGCAAACAGAGTACTAAGCTTTGGTATAGATGTGCAGTGGCGTAAAAAAGGGTGTGACAAAGCTTATGAGATACTTGGTAAAGAGAAAATAGACTCTATTGCAGATATTGCCACCGGCACAGGAGATATGCTCTTGCACTGGAGAGACAGGGCAGATAAAAAGAGTATAAAAATTGATAGATTTATAGGTATTGACCCATCTGTGGGTATGCTTGAAGTAGCCCAAAAAAAGGTGGATTTTGCTGATTTTATAGAGGGCAAGGCTCAAGAATTGCCTTTGAATAATGAAGAGGCTGATATTGTATCTATCAGTTATGGAATAAGAAATGTAGTAGATAGAAAAGAGGCTCTTAATGAGTTTAACAGAGTCTTAAAGCCTGGCGGAATTGTTGTTATACTGGAATTTACCAAACAAAACAGAGACTCCCTTACTTCTGGTATAGTCGATTTTTATATGAAAAAAGTGTTACCTGCAGTAGGTGGACTGGTATCCAAAAACTATGAAGCCTACAGATATCTGCCAGATTCTATAGAGCAGTTTCTCACAGCTGAAATGATGCAAGATGAGCTAAAAGAGAGTGGATTTGATATCAAATATGTAAAGCCTTTTTCTATGGGTATCAGCACTCTGTTTGTAGCACAAAAAAGATAAATCTCAACCGATACCCAAAATTATATTTGGGTATCAATCCTTATTAAAGATATTTGATAATACTTCTGCTTATTTTATCTATAAATCCACTTACAGCTTCAGCCATTGATTCGTAATCTTGACTATTGATTATCTCAGAATATGCAAACTCTTTGGAGACTACAATACTTCTGCTGTTCATATTTACGATACTCCATCTGCCCGATACCCTAATCTCTCCGTTATCATCTATATCAAGAGTATCTATACTGAGATAGACTCTGTAAATATCATCTACAGGCTCTTCCCACGGATAACTCAAAAATGTATATCTGTCTGTTTTGGCAGAGAGGTCTATCTTCAATACATTTTGGATATTTTCAGCCAGATTACTCGCCCACAGTTGATTGTTGTGCATAGAGAGTTTGGCAGAGCCTGTTTTTGTCATAATCTCTTTTCTGTTTAGATAATCGGGTATGCTGACTGTAGATATACCTACTACCTCTTTACCTTTTGGTATTTCACCGTTTTTTATTTTAGCTTTTGGTGTCAGCATATAGAAACTTGGAGGTGTTCCGCACCCCGAAAGCAATGCAAATATTATTACTGCAATTATATATCTCAATCTCATAATTATCTTCCTCTTATAATGGATTCAGGATGTCTCTCCAGATAATCCGTCAAATTTTTGATAGAGTGACTTGTTCTTCTAATCTCATCTAAAAGCATAATCAATTTTCTATTCATCTCAGAATCGCTTGCCGTATAATTTACTCTTGCACTTTTTACCAACTCTTCTATCTCTCTTACCGCATCATTCAATCTTGGCAGTGTTTTGGAGTTGAGTGTTTTTAATGTATTATCACCCTCTCCCAGCATATTTCCGGCATTTTTAGTAGCTCTGTTTATCTCCGGCAGTGTCTCATTTTTGAGTATTGCCATACTCTCATTGAGATTTTTTCCTATACTCTCAAACGGTATCTTGGAGAGTCTGTCAAGCAGAGTCTGTATATCGCTTTTGAGTTTCTCAATGGTTGCAGGAACAGTAGGCAAAACATAATAACCGTTTTTCTTCATAATTTTAGCCGGTGGCACATCTTTAAAGAAATCAAAATTGATAAACATCTCACCTGTAAGCAAATTACCGCTTTGAAGCTGGGCTCTGAATCCTTTTTGTATAAGATGTTTCAAAATCTTGAGATTTACACCTTTTGTTTTATTGCTCTCACCACCTTTTATGGCAAATCTTTGTGGCTGTATTTTTATCAAAATCGGTATATCAAATTTGCTGTTGTTTACATCTCCTACCAAACGATAATCTACCACCTCACCTATTTTTATACCTCTAAATTCAACTGAAGAGCCGACTTTCAATCCTCTGATACTATGTGAGAAATAGACCCAGAAATACAACTCTCTTTGGTAATTTATCTCTTTTGCCTCTTTTATATTTTTAAAGAGTCTGAATCGTGTATACTCTTTTGCCTGTTTTGTATCTTTGATATATCTCTTCAAATTACCGAAAGCTATACCGCCTGATAGTATGGCAGTCAATGACTCTGTGCGAATATCTACTCCGTCTGCACTGATTGTGGCATCTATACCGCTTGTATCCCAAAATCTTGTGCTGTTTGTAACCAGACTGTCATACGGTGATCTGATAAATATATCTATCAATACTTTACTGTGATCATCAGAGAGGTGATATGATACTACACTACCGACATTGATTTTTTTGTAATAGATAGGTGAACCTGCCTGAAGAGAGCCTCTGTCATTGGCCTCCAGTACATATCTCTTACCCACAGAATCATGGGTAATGATAGGAGGTTCGCTCAATCCTTTGAACTCTCTGATATTTTGAGAGCCTCTTCTCGGCTCTATACCTATGTAGGCTCCTGACAGCAGTGTATCCAAGCCCTCTACGGAATTGGTGGTCAAGCGTGCATGCACTATCCAAAATCTGGTCTTTTCACTGAGATATGGTGCCATCTCTTTATTCAATTCAGCCGTAATCAAAACAGAGTCCAAATTATTGTCAAATTTTACATCTTTGACATGCCCTACTACAATATCTTTGTATTTGACTACTGATTTTTCAGGCACAATCCCTGTAGCAGATTTGAAACTGATTGTAACAGTAGGTCCTTTTTCACTCAGATTTTTACCTATGAGGACAAGTCCTATTATCAGTGCTGTAATCGGAACAATCCAGACTGTGGAAAAGTATCTCTTCTTTTCACTGTAAAGTGCCTCTTTTATATGCTCTTTTTCACTCATTACTACTCTTTACCTTTCATATCCCAAATTAATCTAGAATCAAACGACATAGCCGACAGCATGGTGAGTATTACAACCCCAAGGAAAAATATCGCACCTGCACCGGCTTTGATTTGAGTCAATGCCCCAAAATGAACCAAAGCTATCATTATAGCCACAACATAGACATCTACCATAGACCATTTACCAATAATTTCTGTCAAGACATACAATCTCAACTTATGCTCTTTATCTTCAGCTTTACCTTTATAGACACTGTAAATCAGATACAAAATAATTACCATCTTGATAAATGGCACCACTATACTGGCTATGAGTATCACAAATGCTATAAGATATGAACCACTCTCAAAAAAATATATGATACCGCTTATAATGGTATCCGATTCCGTCCCTGCAAATGTTTGCACATGCATCATAGGATACAAATTGGCAGGAATATATAAAATTATACTGGCAATTACAAGAGCCAGACTTACAGTTAAGCTACCCGGCTTTCTTAGATGGACTACCGTTCCACATCTGGGGCAATACTCCTTATTGCCTCGTTTAATTTTGACAAGCTCATGACATACAGGACAACAGGCTATATCTCTGTCTATGGCTCTCATTTATGTTCCTTTTGATATAGGCACATTCCGGCATCTTCTATTATCTCCCATACCTTATGAGGATCCAAAATCATATGTGCATACGCCATCAACGGCACAAGTGATACAAAAGCCCAGAATGATATACCAAAATGAATAGTCCCCATCTTTACAAGTTTTACAACTGAAACCAAAACTCCTATCAAAAAGACATCAAGCATTCCCCATGGTCTCAAGTCTTCGATAATTCTTAGCATTGGGATAATGATTGGATATATTTTGCCGTGATAGAGCATCCCAAATACAATCATTGCAAACAGAATAAATGTAAACGGAACCACTATTGTAGTCATCAATACAGCTATTGCCATAATATAATCACCATCTCTGTAGAGATACTCAATTGCGGTCATAAATGTAGCAGTGCTGTTTTGTCCTATTACACTGAATGTAAGTATCGGAAAGTAGTTTGCAACAATAAAGAGTATCAGTGAAGCTATACTGATAGCATAACTCTTCTCTATACTGTTTTTATAATTTTTAAACAGTGTATGTCCGCATGTAGGACATCTGTATCTGCCCTCTTTTTCAGGCAGTTTTATTGTGACAAGCTCATCACAGGCGTGACAGCACAGATGACGGTGAGTCTTCATCTACTCTCTCTCCACTCTTTGTATCTATTTATCAAGCCGTTTGTAGAGCTGTCATGTGTATCAATTTTTTTGTAACTGTCCAGTTCAGGCAATATTCTCTTTGCCAATACTTTGCCAAGCTCTACACCCCATTGATCAAAACTGTATATATTCCATATTATACCCTGCACAAATACCTTATGCTCATAAGTAGCTGTCAATGCCCCCAAAGTATATGGTGTAATCTTATCTATCAAAATACTTGTAGTAGGTCTGTTGCCTTTGAATACCCGGTGAGGAACAATATCTTTATACTCATCTTCACTTAGCCCTGCCTTCTGATACTCTTTTATAACCTCATCTTCACTTTTACCGAATGCCAAAGCTTCAGTCTGGGCAAAAAAATTGGAAAGAAGTATTTTATGATGTTCTCCTATATTATTGTGACTTTTGGCAGGTGCTATGAAATCGCATGGTATCAGTTTGGTACCCTGATGTATCAGCTGATAAAATGCGTGCTGACCGTTTGTTCCGGGTTCTCCCCATACTATAGGACCGCTCTGCCATGAAATTTCCTGATTTAGTCTGGATACATATTTTCCGTTGGATTCCATATCAAGCTGTTGCAAAAATGCCGGAAATCTGTGCATATACTGATCATACGGCAATACTGCATAACTATCGGCATCTTTGAAGTTGTTATACCAGATTCCCAAAAGTGCCATTATTACAGGGATATTTTCTCTAAATGGTGTGCTTTTAAAATGTATGTCCATATCATATCCGCCCTCAAGAAGACGGATAAAGTTATCAAATCCTACAGACAGGGCTATAGATATACCGATAGCTGACCATAGTGAGTATCTGCCTCCTACCCAATCCCAAAACTCAAACATATTTCTTTTGTCTATTCCAAACTCTTCTACACCCTTTTCATTGGTGGATACTGCTATAAAGTGTGAAGCGATATCACTCTCTTTTGCTCCACAGGAGAGAAACCACTCTCTTGCCGTATGGGCATTGCTCATAGTCTCCTGGGTAGTAAATGTTTTAGAAGCTATTATAAAAAGGCTCGTTTCGGGATTGATTGTTTTTAGTGTTTGCGCTATGTCGGAGGCATCCACATTGGATACAAAATGTGTTTTGATACCCTCGATTTGATACGGTTTGAGTGCTTCTGTCACCATTTTAGGACCCAAATCCGAACCTCCGATACCTATATTTACGATATACTCTATTTTTTTACCGGTATATCCTCTCCACTCTCCATTGTGAACTTTAGAACAAAACTTTTCTATTTGGGATAAAACTCTTTTTATATCCGGCATTACATCCTGTCCGTTATGATATACGGGAGTATCACTTCTGTTTCGCAGTGCAGTATGCAAAACAGCCCTTTTTTCTGTGCGGTTTATCTCCTCTCCTTCAAACATAGCTTTAATGGCATCAGATACCCTGCACTCATCTGCCAAATCAACCAGAGTATTTAAAATTTCATCATCTATGAGATGTTTTGAGAAGTCAAACAAAATCCTGTCATTGAAATTAAATGAATATTTATTAAATCTATTATTCTCTTTTGTAAATATTTTTTTCAAATCATCAGCCCTGTTACTCTTTGCAAACTCCATGAGATTATGCCAGGCTTTCGTATCGACAGGATTTATATTACAGAGCATAAATGTTATACCTTTATTATTAATTTATGATTTTAAATATACTATCAAAAAAACTTTTAATAGCTCATTGCAATTACAATGATGATAGAATTATAAGAAAATCAGGACATATTATGGTATCGGAAAAACGAATGACACACTTAAAACAGTTGGAAGCAGAATCTATTTATATCATGCGAGAAGTAGCTGCAGAGTTTAGCAATCCTGTAATGATGTATTCCATAGGCAAGGATTCATCTGTAATGCTTCATCTGGCAATGAAGGCATTTGCACCGGCTAAGGTACCTTTCCCTCTTTTACATGTGGATACCAAATGGAAATTTCATGAAATGATAGATTTTAGAGACAAAAGAGCCTCTGATTTGGGATTTAAACTAATAGTCCACAGCAACCCCAGAGGATTGGATATGGATATTTCACCATTTGTCCACGGTAGCAAAATCCATACCGATATTATGAAAACAGAGGCTCTCAAACAGGCTCTTGATGCCGGAGGATATGATGCAATCATCGGCGGAGCCAGAAGAGATGAAGAGAAGAGCAGAGCCAAAGAGAGAATATTTTCATTCAGAGACAAAAATCACAGATGGGATCCCAAAAACCAAAGACCCGAATTGTGGAATATCTACAATACACGCATAAACAAAGGTGAGAGTGTCCGTGTATTTCCTATCTCAAACTGGACAGAGTTGGATATATGGCAGTATATTTATCTAGAAAATATCCCTATCCCATCGCTCTATTTTGCAAAAGAACGCCCTGTAGTGGAGTATGAAGGCACACTTATAGCAGTAGATGATGATAGAGTACCTGATGAACTCAAAAAAAATGCAAAGATAAAAAAAGTGAGATTCAGAACGCTTGGATGTTATCCTCTTACAGGTGCCATAGAGTCTGATGCCGATACACTGCCAAAGATTATAAAAGAGATGCTACTATCAAGAAGCAGTGAAAGAGAGGGACGCTTGATAGACAAAGACCAAGAGGGTGCAATGGAGAAAAAGAAGATAGAGGGGTATTTTTAAAGTTGGTTATTAGGTATTGGTGTATTGGTAATTGGAGTAGGTATATAACCATATCTAAATAGATTGCACAATATCATTTTTTGTGCGTAAGGTCAGTTTGTAATACAAAGGATATGAATGAGTAGTGAAAATATGAGAGAGACAATATCTGATGATATAGAAAAGTATCTTAAAGAGCATGAAAATAAAAGTATGCTCCGATTTTTGACATGCGGGAGTGTAGATGACGGAAAAAGCACACTTATTGGACGACTGCTCTATGATTCAAAAACAATATTTGAAGATCAACTCTTAGCAGCTGAGAGTGAGAGTAAAAAATACGGCACTACAGGTGACAAGATAGATTTGGCTCTGCTTGTTGACGGTTTGCAAAGTGAGAGAGAACAGGGTATCACAATAGATGTAGCTTACAGATTTTTTTCAACTGACAAAAGAAAATATATCATTGCAGACACTCCAGGACATGAGCAATATACAAGAAATATGGTCACGGGTGCATCTACTGCCGATGTGGCAGTCATATTGATAGATGCCAGAAAAGGGATACTCACTCAGACAAGAAGACACAGTTATATAGTATCACTACTGGGTATCGAGCATGTGATTGTAGCTATCAACAAAATGGATTTGGTAGATTTTGACAAAGAGGTATATGAAAAAATAAAAAGTGATTATGAAGCTTTGGCAAAAGAGTTGGAGATAAAAAACAGATACTATATCCCTATGAGTGCACTTGAGGGAGACAATGTAGTCCAAAAGAGTGACAAAACACCATGGTATGACGGTAAATCTTTGCTGGAACTACTAGACACTGTTGATATATCCAAAGACAACAAACCTGAAAATTTCAGATTTCCTGTCCAATATGTAAACAGACCCAATCTGGATTTTAGAGGATTTTGCGGAACGATTGCAGCCGGCAGTGTATCGGTAGGTGATGAGATTACCGTATTACCTTCCGGAAAAACAAGCAGAGTAAAAAGTATCATAGATGCCGGAGATATTAGTGAAGATAAGAGATTTGTTACCACTCAGAGTGCAAAAGCTCCCATGGCTATAACTTTGACTACAGAAGATGAGATAGATATCAGCAGAGGTGATATGATAGTCCATACACACAATGTCCCCAGGGTATCAAATAATCTAAAAGTAATGATAGTCTGGATGGATGAAACACCTATGGAGGTAGGCAGAGAGTATGATATAAAAAGAGCTACCACTGTAGTAACTGGCAAAGTGGAACACATAAATTACAAAGTAGATATCAATACCTACAAAAGAGAAGTGGTAGATGAGCTTCATCTCAATGATATAGCCTCCTGCCGGCTCAATCTTAACAGAGCTATTGCAGCAGATAAGTATAAACATAACAGAGATACAGGAAGTTTTATTATTATAGATAGAATTACTAACAATACCGTAGGTGCCGGAATGATAGTCGATGTAGCAAGAAGAGAGCATGACAGAGTCATACCTGCTGAAGAGAGACACTACAGCCAGGCTGAGAGAGAATTGAATGCTTATATCAGAAAACACTATCCCGAGTGGAACTGTAAAGCGATATAAGATATGTTTAGAGAGACAAATATACGCTCTGTTGTAAAAGGTATCAGCTGGAGACTGGTAGCTACAACCACAACAGTAATAATTGTATATATTTTTTTCGGCAGACTGGATTTGGCAATAGCAGCCGGATTAATTGAAACTGTGCTAAAAGTAGCACTCTATTGGCTACATGAAAAAATATGGCAAAGACTCAGATGGGGAAAAGAGAGAATAGAGCCTTTTAATCTGTGGTTTACAGGATTGCCATTATCAGGAAAGAGTACAATTGCTGATTTGGTATATGAAAAACTACAAAAATATCAAATACCCATAGAGAGATTGGATTCCAAAGATATCAGAGAGTTGATACCCTCTCTTGGATACAGCAGAGAAGACAGACACAGACATATGGTAAGACTGGGACATTTAATTAAAACTCTACAAAAAAACTCAATCTCTACTGTAGCATCATTTGTATCCCCATATAGGGAATCTAGAAAAACTATCACAGAGATGGTAAAAAATACAGTAGTAGTCTATGTAAAAGCTGATATAGAAACTTGCAAGAAAAGAGATTACAAAGGTATCTATGAAAGAGCAATCAAAGGTGAATTAAAAAACTTTTCCGGAATAAATGATGTATATGAAGAGCCAAAACACGCAGAGATTGTAATAGATACCGACAGACTCTCACCTGAAGAGGCATCAGATATCATAGTAAAATATTTAAAGAGAAAGTATATAAAACAATGAAAAATAGAAATATAGTATGGCATGAGCATAGATTAAACAAATCTGACAGAGCATCACTAAAAAAACAAAAACCATGTATTCTGTGGTTTACAGGTTTGAGCGGAAGTGGCAAATCAACTATTGCAAACAGGGTGGAAGAGATGCTTTTTGAGATGGGCAGACATACATATCTGCTTGATGGAGACAATATCCGAAGCGGACTCAACAAAGACTTGGGATTTGGCAAAGAAGATAGAGTAGAGAATATCAGACGGATAGCCGAAGTGGCCAAACTCTTTGTAGATGCAGGTATCATTGTTTTGACTGCATTTATATCTCCATACCGCAGTGAAAGAGACAGTGTCAGAGAGAGTGTGGAGGAGGGAGAGTTTATCGAAGTTTTTGTAGATACTCCTTTGGATGTTTGTGAAAGCAGAGACCCCAAAGGGCTATACAAAAAGGCAAGAGCCGGAGAGATACCTAATTTTACCGGTATAGATTCAGATTATGAAGCTCCAAAAAATCCTGAAATAATCTTAAATACTATCCATATGAGCATAGATGAATCGGCACAAAAAGTTATAGATTATTTGAAAGAAAGAGGTTATATAAATGGATAATATAGATATAGATATAGATATAGATATAGAAAAGTTGAAAAGTATTGCAAAAAGTGCCGCTGAAGTGGTAATGAAGATATATGATACAGATTTTGAAGTGGAGTTCAAAGATGATAAATCTCCTCTCACACTAGCAGACAAAAAAGCAAATGAGATAATATGCAATTTACTCCAAGAGATATATCCAAATATTCCTATTCTATCTGAAGAGAACAAAGCTATACCATACAATACAAGAAAAGAGTGGCACAGATACTGGTGTATAGACCCTATAGACGGCACAAAAGAGTTCATCAAAAAAAATGGAGAATTTACTATCAATATAGCTCTGATAGAGGATAATCAACCTGTTATCGGAGTGGTTTATGCTCCGGCCGTAGATATACTATACAGTGCCAAAAAAGGTGAAGGAGCATACAAAAACGGTATAAAACTGCCGATAGAGACAAATGACAGACCTGACAAGCTTTTGAGAGTTGTAGCGTCAAAATCTCATCTCTCAAAAGAGACGCAGGATTATATAGATGAGTTGGCTAAAGATACTGAAAAGATAGAGCAAGTATCCAAAGGAAGCTCACTAAAGCTATGTATGATAGCCGAAGGTAGTGCTGATATCTATCCCAGAATGGCTCCTACTATGGAGTGGGACACAGCTGCTGCTGATGCTATAGTAAGAGAATCCGGTGCCATGACATACAGATTGGATGAAGATTTAAAAATCGTCGGAAAATTACAATACAACAAAGAGAATCTTCTTAATCCGTGGTTTGCGGTAAAAAGAGATTAAACCAAATACTTAATCACTGCAGGAGATGGTATATGAAATTTATAAATAGTAAAATTGATGGTGTCATCATAATAGAACCAAAAGTCTGGAAAGACAGTAGAGGTTATTTTGTAGAGACATTCAGACAGGATTTACTGGATAATTTTTTGGGATTTAGAGTAAATTTTTGTCAAGATAACGAAAGCAAATCCAAAAGAGGTGTATTAAGAGGCTTACACTACCAACTTCCACCATTTGCCCAAAGCAAACTAGTAAGAGTAATTGAAGGAAGTGTATTAGATATTGCAGTAGATATCCGAAAAGGAAGTCCCACATTTGGGCAGTATGTATCAGTAGAATTAAGCGGAGAGAATAAAAAACAACTCTTTATTCCCAGAGGCTTTGCCCATGCTTTTGTGGTTATGAGCAAAGAGGCTGTATTTTCATACAAAGTGGATAACTACTATGCACCTCAATATGACAGAGGTATCAAATGGAATGACCCAGATATCAAACTAAATATACCTCTATCAAAATCTGAAATTACAGTATCTGAAAAAGATGCTTCTCTTCCATTTTTAAATGAAGCTGAAATTTTTGATTTCACAGACAATCTATATCACTGATATTTTTAATACAAATAGGATAAAATACCAACATCAGAGCAATAGTTATAATATAATATTTTATTATATTATAAGATACTTTTTATTGATTAGATAATATAATGTAAAAAAATTTAATTTTGGGAGAAGATAAATGAAAAAGAGTTTGGCTGTAGCATTGTCTCTGTTTACGGCAAGTGCATTATATGCGACAAACGGTGATACACTCATAGGTGTAGGAGCAAAGACAAGATCAATGGGTGGAGCAGGTATCGCTTTTAGCCACGGAGCAGAATCCACACTGGTAAACCCTGCATTGATTACACATATCAAGCAAAATGAAGTAAGCTTCGGCGGCACAGTATTTATGCCTGATATCAGCACAGAGATAGTGCCTTATACAGGCGGTAAAGTTGACAGTGATGCTGATATCAGTATCATTCCGGCTGTTGCACTTGCCAGCAAGATAGGAGACAACTTCTATGTAGGTGCCGGTATGTGGGGAACAGCAGGTATGGGTACAGATTTCAGAGGTGAAAATACTCTCTTCAATATGGAAACCACACTTCAGCTAATGCAGTTTGCTGTTCCTTTAGCTTATCAGACAGGTGGATTTAGTATCGGTATAGCTCCTATAGTGCAGTACGGTTCACTAGATATACACTACACAATGAGTACATCTACCGTATCTCCTGGTCAATCTCAGGATTTCGGATTTGGAGCCTCTGTAGGTGCTACTTATGATTTCAATAATGGTTTTATGATTGGAGCTGTATATAAGAGCCAAATCAAAATGGATTACAAAGATGTTCTTTCAGGTGCTACTGCACCATTTAGAGCTATTCCTGGATTCCCGACTATCGGTGATGAGTTGGAGCAGCCTTCAGAATATGGTATAGGTATTGGATATACATTCGGACCACACTCAATAGCAGCTGACTGGAGAAGAATAAACTGGAGTTCGGCTGACGGTTATGAGCAGTTTGGATGGGATGACCAGGATGTAATAGCAATCGGTTATCAGTATGATGCCGGTACTTGGTCTATAAGAGCAGGTTACAACCATGCTACAAATCCTGTAACACTATATAACGGCAGTGGTATGGATATAGCAGGAGCTGCATTAAATATGTTTAATCTTTTGGGCTTCCCTGCAACTGCAGAAAACCACTATACACTTGGTGCCACATATGAATTTAGTCAGCAGTTTTCAATGGATATGACTGCGGTATATTCACCCAAAAAGAGTACCACTGCAAACATATCAGCACTTCAAAATATAGGAATGACCGGTATCAGCTCTATAGAGAATGATCACAGTGAATTTGGTTTAACTGTTCAGCTAAACTATAAGTTCTAATATTTCATTTATAAACTAATATAACAACTATAATTTAATGCAATTTAGTGAAAGGCAGGGCTTCACTCTTGCACAATGCGGGGTTGAGACCCCGCCTCCTATGCTATATATTTCAATAAATTTTTTGTGTGTAAGGTCAGATAATCAACAAAACTTTTACAAATAATTATAAGGATTGAAATGCTAAAGGGATTTAAAGATATAGCTATATCTAAAGGCTTACAGGTAACAGCAAATAATTTAATACAAGAGTATGGAAGAGTGCTAAAGTTGAATGTAAACTCACAAGATAAATCTATTGATTTGGAAGTAATGCTAGAGGGTGAATTAGAACCTATATCTGTAAAGATAGGCAGATACACTGTCACAGAAGAGAATGGAAAAAAGTTTATAACAGTAGATAATATAGAAACATCCCGTGCATGGCTTAACAAAGTTGCAAACAACTTCCTAAACGGCAAACGATTCGCACTACCTCAAAAATATGCTGACATCATAGAATCCATCATATAAAGAATGAAATTTAAAATCACAAGGTGTAAAATTTTTTAAGTATTACACCCTTTTACCTGACTCTGATTTAAAAGAGTGTAAAAATATTTATTCCGTTTTCATACTTATACAATAGATTCATACCATGCCTCTCTACAATCTCTTTGACGATATACAGCCCCAGTCCGAAACCCTCTTTGTCACCTTCATACTCTTGGCGAAACGGCTCTGTATAGTGGGATAGAGGATACTGTAGCTCCTTTCCTTCACTGACAAAGAGTATCTGTGACTCTCTCATTATGACTTTTGGATTTTTACCGTATTTATAGGCATTATCTATCAAATTTTTAAAGACTATAACCATCGCCTCTTTGTCCACAAAAATAGTAGCATTCTGCGGAATATCTCTATCTATCTTTTCACAATAGAGGCGACGGCAAGCTTCATCTGTAATTTCATCTACACTCACCTCTTCACGGTAATTGAACGGTTCCGAATCCGAAGCTATCTTCTCAATCTCCACCAATTCATTAAGCAACACAGACAATCTATCAAATATAGAACTCAGCATTCGGCGTGTTCGAGGCTCCTGACTCAATTCAGCAGTCAGTCTGCCTTTGGTTACAGGTGTATTTAATTCATGTAATAAATTTCTCAAAAATAGTCGTCTTGCACTGCCGTATCTTTTCAATCTGTCGGCAGAGTCATAAAAGGCTTTGGCAATAGAAGATATTTCATCTTTTCCGTTTGTAAAACTTTCTTTATATACCAACTCTCCACCATCGCCGTAATTTCGTATATCATCTTCCAGCCTCCGTATAGGAATCAGGGATTTTCGGAGTGTGATATAGCTAAACAGAAGCAGTATAAAGATAACTGAAAAAACAGAAATAGGTATAAGGTATATATCTGAATTGCTATCTTCTGAATAAAGAAGTAATTGTTTCTCAGGGGTCTTTATAAAAATATATTTATTGCTCTTATAGATTATAAAACCCTTAAAATAGTGTCTCTTTTGCATAGAATACATATTCATACGATGTATAAATGCTCCATTTTTCAATATGTTTTTGTAATCCTTTTTCGGAACTTTTTGCAATCCTGTATTTTGAAGAAACTCATCAGAGAGATGACCGGTTCTGCGAATCTCCTGCATTACCAGTCTGCTTTTGAGCATCATCGACATCATGTTTTGCCTGTCCAGTTGGTGATACATCAAAACACCGGCTATAAGTGTTACAACAGTAGCTGTAATAAACAAGAGATTAAGTTTGAAAAATATCGAGTGACGGTTCATCTAATCTCCGATATATTTGTAACCCACACCTCTGACTGATGCTATATAGTGAGGCCGGCGGGGGTTGTCCCCTATTTTATGCCTAATCCTGCTGATGATCACATCTATACTCCTCTCTCCGCTGTCCCATCTCATGGACTCTACACTGTTGGCTATCAAATCTCTGCTTACTACTTGAGCTTTTCTCTCCAAAAGAAGTGCAAATATCTCAAACTCTGCGGCAGTCAAATCCAAAACCTCTCCATTCATCGATATCTGCATCTTCAATCTGTCTATAGTAAACGGAGTTGATGTATCCCTGACAACAGAGAGATATTCATTTCTTTTTATAGTTGCTTTAATGCGGGCTACCAACTCTCTGGGTTCATACGGTTTGGCTACATAATCATCTACACCTATATCAAATGCTACCACTTTGTCTCCCACATCACTGCGGGCGGTAGATACGATAACAGGAATTTCAGGATGTTCTTTTTTCAATATACGACAAAGCTCCAGCCCGTCCATCTCAGGCAATCCCAGATCAACAAGTATCAAATCAAATCTCTCATTCTCAACTTTTTGCAATCCTGTTATGGGAGATGATACGCTAAAGAGTTCAATATCATAACGGGAGAGATACTCTTCCAAAAGCTCCGTAATTTCGAGATCATCTTCAACCATCAATACTTTAGCCATATCATCCCCTCCCTCACATATATCTACTTGTTACTGTTAGACAATTCTATCAATTTTTCTCTCTGGGCAGGTGTCAGAATGTTGAAAATCTTCTCCATTCTATCAGCCATCATATTTAGTTTTGCTTCTCTTCTCTTAGCTCTCAACTCATCCATTTTTTTCCATCTCTCCTGCACAGATTTCTTGTATGCCTCTTTATCGAAACTGTTTGCACTCATAAATTTGGAGGCATCCATCTTTATCATACCTCTTTCCCTTTTATGCATGCCTGCTCTATGTCTGTTCATCTTGCCTTGACCAGCCATATTGCCTTTGCCTCCATTATTCATCTGGCCCCTGCTCTCACGCATTACCTCACGGATTTTGTTTTTCTGCTCATCACTCAGATTCAGGTCTTGCATCATTTTTTTCATCACAGGAGCACCCCTGCCGTTGCTGTTATGCATATAACCCATACCGACATGCTTTGCATTTCCCATCATACCTTTACCGCAACTGTTTCCGTTTACTTCACTGTTGCCGTTCATACCTACCGGACCCTGAGCCCAGACAGAAGAGACCAATCCCGCACTCATAATACCTGCTATCAACAATCCTTTTTTCATTTCATATCCTTTGTTGTATTTTTCCGATAGAGTCAATGACTCATTCAGATATTGTAATGATATGAGTAATATGTCAATTGTTTGTGAATCTATTGTTAACGATTGTAAACAGCTTAAATATCTTTTGTTATCCAGATAATTATAGATAACACAATAGATATAAGCAACATGGAAGTAAGTGGCATATAAAAGCCAAAATTATCCCCCGTGTAGCTGATATCACCGGGGAGATGACCAAACCAGGAGAGTAATCCGTATTTCCATAAAATGCCAATTGTTATTAATATAATACCTAAACCTATCAATAGATTATCCATACTTAGATATCCTTTACCTGTTGCTCACCCTCTTACCGGCAACCTCGCCGCCTATTGCAAAACCTCCGCCAAGCTGTTTCTCAAATCCTGCCGTAGAGGCAACTGTGCCTTGAGTGCCTTTGTGTATATCTGCCTTGTTCGCTTCATATCCGAAACCCACACCACCCCAAAAATCGGCAGGAGGTGTATCCTTGGCACATCCACTCAGCATAAAAGCTGCTGAAAATATATACAAATAGTATCTCATCACTCTGCTATCAACGACTCATCCATCTCCTGGGGCTTTTCAAGCTCCATCAACTCCAAAACTGTCGGGGCTATGTTGTTGAGTCCGCCATGCTCTTTGAGCTTCTTTACCTTCGGTGATTTGACAAATGCCCAGACATCTCCTACTGTATGGTTGGTGAGAATATGCCCCTCATCATCTCTCATCTCTTCACAGTTACCATGGTCTGAAGTAAGTATTACATTATAATTTTTCTCTTCAGATTTTTCAAAAATTCTGCCAAGCTCTCTATCTACAGCCTCTACTGCTTTTATGGCTGCATCAAAATTACCGGTATGACCTACCATATCACCGTTTGCAAAATTGACTACGATAAAATCATACTCTTCATCCATTGCTTTAAGAACAGCATCACCTACTTCAGGAGCACTCATTTCAGGCTTCATATCATATGTCTTAACCTGCGGACTGGGTATCAGCACCCTGCTCTCACCCTCTACAGGCTCTTCTACTCCACCGTTGAAGAAGAATGTAACATGTGCATACTTCTCCGTCTCAGCAGTATGCAACTGTCTGAGTCCTGCTCTGCTGATAACTTCGGCAAGTGTATTTTGGGGGGCTTCTTTTGGAAACAGCACCGGATATGGGAATGAAGCATCATATTGAGTCATTGTAGCGATATTCAGTTTTAGAGCTTTTCTATCAAATTGGTCAAAATTTTCATCTCCCAGTGCTGTTGTGATCTCTCTGACTCTATCGGAGCGAAAGTTTGCAACAATTACACCATCATTATCTTTCATACCCTCATATCCTTCAAAAGCGGTAGGAATTATAAACTCATCTGTAATATCCTTATCATAGCTTTTGAGTATATACTCTTCGGGAGTGAACTCTGTCTTAGGTTCTGCTTCAGCTATAGCCTTGTAACCCTTTTCGACCCTCTCCCAGCGGTTATCTCTGTCCATTGTATAAAATCTTCCGCCAATAGTGGCTATTTTGATATCATCATCCAAAATTTTTTCTACCTCTTTGAGATAAACAGGAGCTGATGTTGGAGATACATCTCTTCCGTCTGTAATCAGATGCAACCATACTTTTTTGCCCATCTGCTTCAAAATCTTGGCTAGTCCCAAAATATGAGTCAGATGTGAATGGACTCCTCCGTCACTCATCAATCCGATAATATGCATATCATTACTCTTTTTTACTGTCTCTACAAGAGCAGGATTATTTGCAAGTGAACCATCATCGAGTGCCAGTGAGATTTTGACCAAATCCTGATAGAGCACTCTACCGCTACCTATCGTCATATGTCCCACTTCAGAGTTGCCCATCTGCCCTTTGGGCAATCCTACACTCAATCCGTAAGTAGATATCAGTGTATGAGGCACCTCTTTGAACAATTTTTCATAGGTAGGTTTCTTGGCACTCTCAAATGCATTTGCTTTACTATTCGGTTTGTATCCTATACCATCTGTTATTATCAATATTGTCTTATTCATAAAACTACTCTCTTTCATCTCTTTTATATAATTATAGTAAAATTACACTTCTTAGTCTGTTAATATCTATAGTATGATAATTAACAAATTCACAAAATAGGTATTTAAATGCTCTATTATCTTCATCAAATATTGGATATAAATCTACTTCACTATATATCAGTGAGGGCTGGAATTGCTTTTTTTATCTCATTTGTGCTTACACTGTGGCTGATACCCAAATATATAGCATGGGCTGCTTCTAGAAAAGCCAATCAACCTATCAACAAATTTGTAACAGCACATGAAAACAAACAGAATGTCCCTACAATGGGAGGAGCAGTATTTGTATTTGCTACTGTTATATCATCTCTGCTTACAGCAAGAATAGATAACTTTTATATAATAGGAGGATTAATCACACTTATAGGATTTGCAGCAGTAGGTCTCAAAGATGACCTCGGCAAAGTCCTCAGTGGTGACAATCTACAAGGCTTGAGTGCAAGAGGAAAAATGGCATGGCTTATAGAAGTAGCAACCATTGTATCTGCTATTTTGGTATTTGTTGCCAATTTTCCTACTACTTTCTATCTGCCATTTATTAAAACTCCGCTATTTGATATGGGATACTTTGCAATACCTTTCTGGATATTGGTCATTATTGCTACAAGTAATGCAGTAAATTTGACAGATGGATTGGATGGTTTGGCAACTGTCCCTACCATCATCGCACTCGGCACTTTGGGCATCATAGTATATTTTACAGGTCACGCACTCTTTGCCAAATATCTACTGCTTCCCAATATCAAAGGGGTGGGAGAGATGACCATTATGGCTGCGGCACTTGCAGGTGGACTGCTTGGCTTTTTGTGGTATAACTGCTATCCGGCAGAGATATTCATGGGTGATACAGGCTCTTTATCTATCGGAGCATTTCTTGGATATATGGCGATACTGGGCAAGAGTGAAATACTGCTTATTCTAATTGGTATCATATTTGTAATAGAGACAGTATCTGTAATTTTACAGGTAGGCAGCTATAAACTGAGAAACAAAAGAGTATTTCTCATGGCTCCCATACATCACCATTTTGAGATGAAAAAGTGGGCAGAGAATAAAATTATAGTCCGTTTCTGGATGATAGCCTTTATAGCCAATATTTTGGCACTAATCACTCTAAAGATACGATAATGAAGACAAGCTTTTTCGGATACGGCAAAACAACAAAAGCCATAGCAAAGAAAATAAGCAAAGAGGCTATATTTTACGATGACAATATCAAAGAAGAGTATATAGATAATAATGGCTTCACTATAAAACCATCTACACTTTTCAAGCCAAATGATAGTGATATAGAGATACTCACACCAAGTATCAGACCCTCCAATCCTCTGCTCTACACTGCCAAACACCCCATAAGCGAATATGACCTCTTTTTATCTGATAGTGCTACAGATATCAGAAAAAGACTCGGCATATCAATACCCCAAAAACCATATACAGTATGGATTAGCGGAACAAACGGCAAAACTACCACTACACAGATGCTGACTCATATTTTGGCAGACAAAAGAGCTGTCAGTGGAGGTAATATCGGCACACCTCTGGCTAATATGGACAGTGAAGCTCCCATATGGATACTTGAGACCAGTTCATATACCCTGCACCATACAAAAGAGGCATCACCAAATATATATATACTATTACCGATTACCCCTGACCATCTCGGTTGGCACGGCAGTGAAGATGCGTATATTACAGACAAAATATCCGTAATATCCAGAATGAGAGAGGGAGAACTTGCTCTGATACCGGCAGGATTGCAAATCCCTGAAACTCCCGCCTGGGTAGTAGAGTATAGAGATAGTGCAGATTTGGCAGAGTTTTTCAATATCGACAGAGAGCAAATAGATTTCAAAGCCGCTTTTGAGATGGATGCCCTGCTCGCTCTTGCTGTAACCCGCACACTCTTTGATGAAGTAGATTATGACAAGATAAACAGTTTCAAACTCGACAGACACAGACAAGAGGAGTTTAGAGATTTTAAAGAGAGGCTATGGGTAAACGACTCCAAAGCTACCAACATAGATGCTACTATACAGGCTCTTGAGAGCTACAAAAAGAGCAAAATACATTTAATCATAGGTGGAGATGACAAAGGTGTGGATATGAATAATTTTATGGATAACTTGAAATATTATGATATCTCATCTATATATACAATAGGCTCAAACGCTCAAAAACTATACGATATGGCACTAAAAAGAGATATGCCGGCTATCAAATGCGATACACTTGCAAAAGCAGTAAATCAGATAGACAAAAATATACAAAAAGATGAAGTAGCTCTACTCTCTCCGGCATGTGCTAGTTTGGATCAATTTAGCTCATATGCACAAAGAGGAGATATTTTTATAGAAACTGTCAAAAATTTAAGCCGTAATTAAGAATAATTATATATAATTACACTCACATTTACGGCTCGGTAGCTCAGTCGGTAGAGCAAAGGACTGAAAATCCTTGTGTCGGCGGTTCGATTCCGCCCCGCGCCACCACTTATAAATCTACGCTAATTCTATTATTATATATTAAATTATCTTTTTTTATATATCTATCATCAGTTATGATTTTTTGAGAGATTAAACCCCCTGTCTCTTCTATACAATAATTTTTAGTTTATACACTCATTTATTATAAAGTAACGCGAGTCTAGGATAAAAGATAACTAAGTACAATTCACCTTGGGGATGGGGCTTCAGCCCCACAAAAAAGATGAGTTTCCAAAGCAGTGGGACTTTAGTCCCACCTCCAATGTAGAATATTTACTTCTCTAAGAAGATTGGGCTTAAACGAGACTCGCGTTATTTACCTGCAAAAGGCAGTATGGCACTTGCCCAGGTCAAACCGCCTCCGAAAGTGTCCAAAAGCATGGTATCACCATATTTTAATTTACCCTCTTCATATATATCATTTATAGCCATAGGAATTGAAGCAGCAGAAGTATTACCATATTTATGCACTGTTTTTACAGTCTGCTCCGGTGACATCTTCAAAGAGTCTCCTACGGCTTTGATGATACGATAATTTGCCTGATGAGGGACAAAAAAATCAATATCTTCAACAGCAATTTTATTCTTTTTGAGTATCTCTTTGACATCTTTTGTCAGAGTTTTGACTGCCAGTTTAAAAGTCTCATTACCCTTCATTTTTACATATTGAAGCCCCTGCTCTATCACTTCACAACTGGCAGGATTTACACTGCCTGGTGCCGGAGTCATTAAAAAGTCAGCATAACTGCCGTCTGCTGAAGCATGGATATCTATAATCGCTTCATTCTTATCATCAGTAACTGAAATTACAGCAGCACCTGCTCCGTCACCAAACAGGATACAAGTGCTTCTATCACTATAATCTACAATAGAGCTGAATTTCTCTGCACCAATAACTAAAACATTCTTTTTCATACCCGATTCTATGAAAGCTTTTGCTATACTCAAACCATATACAAATCCACTACAAGCTGCTGATACATCAAATGCCTGGACATTTTTTATACCAAGTTTGGCAGATATTATACACGCAGTTGAAGGCATATTAAAATAATCAGGTGTAACAGTGGCACAAATTACCAAATCTATATCACTATTTTCCAATCCTGCTCTTTGTATAGCAATTTCACTGGCTTTGACTGCCATATCACTTGTATATTCATTATCTTTGGCAATATGTCGCTCTTTGATACCTGTTCGTTTGACTATCCACTCATCAGAGGTATCTACCATCTTTTCAAAATCAGCATTAGTTAAAATTTTTTCTGGGATATATGCACCTATTGAACGCATAGACGCGTATTGAAGTTTATTATCTGTCATGATACTCCTTATTCGGCTCGGGCTAAAGCCCGAAACTATGGGTTATTTTACCATAATACCGCTTTTAGGAGTTTATTTCGTTATGAATTAATCTCTCTTCTATCTTTTTGTTTACATCTGAACGCATATAATTGATTGCCTGAAAGATTGCATTCTTGATAGCTTTGCTGTTACTGCTACCATGACTTACAATCGCACAACCATTTATACCAAGCAGTGGAGCTCCGCCGTATTCAGCATAATCTATCTGTTTTTTGAGATTGTCAAATACCTTCTTTTTCATAAGTAATGCACCTATTTTGGCTGGTAGAGATTTGCGTATCTGCTGTTTCATAAGTGAAAGTATTGTCATAGCTACACCTTCACCGGTTTTGAGAAGTACATTACCGGTAAAGCCATCTGTAACTACTACATCCACAGTTGCATTAAAAATATCTCTACCCTCTACATTACCTACAAAGCCTGGAAGCTCTTTCATCATACCAAAAGCCTCTTTGGTCAAATCATTACCCTTGCTATCCTCTTCGCCATTGGATAAAAGCCCTACTCTTGGAGACTCTATACCCATCACCTCTTGAGCATAAGCTGCTCCCATTACACCAAATTGATATAGATTAAGTGGCTTACAATCAACTACTGCACCTACATCTAACACAAGAGTCTTTTTACTCTCTGTATTTGGCATAAGTGTAGCAAGAGCTGGTTTGTTAATATGAGGTAGTCTTCCAATCCTTAGAGTAGCAAGTGTCATTGTAGCTCCACTGTGTCCGGCAGAGACTACTGCATCAGCTTTGCCATCTCTGACCAATTCTACAGCTTTGTAGATAGATGACTCTTTTCTTTTCAAAGCATTTGTAGCTTGATCATGCATATCTATTACATCAGAAGCTTCTATAATTTCGACTTTTTCAAGATAGTATTGGGGAATATATGAAAGTATCTCTTCTCTGTCACCTACGAGGATAGGCTGAAAAAGGCGTTCATCCATTGCTTGGATACAGCCCTCTATTATCGGTTCGGGACCATAATCGCCCCCCATCGCGTCTATTGCGACGCGAATGAGCTTTTGGTTACTCATTTTGAGTTATATTCACCTGTTGTAGGGTTCATTCTATGAGGCATTCTCCATGTGCCATCTTCATCTTTTACAGGTCTTGGAAGAGTCACTTTATAGTGTGTTCTTCTCTTCGCTGCTCTTGTTTTACTGTGTCTTCTCTTAGGTACTGCCATTGTAAATCCTTTCTAATTTTGTTTAATACTCTATATCCAATTCATCACTGCTGCTCTTGCACTCTGAGCAGTAGTTATATCCGGCTGAGAGAAGATTGATTTCACTATCTATCAGATAATCAAAATCAACAAATCCATCAGCAAACTCAATTGTATCCAAATCATCCATTCCAACTGCTCTATCGGATAGTTTTAATTGTAATTTTGTATTAATATCTCTATCTATACTTTTACCACATCTATCACAATAGAGTTGAGTAACTCCATTTAAAGTAGCATTTAACTCTACTTCATGGGCAGATACTCTTTTTATATCACCTTTGAGATGACAACCATTTAAAGTATGCTCAATCTCAACAGGTCTTCTTGATATTTTGTGGAATGCAATCTTCAAAATTAAAGTATCTCTCTTTTTGCAAAGAAAAATGCTATTTCAATTTCAGCATTCTCTAATGAGTCACTTCCATGAACAGCATTAGCATCTATACTGTCAGCAAAATCTGCTCTGATTGTCCCGACTTCTGCCTCTTTTGGGTCTGTTGCACCCATCAATTCTCTGTTTTTGGCTACTGCATTTTCACCCTCTAATACAGATACTACAACAGGACCTGAAATCATAAATTCAACCAATTCACCAAAGAAAGGTCTCTCTTTATGAACAGCATAAAATGCTTCTGCATCTGCTTTGCTCAACTGCACTTTTTTTGTAGCTGCTATTCTGAGTCCAGCACTCTCAAATCTGTCAAGGATTTTTCCTACGACATTTTTAGCCACTGCATCCGGTTTGATTATCGATAATGTTTGTTCCATAATTGTTTTATCCTAAATTTAGAAATTGGCGGAAAGAATACCGTATAAACGGTTAAAAAATGTTTAATTAAAAAGTGAATATAAATAGTATCCGGCAAAAGCCGGATAGAAGAAGAAAATTAGTCTTCGATTACTGGAGTATTCTCTGCTCTAGCTTCTGCTGGAACATCATCTTTACAAGTAGCACCTTCTGCACACTCATCCCAAACGATACAGCCTTCAGTCGGACAAGCTTCAGCACAAGCTGGAGTGTCATGATAACCTACACACTCAACACACTTATCAGCATATACATAATAGATATCTTCACCTGTTGGGTTATCATCCTCATCAACAATTGCCTCTACTGGACACTCATCTATACAAGCCGCACAGTTAATACAAATATCAGTAATTTTTACTGCCATTTGGTTCTCCTTTTTTGTTTTTGTAATCACACTATATCAAAAGATATTTAAATGACTCTTTAATAATATAAATTTCATTTTCTACTTAAACAGTGTGAAATTTTGAAACATTACAAGCCTAAGTATGAGCGAATTTCATCAACTCTATCTGTTTTTTCCCAACTAAATTCCGGCAACTCTCTACCAAAATGTCCATAAGCTGCTGTCTTTTTATATATAGGTCTTAGCAAATCCAAAGATTTAATAATACCTATTGGTCTCAAATCAAATATATCTCTGACACACTGCTCTAACTTAGACTCTTCTATCTTTGATGTGCCGTGTGTATCTACCATAATCGATACCGGTTCAACTACTCCAATAGCATAAGCTATCTGAATAGTTACTCTATCTGCCACTCCTGCAGCTACCAGGTTTTTGGCCACATATCTGGCGGCATAAGCTGCTGATCTATCTACCTTTGTAGGGTCTTTACCTGAAAATGCACCACCTCCATGAGGACAACTGCCACCATAAGTATCTACAATAATTTTCCTTCCTGTAAGTCCTGCATCTCCTTGTGGACCACCTATTACAAATCTTCCTGTTGGATTGATATGATAAGTAATATCATCAGCTATCAACTCTTTTGGAATAACTGCTTCAATTACCTCTTTTTTGACATCTTTATGGATAGTCTTTTGATCCACTTCCGGAGAGTGTTGAGTAGATACTACCACTGTTTTTACTTCAACTGGCTTACCATCTCTGTATAATACACTAACCTGAGCTTTGCCATCTGGTCTAAGGTATGGCAGTGTGCCGTTTTTTCTAACCTCAGCAAGTCTAGATGTAATTTTATGAGCTAGTAGTATTGGCAAAGGCATCAACTCTTTGGTCTCATTACAAGCATAACCAAACATCAACCCCTGATCACCTGCTCCTATATCACCCGATTCTTGATCAACCCCTTGATTGATATCCGGACTCTGCTCACCTATACCATTTAATACCCCTGCACTTCTATAATCAAATCCAAAACTGGCATCGGTATATCCAATCTCTCTGACTACCTCTCTGGCAATATCTTGCATAGGTGCATAAGTGTGAGTTTTAAGCTCTCCTGCTATTACACAATATCCATTGCTTAATAGTGTCTCACATGCTACTCTGGCATTTTTATCTCTTTCTATAATATAATCCAATATAGCATCACTAATTTGGTCTGCCATCTTGTCAGGATGTCCCTCTGTTACTGATTCACTGGTAAAAATGTATTCATTTGACATATACCAAATCCTTTTTTAGTATTTATTTAAGATTGCTTTATACCATAAAATGGTAACTTATAAACTGATTTTTACTCTATTTGCCAACTGCTGTGGAGTCAATCCCATACTCTGCTCTACAAGTGAAGTTTTACCATGTGGTATAAATCTGTCTTCAAACTCAAATGTAGTAATTTTGGGAGAAGATATATCTTCTGATTTAAACAACTCCTCTATTGCACTCGCAACCCCGCCTATTTTTGTGCCATCACTAAATACAAACCAATCTTCATAATCTTTGGCTAAACTCAACAGCATCTCTTTATCAAGAGGCTTTACAAATCTCAAATCAAGAATAGATATTTTTATATTTTCATTTTCTAAAATTTCAGCACACTTCAATGCTCTACCCACACCATTACCATAACCTATAAATAGAATATCTCCATCACCTTTGATAAGATGAGATTTACCTATTTCATACTCCGGCACTTCAAAATTATCAGAGATAAAGGCTCCTCGTGGATATCTGATAGCCAAAGGCGTAGGAAAATCTACTGAAAACTCTAATGCCTTGATTAAACTATCTTCATTAAATGGTGCCATCAGAGTCATATTTGGAATCAATCTAAGATAAGATATATCAAAAGCCCCCTGATGAGTCTCTCCATCTTCTCCTACAATACCGGCTCTGTCTATTGCAAAAGTAACCCCTAAATTCATCAAAGCTATATCATGTATTACCTGGTCATATCCTCTTTGTAAAAATGTAGAGTATATTGCACAGTATGGTTTAAATCCCTCTTTTGCCAATGCTCCCATAGAAGTAACTGCATGTTGCTCTGCAATTGCCACATCCCAAAATCTATCCGGATAGATCTCAAGCAGTGGTGATAAACCTGTGCCTCCGGGCATTGCTGCTGTTACTCCTACTATTTTAGGGTCTTTTTTGGCAAGTTTGAGCATAGTTTCACTAAAAATTTTGGTAGCACTTTTATTAGTGCTTTTGGATAGAGGCTTACCGGTTTGTTTATCAAATGCCCCTACACCGTGCCAATGCTCCAAAGGACCTTCTGCTATCTCATACCCTTTGCCCTTAACAGTCTGAGCATGTATAATCACCGGCTTACCCATATTTTTTGCCAACTCCAAAGTATCTATAACAGACTCCAAATCATGCCCATCTATTGGACCGATATACTCCAATCCCAACTCTTCAAATAATACACCCGGAGTAATCAATCTAAATGACTCTTCAAACTTTTTTGCCATATATGTAGCACTCTCTGGCAACATCTCCAACATAGATTCTGTTCTTTTTTTAAGCTTTTGATACAAAGGTCCTGCCATACCACGAGATAGATATCTGCTGATTGCTCCAATAGGTTTGGCTATACTCATCTCATTATCATTTAATATAATAACTACCGGATACTTTCTTTCGCCAAGCTCATTAAGTGCTTCATATACCATTCCCGCACTCATACTTCCATCACCTATCATTACAACAGGTATTCTATCTTCACCCTTTAATTTAATAGCCTTTGCTGCACCTACTGCTATAGATATAGATGTAGAACTGTGACCTGCTTTATAATAATCATAAGGAGACTCTTTTGGATTGGTGTATCCTGATATTCCGTCAAATTGGCGAAGTGTATCAAAACTATCCCATCTATCTGTAAGTAATTTATGAGCATAGGCTTGATGACTTACATCAAAAATAAAAGGGTCTTTTTTTACATCAAATACATAATGCATACCGATAATTAACTCTACTGCTCCAAGAGTTGAGCTAAGATGCCCTCCGTTTTGGCTCACTACATCAAGTATTCTTTCTCTTATTTTTTGGGCTAAATCTTGTAACTCTGAATTATTATAATCTTTTATATTCACCTCTTTTTAGCCTCCATCATCTTTCTAAGCGACGCTGTTACAACTTTTCTGGCAGTTACAGAATCTATATTTTTTAAATTCAAATCCTTAATCAACTCTTCAAACCAACTGTTATCTGTATGACGAAAAAAGCTGAGTACATCAAATATAACTATATCCTCTTTTTGGGGAAAATCTTCTATCTTGATAGATTTGAACTCTTTGCAATCCCTTTTTAAGAGTTTGCCTTTTATCATTTGATTGCCTCACTCAATACAGAAAATAGTTTATCATTCTGTTTTTCTGTGCCGACTGTAATTCTTAGAGCATTCATTCCATAACTTGCCAAATCCCTGACAATTACTCCTCTTTGGAAGAGATACTTATATATATCAGTAGAGTTTAAATCATTTGGCATTAAATATGTAATAAAGTTGGTATAACTCTCTATATAATCCAATCCACTCTCTTTGGCAAACTCTTTATATCTAATCAACTCTTTTGAGTGCAACTCCAAACTCTGCTTGATAAATTCATCATCATCCAACGCAGATATTGCTGCTTCCATTGATAGAGTAGTTATATTAAATGGTGGTCTAACTCTCATCATATCTTCTATAAGCTCTTTTGAGGCTATACCATAGCCTACTCTCATACCACCAAGTCCGTAAGCTTTTGAAAATGTCCCAAGATATACAACATTTGGATATTTTTGTATCAACTCTTTTGGATTTATCTCATAATCACTGCAAAGATATGAAGCATACTCCATATAGGCACCATCTACCACAGCAACAGCTCCACTTTTATAAGAAGCTTCTATGATTTTATAAATCTCTTCTTTTGTAGTAGCATCTCCGGTTGGATTATTTGGTGTGCATATATATACAATAGATGGTTTATGCTCTTTAATCAATGGAATAAACTCATTGGATAAATGTTTATAACTTTTTGTCTTTATTACTTTGGCTCCATGATGCTTAGCATATATATCATACATTGCAAAACTTACTGCACTCGTTAATATCTTTTTATCTTCACTCAATAAAATATGAGATATAAATGATATTACCTGATCACTTCCTGCTCCAATAATAACATTTTTATCATCTACCCCAAATCTATTGGCTAATTTGCCTTTGAGTCTATACATACTGTCATCTGGATAGAGATGTGCTTTATTTGCAAATTTTTTAATTGCTTCTACTGCTTTGGGTGGTGTGCCGAGAGGATTCTCATTAGAAGCCAATTTTACCACTTCATCTTCTGCAATTCCAAACTCTCTTACTGCAAGCTCCACAGGCTTACCTGCTTCATATACAGGAATATTTTTAATATATGGTTTTATCTCTATCAATATAAATCCTTTGTTATTTATAACTTAATTTGTAAAAAGAAGCATTAGTTTAGCCCACATCGTGTAGGGGTAACCTACTGCCTCCAATTACCAATACACCAATAACTAATATACTAAATTATTATACATCATCTCCCTCTTTGACATACGAGCCGAGGAATTTTATAGAATCTTTATGTTTTTCAAATATTTTCTTTATCTTTTCATCATCTTTGTGTCCGTCAAACTCTACAAAAAATATTGAAATACCACCTACAATATGAGATTTTATTTTTGTCAAATCAATTTTAGCCTCTTTAAAATCATTCAAAAAATCCACTAAAGCCCCTGGTCTGTTTGGAAGCTTTACCAAAATAGTAGTTTTGTCTCTACCACTTGGAGCATTTTCAAAATCACTTACTATAAAAAATCTTGTTCTGTTATGACCCTCATCTTCAATATTTTCAAAAAGCATTGGCAACTGATAAAGTTTGGCAGCTACCTCTGAGCAAATAGCAGCACTGTTAGAATCTTCAGCAGCCATCTGAGCAGCTTTTGCAGTAGATTCTACAGGAATCTGTTCTACCATATCAAGCCCTGTATCAGATAAAAACTGAGAGCATTGACCAAAAGCTATATCTTTAGAATATATTCTTTTGATATCTTTTATATCTTCAGCCTTTGTAGCCAATACATGATGAATATCTACCATAACCTCAGCGATGATTTTAAGCTCATAATCACTAAGACAGGTTATTGTATCACTCACTATTCCATTGAAACTGTTTTCAATAGGCACTACCCCAAATTTGGCTTGACCTCTTGCTACCTCCCTAAATACTCCCTTAATCGAGTGTATAGGTAGATATGAACTCATAGCCCCAAATTTCATCTCGGCAGCTTGATGGGTAAAACTTGCCTCTGGTCCCAAAAATGCAATTCTCTCAGGTAATTCAAAATTTCTTGCCACTGCAAAAAGCTCTAAAAAGAGGGCATCTATTGCTTTGTCTGTCAGCATTCCTCCACTCTGTTTATTTCGTTTTTTAAGTCTATCTAAAATCTCCTGCTCTCTTTCTGGGCGATATATTGAAGCTCCTGTGCTGTTTTTTAATACTCCAACCTCATGAACATACTTTAATCTCTCATTATACAAATCAAGTAGCTTATCATCTATTCTATCTATATTTTCTCTCAACTCCTCAAGAGTCATAATCAACTCCTTGCATTTTTTAAATATGCTTTTTCAAGTCTAATCTGGTCTTCAAAACTCTCTCTGTCACGAATGAGTCGGCACTCACCACCTTCACAGGCAACCTCGGCAACTTTACCTCTTGTATTATAGTTACTAGCCATTGTAAAGCCATAAGCTCCGGCACTATAAACCACAATTAAATCACCATGTTCAGTAGCAGGAAGCTCTATATCTTTGGCTAAAAAGTCTCCGCTTTCACATATTGGACCAACCAAATCTGCTTTTGAGGTATCACTATCCTCTTTTTTATCAAGTAACTCTATTTTATGATATGCTTTATATAGAGATGGACGAATTAAATCATTCATAGCCGCATCAATAATTACAAATCTTTTATTGCCATTTACCTTCTCATACAATACCTTTGTAAGTAGATATCCGGCATTTGCTGTTAAATATCTACCCGGCTCACATACTATGGTTACATCAAGCCCTTTTATAGCGTTTTTTATAGCATTTGCATAATCTTGTGGGTCTATTGTAACTTCATCTTCATATTTGATACCAATTCCACCGCCAATATCAAAGAATTTGATATCTATATCAATAGCTGAAAGTGAGCGAACCAAATCAGCCACAATCACAGAAGCCTCTTTGATTGGCTCAATATCTGTAAGTTGAGAGCCAATATGAAAATGAATACCAACAGGATCAAGATGTTTGGAGTTTTTGGCATAGATATACATTCTTTTGGCTGTATCAATATCGACTCCAAACTTATTTTCGTGCAGTCCCGTAGAGATATAAGGGTGAGTCTTGGGATCAACATCTGGATTTACTCTTATAGAAATTCTAGCCTCTTTATTCATCTTTGAGGCTATCATCTCTACCCTCTTCATCTCTGCATCACTCTCTAAATTTATCATCAAAATATCTCTATTTAGTGCCTCTTGTATCTCATCATCTCTTTTACCAACTCCGGAAAATATGATACGATATGGCTCAACTCCGGCACTCATAGCTCTTTTGACCTCTCCAATACTCACACAATCAGCCCCTGCACCCATAGAGGCAAAATGCTCAATAACTGATAGATTTGAATTAGCCTTTACTGCATAAGCTATCAAAGATTTTTGACCACTGAAAGCCTCTTTTAAAGCATTATAACTCTTAGCCATTGCATCAAAATCATACACATAAAGCGGTGTCCCATAGGTATTGGCCAACTCTTTAAAATCAATATTCATTATATATTCTCCTTATATTTATAAACTGAGATTTAGCAAATTAGGATATATTTTATCCAATAAATATTTGGTTATTGGTTATGTATAACTTATCTATTAAAAATATCAAAGGGATTTTTATGCCAAAGATTAATGAATTAAAAGAGGGACACAGATATTTTAAAAGTGTGAAATTCAAGCAGAATGAAAATAGATTTAAAAAGCTTGTAAATGAGGGACAAAACCCAAAAGCTCTCTTTATTGGGTGCAGTGATTCAAGAGTGATGCCGGCAATGATTACAGGCAGTGGTCCGGGGGATCTGTTTATTGTCAGAAATATAGGTAATTTTGTGCCACCATTTAGTCCGGATAATGATTTTCACTCCACCGCTTCAGCTATTGAGTATGCTGTATCTCATCTTGAAGTAAGTGATATCATAATATGCGGACACTCCGACTGTGGAGCCATAAAAGAGTGCTTTTTAGAGCATAAAGTAAGTGATGAAAATATTCATACTATCAAATGGCTTGAGCTTGGATTACCTGCCAAAGAGATGGCTCAAGAGGAGTTTCCAAACGCTTCATTAAGTGAGCAAAGAGAGTTTGCAGAAAAGGTATCAATACTTTTTCAGATGGAAAATTTGACCACATTTCCAGCAGTAAAACGAAGAGTGGAGGATGGGACTCTATTTTTACATGCCTGGTATTACGATTTGTCAAATGGTGAAATTTTATATTATGATGAAGAAGAGAATGACTTTATCCCACTTGGTGAATAATAAATAAGAGTAATTATCAACCTTGATTGACATACACTAAACTTTTTTGATATAATTTCACCTAAGAATTAAAAAACTAATAAATTATGATTATTTTATTAAAGTGAGGAGAATCAATATGTCAAAAAGTTTATATGAAACATTGGGAGTAGGCGAAAATGCCTCTGCCGAAGAGATAAAAAAAGCTTATAGAAAATTAGCAAGAAAATATCATCCTGATATCAATAAAGATCCGGATGCTCAAGAGAAATTCAAAGAGATAAATGCCGCTTATGAAGTTTTGAGCGATCCTGAAAAAAAGGCCAAATATGACCAGTTTGGTGATCAAATGTTTGGTGGTCAAAACTTCAGTGATTTTGCCAGAAGCCAGGGTGGTGATATAGATATCGAAGAGATACTAAGAGCTATGTTTGGCGGTGGCGGAGGAGGATTTTCAAGAGGAGGTTTCTCCAGTGGCGGAGGATTCTCAGGCAGTCATGGAGGCTTTGGCGGTTTTGGTGGTAGCAGAGCTATGGATTTGGATGAGAAACAAAGAATTACAATACCATTTTTGATGTCTGTAAACGGTGGGAAATATCATGTCACCAATTCAGAAGGTGAGAGTTTTGATATCAAAATTCCTGCCGGTATCAAAAGCTCAGAGACACTCAGAGTCAGAGGCAAGGGCAGAAGCTATCAGGGACAAAAAGGCGATCTTCTTATTACTGTGGATGTCGCACCGTCACCTGATTATAAAAGAGAAGGCAATGACCTCTATAAAACGATAGATATACCGTTGAAATTTGCTCTATTTGGTGGTAAAATCAAAGTCGATACTCCGGAAAAAGAGGTTACTCTAAAAGTGCCTAAAAATACCAAAAACGGTCAAAAATTCAGACTCAAGGGCAAAGGTTTTACAGACAGACGCACAGGTATCAAAGGAGATCTGTTTTTGGTAGCCAATATTGTTTTACCTGATGTGGATTCTTTGCCCGAAGAGTTGAGAACTGTATGTGAAGAGAAATTACCTGAAGCCTAAAGGAGTGAGATATGCACAGTTATGATGAACCGGTCTATCTAATCAGCGTGGTGGCAAATATGCTCAACCTCCACCCTCAAACCCTGAGACAGTATGAGAGAGACGGATTGATAGAGCCTGCCAGGACAGAGGGAAGGATGAGACTCTACTCCCAGAGAGATATAGACAAGATGAAAATGATACTGAGGCTCACAAGAGATATGGGTGTAAACCTGGCGGGAGTCGATGTGATTTTGAGACTCAAGGAGCAGATGGAAAAGATGGAGAAAGAGATAGATTATCTCAGAGAAGAGCTCAGCAGAGTAAACAGACACGGCTCTGTCCCTACAGGCAAAGCAGTAGTCAAAAAGAGCAGATACGATTTGATTATTTTTGAAGACAAATAGTGTTTGGAAGCTGAATACAATATAATTTGATATTCAGCTTCTTTTGGATAATATTTTTCCGATTTTTGTCGGGGTGTGGCGCAGTCTGGCTAGCGCGCTACCTTGGGGTGGTAGAGGTCGCAGGTTCAAGTCCTGTCACTCCGACCATTTGAAGTTTTCATTTTTTCCATTTATTATATACAGTGATTACTACACACTCATCGCTCAAGACTACTATCAGACCTCCTTTATCCAAAAGTTTCATTAATTTGACTTTGATATCTTTAGATACTTTTTTAATAATACTTTTTATATCTCTGGATTTTAGAATAATTTTATCCTTATGATAGTGTCCATATTCGATAGTCAAATCTATCATCTCTTTTGTAATACCTCTTTGATTCATCCTTTTAACTGCATGGTCTGTAAAGTAAATCATAGCTTCTCCTTTATTTTTCTGAAACTATTTGGCATCAAAGCAACTATCCTAAACATTTATAAGTATATACAAAATAACTGACAATTTGTGTCTTGGATTATTTATAGCTAAATAATTTTAAATAACGCGAGTCTCGTTTAAGCCCAATCTTCTTAAAGAAATAAATACTCTACATTGTTATTATACGGGGACTTTAGTCCCACTTCTTTGGAAACTCATCTTTTTTGTGGGGCTGAAGCCCCACCCCCCCCAAAGTGAATTGCACTTAGTTATCTCTTATCCGAGACTCGCGTTAAATTATCCTTTACTCACCCAAATCATCTTGAATCTATCTCCCATTATGGTTGGGGATATCAAAGTTTTGACTCTCTCAGCCTGTCTTAAATAATCATTATAACTACTCATAGATGCATACTCTTCAAGCATATCTATAAGCCCAAAATCAATTAGTGCCTTGGCTTGTGTTTTATAAGCTACCTTTTGCATACCGTTTAATTTAAAAGCATCTTGCAAATGGGCAAAATTTACATCATAGGTAATATCAGCTCTTTTATAACTACTTTTTAAGTCCAACTCTTCATCAAAAAACGGCAAAGTTTTATGCTCTTGATATACTCTTATAGAAAAATCATTTCTAACATAATCTTCACCATAATCAAATGTAACAAAATCTATTTTGTTAGCACTGTTTGATACAGATTTGGCAAACTCTTCATACCCTATAGCTATTTCACCTCTGATTAGATTATATCTTTTTGCAAACTCTTTAAACTTTTCTCCTGCTTCTTGCCATAAAACAGCCTCCTGCTCGATATAAGCCAATCTGCCATCATTATAGAGTTCGCAGGGGAAGGCATCAAATATCTCATTGGATACAAAATAGATATATTCACCCTCTACCTCATCAATTGAACTGAATTGATGAATCTTTATATCATCTCCAAATCTGTTGGCAAAATATTCTCTTTGAGCTTTTGCTACATTTGGCATTCTCTCAACTGTGGCAAAATTTAGAGTATCTATTAGTGATGGATTTTTACCATATATCCACTCTATCATATCAGCTATCATATAGCCCCTGTGAGCTCCAATCTCTATAATCCAAGCATCTTTATTAGCTCTGCCATTATCTAAGAGTTTCAAAAAGTTATTGGCAATAGATGCACCGAAAAATCTACTTGTACTTACAGCAGTATAAAAATCTCCACCTTTGCCTATGTCCCTAAATTTGGCATAATATCCGTCATTGGCATACAGCCACTCATTCATATATTCGCTAAATCTTTTCAAATTAAATCTCCGTAAATTTAGTGTATTGGTATATTTGTTATTAGTATATTAGTATATTAGTATATTAGTGTATTGGTATATTGGTATATTGGTTTTATGGTAAAATATATTTTTATATATAATAAAATAACCAATAACCAATAACCAATAACCAATAACCAATAACCAATAACCAATAACCAATAACCAATAACCAATAACCAATAACTAATCTTCTATCTTGCTGTAAAGTTTGAGCAGTGCTATTTGTCTCTCTATCTCATATACTCTTGCATCAATTAACGATATATTCATAGAGTTTTTCATCGTTTTTATATCAAGTTTGGTTTTTGTTCCGGCATGAGCCTGTTCTATGGTGCTTTTTAGCAGACTTTTATAGAGTTTGTAATCATCTCTTGCTAGTTTAATCTTCTGTTCTATCAGTCTGATTTCGGATATGGCACTGTTATAATCCTGTTTGGCTTCTATGGCTTTATCCTGCAACTCTACAGCTGATTTCATATAATTTACTCTTGAAGCTTCTATATCCTCAAGAGCATTTATATTTAGTGCCAAATCTACTTTGATACCGGTAGTATAATAGCTGTCTTTGTAGTGTGAGGGGAATGCTCCCATATCGTTGTCTTCATCACTGTATCTGCCAAATATCGAAACAGTAGGCAGATATTTTGACATAGTAGTAGATATTTTATAGTCATCTGATATATTTTCAAGTCTTTTCTGTTTGATTTCAATATTATTAGATATATATCTATCTTTAGCAATCAATTTCAAATGTGGCAACCTAAAGCCCTTTGGTGATTTTCCGCTAAGTTTGATAAATGCACTCTTTGCTTCTGATAATGCCAGTTTTAGAGCCAGAATTTGTGTTTTATCTCTGTTTCTTTGCAAAATAGCTTGATTTAGGAAGCTACTGTCAATTACTCCGGCTAAATACTGCTCTTTTTTTCTCTGCACATCTATATTATCATTAGTTACCAATAATTTAGCCTGTTTGATTTGCAGAGTCAGCTTTTTGATATTAAAGAGTGTCTCAATAGCCGAACTTATTAATGCTCTTCTTTGAATATCTATATTGGCACGATTGGCATCTTCAAAAGCATTGGCATACTTAATAGCACTGTATATACCACCTGATTTGAATATCGGTTGGTCAATTGCTACACTCCATACTCTATCTGTGCCATCTCGCTGAGAGCTGTTGGACATCTTGCTGTCACTATACTCTATCATAACCGGAGATATCCAACTCTTTCTAAGAATAGAGCTATTTAGAGTATTTAACTCATCACTATACTGGAGTATCAAATTTTTTTCATCACTCAGATAGTTTGGTAATAAACTATCAGCTAATATTGGTACTATGGTTATACTAAATGTTAATAAGAACTTCTTCAAAACGCTTGAACCCTTCATCAATTTCCTCTTTTGTGATTGTAAGAGGCGGTAAAAATCTCACTGTATTTCTACCTGCTTTTAATACTATCACACCTTTTTTAAATGCTTCATTTATGATTTTGCCCTGAGTATTAGCATCTTTTACTCTGAGTCCTCTCATAAGTCCAACTCCAACTGATGAGACAAAAAGCTCTGGCATACTCTTTGAGACTCTATCAAGATATGAGCTGAAATAATCAATTTTTTCTTTTAAATTACCACTTTTATACTCATCTTCCAAGATATCTACTACTTCAAGTCCTGCTCTTGTGCTTAGATAGTTACCTCCAAATGTGCTACCGTGGTCTCCTGGCTCAAATATATCTTTTAGGCTTGTCATAGCCACACCTATAGGAACACCTCCTCCAAGCCCTTTGGCAAGAGTGATGATATCTGGCTCTATCTCATACAGATTTGATGCCAAAAATTCACCTGTGCGATATACTCCGGTTTGAACCTCATCTACTATCAAAAGCAATCCCTCTTTTTTTAGGAATTTTGCCAATGCTTTGACCTCATCTTTATCAAATGGCTCCACTCCGCCTTCACCTTGAACAAGCTCTATCATAACTGCCACTGTCTTATCATCTATTGCTTCATATATGGCATCTATACTATCTACATACCCAAAGCCGTCCGGGTATGGTGAAAAATCGCTCTTGTGCATCTGCTCTTGACCTGTGGCTTTGACTGTGGTAATGGTCCTGCCGTGAAAAGAGTATTTTAGAGTAATAACTTTAAATCTCTTTTGCTCAAACTCTCTTTCACCATATTTTCTAGCAATTTTCAGAGCCGCTTCATTAGCTTCTGCTCCGGAATTTCCAAAAAAACATCTCATATCGTAGCCACTTAACTCTACCACTCTTTTAGCTAACCTTGCCTGAGGTTCTATAATTTGCAAGTTTGAGATATGTATAATATTTTTAGCCTGTTCGCATATTGCACTGCTTAATCTCTCATTGCCGTGTCCTACACTGCTTACACCTATACCGCTGGCAAAATCTATAAACTCTTTACCGTCATCACTGTAAAGTTTTGCACCTTTACCTTTGATAAAAGAGGTCTCATTTCTGGCGTATGAGTGAAGCACATACTCTTTATCCATCTCTACTATATCCATACTGTTTTACCTTTTTTATTATATTCAAATTTTAATACTACTTGATATGAGTTACCCACTAACTCATTGAATAGTGTAATTATACTCAACTAATAAAATAATCACCATTTTTTATACCTTCTAAGATAAAATGTTTTGTATATAAAGGGGAATGGGAGTAATAAAAAATGATTAAAAGAAGCGTTGGCTTGATAGTAGGAATAATATCAGCTATAAGTATTATTCATGCAGACAATACAAAACTGGCACTGATAGATAAAGAAGAGACATCTTTTATAAATAAGTTAGATACCATTAAGCATAGTATAAAACAGACATCGACAGATAGACAAAAGAGTGTGGAGTATCCTCAAAAGTTTCTATATCCTAAAAAGTATCTATCATTAAAAGAGATATCCAACTCAGAGAGTGAAAATAATATCTCTGTTAAAAAAGAGTTGAAATATACACCACAGCAGTATCTGTCTTTAAAACAAATCATATACCCTATGCCGGACAAATATGCATATATGTATCTGAAGATGAAAACACTTGAGAATCCTACATCACATATAATCAAAATATATGTCAATAAAAGAAAGCAGTGGATGAGTGTATATCTAGACAACAGCAGAGTATATGGCTGGAGCGTATCTACTGCCCGTAGAGGTTACTGGACTCCAAGAGGAGTATTTCATCCACGCTCTCTTGAAAGAATGCACTACTCCAGAAAATATCATAATTCTCCCATGCCATATTCTGTATTTTTCAAAGGAGGATATGCCATACACGGCACTCATTCAATATCACACCTTGGACATCCAGCCTCTCACGGCTGTGTGAGAATACACCCAAGAAATGCAAAAAAACTATACAGTCTCATCAAAAGATATGGAAAAAGACATACGAAGATAGTTATATATTAGTAATTGGGCAATAGGCATTAGAAAATATATTTCGTATAGAAATGAAACAAGCAGTAAAAAATAGTTATAAAAATCTAATAACTTGATACAAAAGTCCATTATACAATCTATAATAGATTGGGTATTTATATATACAATAATAATGCCCAATGCCCAATGCCCAATGC
>WFNP01000043.1 GCA_015488535.1 Nitratifractor sp.
CCAAACTCCAAGGTGGAGCAATTTCTTTACAAGCACCTTTGTTAGAGACAATAATTTTTTTATTATATTTTGCTGCTTCAACTAAAGGCAGACCAAATCCTTCATATTTAGATAGGAAAAAGAGGGCTTCCATATTTTGATACATTATACTTAATTCATTATCAGGAATTTCACCAAGTATAATAATATTTTTCTTGTTTTTAATATACTCTTCTAAATCAAAATAGAAATTTGTTTCATTACCGGCAATAAAAAAATAGCCATCATATAATTTTTTTTCATTCAAAATAACAAAAATATCTATCATTTGTTTTAAATTTTTATGCCTCCTTCTTTTTCCAACATAAAATAAATATCTTTTGTTTTTTATTGTCTTTATAAGTTCATTATCAGTATTCATACTTGAGGAGCCTTCATTACTATAGCAGTTTGCATATTTTACTATTATCTTTTTTTTGTATTTTTTTCCAAAAAACTTTAAAATATCATTTTTTGTTGTATTTGATATTGTAATACAATTAGTTTTTTTCTTATTAAGATTCCAATATATTACAGCTTTAAAATATATTTTTTTAAAAAATGAAAGTTTTAATATATATGATTCCAATATTAGTGGGAAAAGATCAAAAATTACAAATATGGATTTTTTACGGACAAAAATTGGCATATCAAAATGAGGATAAAAATAAATATCACACTTACTACTATTGATATGCCTTGATACTGTAATATGTTGTTTGATACTTAAAATAGGTGCATCCAAATAGACAAAAATCTCTTTTGTATTACATATATTTTGTATTTGTATGAAAAGAGGATTTTTTGAATAATCATAATTCTTATTTAAAATAATCTCAAGTTTTCTATATTCATTGCTTTCAATTAACGATTTTAATACAGAATATGAATACCTTGATAAACCGGAGAAATAATCCTCTAAATGTCTTGCATCATATATAATATACAATATAATTCCTTTTTCATTATCAAAAGCAAAAGGTATTCGTCCAATATTCTGCTGTTAGTAACAATATCTAAACCTTTCCCTTTTAATAATGTATTAATTATCTTCTTTATACTACCTTCTACTAAAGAGGGTATGATGTAAGAGACTTTAATATTTTTCATTTTCTAATGCTTTGTAAATTTTGCCCAACACGCTCTCTTCAGAGAACTCTTTTGCTTTTGATATACAAATATCTCTGTATTTTTCACTATTTTCAAGAAGAGTAATAATATCTCTATAAAACTTATCATTTTCAGTATCTTCCAAATTAAATACTATACCGCTTTTTTCTCCGTATCCCTCTACAAACTCCGGGCAATATCCTGAGCTCTTCGTTACAATAGCAGGTATGCCTCTTGCATGGGCTTCAAGCAGAGTGGTGGCAAATCCCTCATGATAGCTACTGATTACAAAACATTTGGCACTGTCGTAAACAAAGGGTAAATCTTTTCTATCCATCCATCCTCGTATCTCAACATCATTTTGCAGGTTATAATGCTTCATAGTGTTTTTAATATTCTGCTTTTCTTCACCCTCTCCTACGATAAGTAGATTAAAATTACCATATTCACTATTTAGTTTGGATAGTATTTTTAAAAAGAGGGGAATATTTTTCTCTTTTGCCAATCGTGCCACAATTAAAAAATCGTAATTTTTTTTGCTTTGTCTGTCATACTCAAAAAACCAGTTAGATATGAAATTACCAATAAATACAACTTTCTCTTTACCAAAAATATCTATATTTTCTTTGTTTACACTGAAGATATGATCGCAAAACTTTGAGGCTTTTTTGATAATCGTCATTTGAGTTCTTGTATGTCCAAGTCCTTGACCATTACCTCTATGCAGATACATATGTAATAATCCATAAACTTTAAATCCATAGAGTTTAAAGATTGGTGCCAGCCATAGAGAGGAGATATCGTTTAAAATTATTACTTTATAATTTTTTTTATACTTGTTTGCTACTTTAAAAGCTTCTAAAAGTCTGCCTTTATACGAAAACCCTTCTTCTAATATGACTGTATTACATTGAAAGTATTCCGGCATAGATGTAAAAATGGCACTCAAAAAGCCTTTTGTATTTAAAAATTTACATAACTCATCTATATATAGATGTCCTCCTCCCCACTGAGAGTATGCGGGTGAATATATCATAACAGTTTTATTTATCATGGATTTTTCTTTCCCAATATTTTATATATAATTTTAGGCATAAATCTTACGATAAGATACGGTATTATGCTCCACGCTCCCAATCTGTACTCTTCTCCCGCATCTCTTGAAATCAACTCTTTGATATCAAATTGATATTTCCTGTTTTGATATGCCTTTTTGAGATATTCGGTAAAGATAAACTTTTTCAATTTTAGATTATTTGCTTTTGAGCATCTATCTCTTTTTAGACCTTTTAGATATTTCGGTAAGTATCGCACTCCAATATCAGACAACATAGCCCCCTGGGTATCTGAAAGTTGATAAATCATACCTATATAGTTACTGATTACAGCTTTACCTTCGCAAGATATCCTAATCAGCATATTTACATCTTCACCCATTTTTAAATCTTCAAAAAAACTCTCTATTTTTACTATCATATCTTTTCTTAGCAATACACTCCCTATATGTATTAAAAATCGGTTTTTATAGAGCATATCGATATAATCAAGTGAGCTATACTTTATATCTTTTATCTCTGATACTCTTTTGTGAGTGTTTTCTTCTTGAACGGTGACAATTCTGTTTGCAGATAGTATTATATCCGGATACAACTCAAAAGCTTTTATCATATATTCCAAGTGTTTTTCTCTCCAAATGTCGTCTGCATCTATAAAAGCTATATACTTGCCTTTCGATTCGGCGATACCTCTATTTCTGGCTATGGATACTCCTTGGTTTGCTTGATGTATCACTCTAATTCTATTATCATTGAAGCTTTTTACAATCTCTATACTTTTGTCCGTTGAACCGTCATCTATGATTAATAATTCAAAATCTTGAAATGTCTGATTCAAAACAGACTTCATTGTATCAGATACCCATTCTTGTTTATTATACAGAGGCATTATGATTGAAACAGTCGGTATCATATTATTTGCTTCTTTTTAATACTCTGTATATCTTCACTGCATTGTGAAATCCCATACCGGATACAAGATAACCGAATTTACCCCTATAGGGTAATTTGTTGATATCAAATCCCAGCTTCTCTATCTCTTTTTCAGCCTCTTTGACTATATGGGTGTGTATTCCGTAATGCTCTTTGACAAAGTTGGCATACATTATAGCCAGTGCCTCGTTGAGTTGTTTATTATTAAACTTTTCTATATTTTTTTCATACTTTTTCAGTGACTGAAGCACAGAGTATATAGCTTCTTCACTTCGTGATGCAGATATCGAGTGTGAGCCTGTGCGACGGTAATATACCATTGTATTATCTGTCATTATTACTCTTTTTGCATTGAGCAAAACTCTTGAGAAAAACTCACCATCTTGATTTTTTTTAAGAGTCTCATCCCACTTTCCGGCTTTTTGAATCAGTTTCCTGTGTGTAAGCCATCCCATAACCACGCCGAAACCTCCACCGGACCATGAATCTCTCAGCCAATCCATTCCGCTTCTGTAAGATTTATCTATAGTTTGTTTGAAATATTTTGCATCTTCTATACTCTTTTTGAAATATGAAAACTTTGATGAAAAGATTATATCGGGGGCATAGTTATATGTTTTGGCTATTTCTATTTGAGCAGATATTTTGTTTTCAGACATCAGGTCATCCGCATCTAGATATTGTATATATTCACCTTTGGATTTCTCAAATGCCAAATTTCTGGCTCTTGGAGCTCCTGCGTTATTTTGGCAGTAAAATTTTATATTTTTATATTTATGGGCATACTCTTGCACAATCCTGGCACTACTGTCAGTAGAACCGTCATCTACGATAATTATCTCTATATTGCTATATGCCTGATTGAGACAAGACTCTATAGTCTCAGCTATAAATTCTTGACTGTTATATAAAGGTATCAATATTGATACCAACGGTTTTTTATCCAATTTAAATCACTTTTATTATTTATCGATTTTATTTATAACTGATCTTACGCATATAAAATTATATTGAACAATATAGCATAGGAGGCAGGGGTTCAACCCCGCATTGTGCAGGACTGAAGTCCTGCCTCCGAAGTAAATTTATAGTTATTTTAACTAATATGCGTAATATCGGATAGTAAAACAAAATTATTTAAAAAAGATATTAGCATACCTGATATTATTTTCATCTTTGTCAAATGCTGATTTGTCAGGATTTTAAAATAGGTGATATTCATTTGAAAGAGTATAATCTTATTAGTTTTTTCCTTTTAAAAAGGAAAAAATAAGCCAAAAAATTATAAAAAACAGACTCTTTTTAACCTCTTTCATACACTTAAATAGCTATAATTCCGTCTCCAAATTTTATGTAGGAGTAATCCTACGAGTTCTTTATAAGGGAAATTATGGAAAAAATTAGATTAAAGCTTAAAGCTTATGATCATCGTGTTTTGGATAGATCAGTTGCTGCTATTGTAGATGCAGTCAGACGCACAGGTGCTGAACTTCGTGGGCCAATCCCGATGCCTACGAAGATTAAAAGATATACGGTTCTTCGTTCTCCTCATATCAACAAAGATAGTAGAGAGCAGTTTGAAATCCGTATTCACGGTAGAATGATTGACATTGTATCAGCTACACCTGACACAATCGATTCGCTTATGAAACTCGACCTCGCTCCAGAAGTAGAAGTCGAGATTAGATCAATGGACAAGTAAGGAGTAGGGTATGGAATTTATCGTAGAGAAAATCGGTATGAGCCGAACTATCGATGTGCCAAGCGTACCTGTTACTTTGCTGAAAGTCGTTGAAGCGAAGGTATGTGAAGTCAGGGAAGATGGCAAAGCGATTGTTGCTTACAATAGCGGTAAAAAAATTAATAAAGCTATTGAAGGTCAGCAGAAAAAATACAGCATCACAAAAGAGTTTAACAAATTTATGACTCTTGAAGTAGCCCAAGGCACTGAACCAGGTGATTTAAAAGCTGATGCTTTGGCTGAAGCTAAGCTGGTAAAGACTAGCTTTAACAGCAAAGGTAGAGGTTTTAGCGGTGTTATTAAAAGACACGGGTTTGCCGGTGGTCCAGGTGCTCATGGTTCAAGATTCCACAGAGCTCCAGGTTCTATTGGTATGTGTGAATGGCCAGGTCGTGTTCAACCAGGTCAAAAAATGCCCGGTCAATACGGAAACAAAAAAAATACAGTTAAAAACGAAGTGATCTCTTATGATGCCGAAAATGGTATCTTAGTACTAAAAGGTGCCGTTCCTGGACACAAAGGTGCTAGAGGTCTGGTAAGGATTGTTAAATGAGTAACGCAACAGTAATAAAAACAACAGATTTGCCTCAGAGCTTTCTTGAGGTTCATCCACACAATCTATACCTCTACTGTAAAGCTTATGCAGCTAATTTGAGAGCAAATACTGCTCAAACAAAAAACCGCTCAGCAGTAAGCGGAGGCGGTAAGAAGCCTTTTGCACAAAAGGGTGGCGGTAGAGCTAGACAAGGTTCAATCAGAGCTCCTCATTACAGAGGTGGCGGTGTAGTATTTGGTCCTACAACTGATAGAAATTACACTCAAAAAGTAAATAAAAAGCAAAAGAGACTTGCTCTTATGCACGCTTTGGCTGAAAAAGCTGCCAATGAGAAGCTTTTTGTAGTAGATAGTGTATCTATCGAGTCTGGCAAGACAAAAGATGCTAAAGCATTTGTAGATGGTTTCAATCAAAGAGACTTGTTGGTAGTCAAAGAGATGATAGATGATAAAACATTCTTGGCATTTAGAAACCTTCAAGAGAGTTATTTGATTGAAGAGAATGAACTCAATGCATACCTAGTAGCTGCATATCACGCTATCGTGATAGAAAAAGCTGTATGGGAAAAATTGACGAAAGAGAGTTAAGATGGCAGATATTACAGATATTAAAGCAATTATATATACCGAAAAGACTATTGATCTTCAGGAGGATGGCGTAATCGTTGTCCAGACAACTCCTAGAATGACTAAAAATGCTCTTAAAGAGGTATTTAGAGAGTATTTCGGTATCAAGCCGTTGAGAGTAAACTCTATGAGAGTCAATGGTAAGGTAAAGAGATTTAAGGGTATCGAGGGCAAAAGAGCCGATAGCAAGAAATTCTATGTCAAATTGCCTGAAGACGCCAAGATAGAAAGCTTAGCGGTATAAGGGGATAGCATGGCAATTAAAACATTTAAACCTATAACTCCTGCTCGTCGTTTTATGACGGTAATTGACAGTAGCGACATCACTGCTAAGGCAAGTGTAAGAAGTCTGCTTAAAAAATTACCAAGACATGCAGGTAGAAACAGTTACGGAAGAATTACATCAAGACATAAAGAAGCAGGTGCTAAAAAGCTTTATAGAATTATCGATTTCAAAAGAAATAAATTTGGTATCGAAGGTAAAGTAGCTACTGTTGAGTATGACCCATACAGAAACTGTAGAATCTGTCTAGTTAATTATGCAGATGGTGAGAAGAGATATATTCTTCAGCCAAAAGGTGTAAAAGTAGGCGATACAGTAATGGCAGCAGAAGCCGGTTTGGATATCAAGCCTGGTAATGCTATGAAGCTAAAGAATATCCCTGTGGGAACTCTTGTGCATAATATTGAGATGAATCCTGGTCAGGGTGGAAAAATCGCCAGAAGTGCCGGTGGTTATGCTCAGATTATGGGTAGAGATGGTAAATATGTATCATTGAGATTACCTTCTGGTGAGATGAGATATATTCTTGGTGAATGTATGGCAACTATCGGAACGATTGGTAATGAAGATTTTGCCAATATGGTAATCGGTAAAGCGGGTCGTAACAGACACAGAGGTATCAGACCTCAAACCAGAGGTTCTGCGATGAACCCAATCGATCACCCACACGGTGGTGGTGAAGGTAAAACAAACTCTGGAAGACATCCGGTATCTCCTTGGGGTATGCCTACAAAAGGTTACAAGACTCGTAAGAAAAAAGCTAGTGATAAACTAATCATCTCTAGAAAAAAGAAGAAAAAGTAAGAGGAAGATAAATGGCTAGATCATTGAAAAAAGGACCATTCATCGATGACCATTTGATGAAAAAGGTACTAAAGGCTAAAGAAGAGGGCTCAAACAAGCCTATCAAAACATGGTCAAGACGCTCAGTCATCTTTCCTGAGATGATTGGTCTTACCATCAATGTACACAACGGACGACAGTTCGTTCCTGTATATGTAACTGAAAACCATGTCGGATATAAGCTCGGTGAGTTCGCTCCGACACGCACATTCAAAGGACACAAAGGTAGTGTCCAGAAGAAGGTAGGATAAGAATATGAGCAGAGCTATATTAAGATATGTAAGAGTTTCTCCGACAAAAGCTAGACTCGTAGCTAGAGAAGTGCAGGGAATGAATGCCGAAGAGGCTATTGCAGCACTTGAGTTTATGCCAAATAAAGCTGCAGGAATTATCAGTAAAGTAATCGCTTCAGCTGTTGCAAACGGTGATTATGAGCCAGAAGAAGTGGTAATCACATCTTGTAGAGTTGATAAAGCTACTGTAATGAAGAGATGGAGACCCAGAGCAAGAGGTACTGCTACAAGAATTCTCAAGCCTACTTCACATATTATGGTAGAGGTAGCTGAAGCGCCAAAGGCGACTGAGAAAAATGCTAAAGCAGCGGCAAAAGCGGCAGCAGAGGCAAATACAGAGAACGGAAAGGAAGCGTAAATGGGTCAGAAAGTCAATCCTATAGGACTCAGACTTGGTATCAACCGCAACTGGGAGTCTCGCTGGTATCCTGCAAAGGACCGCTCTCCTAACTTCATTGCAGAAGACCATAAGATTAGAAAGTTCTTGAAAAAAGAGCTTTTCTATGCTGGTGTAAGCAATATTATCATCGAAAGAACAGTCAAAAAAATTAGAATCACAATTGTAACTGCAAGACCTGGTATCATTATCGGTAAAAGAGGTGCAGATATTGAGAATCTAAAAACAAGACTTCAAAAGATGATAGGCAAAGATGTTGCTATCAATATCAAAGAGGAGAAAAGACCTCAAGCATCAGCTCAACTTGCAGCTGAGAATATTGCTACTCAGCTAGAAAGAAGAGTAGCATTTAGAAGAGCTATGAAAAAAGTTATTCAGGGTGCATTGAAGTCTGGTGCAAAAGGAATCAAAGTCCAAGTTGCAGGAAGACTCGGTGGTGCTGAAATGGCAAGAACTGAGTGGTATTTGGAGGGTAGAGTGCCTCTACATACACTTAGAGCGAAAATCGATTACGGTTTTGCAGAAGCATTGACTACTTACGGAATTATTGGTATCAAAGTTTGGATATTTAAAGGAGAGGTTCTCCAAAAAGGTATTCAGCCTGAGCCAAAAGAGTCAAGAGGCGGAAGAAGACCATCTAGAAGAAGAGGTGAATAGTTATGTTGATGCCAAAAAGAACTAAATGGAGAAAGCAACAGAAGGGTAGAAACAGAGGAAAATCCTTCCGTGGAAACAGAATAGAGTTCGGTGAATTTGCCATCAAAGCAGTAGAGCATGGTAGAATTGATTCTAGACAAATCGAATCAGCTCGTATTGCTATGACAAGAAAAGTAAGCAGAACAGGTAAAACTTGGATTAGAGTATTCCCAGATAAGCCACTTACCAAAAAACCTCTTGAGACAAGAATGGGTAAAGGTAAAGGTGGAGTTGAAAAGTGGGTAATGAATATTAAACCCGGAAGAATTATCTTTGAGATGGCGGGTGTCAATGAGGAGCTTGCAAGAGCGGCTTTGACTCTGGCATGTCACAAGCTTCCTTTCAAGACGAAAATTATTTCAAGGGAAGATAGCAATGAAATATACTGATTTGCAAGATAAGAGCGTTTCTGAATTACAGGATATGCTAAAAGAGAAGAAGCTTGAAGTGTTCACTTTAAAAGCTAAGTTAAAGACTATGCAACTTAACAATACAAGTGAATTAAGAGCGGCAAAAAAAGATGTCGCTAGAATCAAGACAGCAATTAACGCTGCAAGATCGAAGTAAAGGTGTAACTATGCCAAAGAGAGTAATATCGGGAACGGTTGTTAAAAAAGCCGGTGACAAGACCGCTACGGTATTGGTGGAGAGAAAAGTTCTTCATCCAAGATACCACAAAACCGTAAAAAGATTCAAGAAATATCTTGTTCACGATGAGAAGAATGAGACTAATGTAGGCGATGTTGTTACAGCAATAGAGTGCAGACCTCTATCTAAAAACAAAGCCTTTAGACTCACTGAAATCGTGAAGAAAGGGGAGTCGGAATGATACAGAGTTTTACAAGACTTAATGTAGCTGACAACAGCGGAGCCAAAGAGATTATGTGTATCAAGGTATTGGGTGGTTCCAAAAGAAGATACGCTTCAGTTGGTGATGTAATTGTAGCATCTGTAAAAAAGGCTATCCCTAACGGTAAAGTAAAGAAGGGTAAAGTTGTTAAAGCTGTTGTTGTTAGAACTAAAAAAGAGATCCAAAGAGAAAATGGATCTTTGATTAGATTTGATGATAATGCAGCTGTAATTATTGATGATAAAAAAGAGCCTATCGGAACAAGAATTTTCGGACCGGTAAGCCGTGAAACTAGATATGCAGGATTTATGAAGATTGTATCTCTTGCACCGGAGGTTTGGTAATGGCAAAGAAATTCAAAATCAAAAAGGGCGATACTGTAATGGTAATCGCCGGAGATGACAAGGGTAAAACAGGGACAGTGCTAAAAGTACTTACCAAAAAAGATGCTGTTATCGTAGAAGGGTGTAAGATAGCTAGAAAAGCAATCAAGCCTAGTGAGCAGAATAAAGAGGGCGGATTTGTAAACAAAGAGATGCCTATTCATATCTCAAATGTAAAGAAAGTAGAGGGCTGATAGATGAGCAGATTGAAAGATAAGTATCAAAACATCGTCCCTGCACTGCGTGAAGAGCTTGGAATTGAGAATGTTATGCAGACTCCAAGACTTGAAAAAATTGTTATCAGCGTAGGTGCCGGTGAAGAGGGTAGAGACAGTAAGCTTATCCAAAATATGGCTGACACTATCTCACTGATTGCCGGACAAAAAGCTGTAATTACAGTAGCTAAAAAATCTGTTGCAGGTTTTAAAGCCAGAGAGGGAGCTCCTAGTGGTATCAAAGTTACACTAAGAGGCGAAAATATGTATAATTTCCTCGATAAGCTTATCTCTATTGCACTTCCAAGAGTAAAAGACTTTAGAGGAGTGCCTAGAAAAGGTTTTGATGGTAGAGGAAATTACAGTTTCGGACTTGATGAGCAGTTGATGTTCCCAGAGGTTGTTTATGATAATATCATGAAGACTCACGGAATGAATATCACAATAGTAACTACTAGCGAAGATGACAAAGAGGCATTTACACTACTTGAAAAGCTTGGAATGCCTTTTGCTAAAGGGAGAAAGTAATGGCTAAGAAATCAATGATTGCCAAGCAGAAGCGAAAGCCTAAGTTTGGTGTTCAGGCATACACACGCTGTAACATTTGCGGAAGACCACACTCTGTATATAGAGATTTTGGTATCTGCCGTATATGTTTGAGAAAAATGGCCTCAGAGGGTCAAATACCTGGCATGCGTAAAGCAAGCTGGTAATCAAGGAGTAAAAGATGATGACAGACAATATTGCAGACTCTCTTACTCGAATAAGAAATGCGGCTCAGAGAAGACTGGAGACTACTACACTGTTACACTCCAAGATGATTGAATCGATTGTTTCTATTCTTGTAAACAAGGGTTATTTGGAGAGTTATACAGTAGAAGAAGACGGTGCTAAAAAGAGCATCAAGGTAGTTTTGAAGTATGACGATAACGGTAGAAGTGTAATCAATGAAATCAAAAGAATCTCAAAACCTGGTAGAAGAATCTACAAAGGCAAAGATGAGATCAAAAGATTTAAAAACGGTTATGGAACATTGATTGTATCTACAAGTGCAGGTGTGCTTCCTAATGACGAAGCTTTCAAGCTCGGCAAGGGCGGCGAAGTAATCTGTAGCATCTGGTAAGGGAGGTAAAACTATGTCAAGAGTAGGAAAACAGCCCGTATCAATACCGGGTGGTGTAGATGTAAAATTGGACGGAACTGCACTTGTAGCTTCCAAAGGTAAAATTGAGAAGAGATTAGAGACTCATGGTAGAGTAAATATCGAAGTTAAAGATAACGAAGTAGTATTTACAAAAAAAGATGACTCTAAACAATCTTCAGCATTTTGGGGGACTTACAGAGCATTGTTTAACAATATCGTAATTGGTCTGGACAAGGGCTTTAGCAAGTCACTAGAGATCAACGGTGTTGGTTACAGAGCAAATGTAAATGGTAAAACTCTTGAGCTACAGCTCGGATTTTCTCACCCAATCAATTATGAGATACCAGAAGGTATTGATATAAAGGTTGAGAAAAATATCATTACTGTAAGTGGAACAGATAAACAGCAAGTAGGTCAAGTTGCTGCGGAAATCAGAGGATTTAGACCACCTGAGCCATATAAAGGCAAAGGTGTTAAATACACTGACGAAGTTATCATCAGAAAAGCCGGTAAAGCGGCAGGTAAGTAAGGAGCGTTGATATGTTGAAAAGTGTTCAAAAAAAGAAAAACAGAGTTTACGCTCAAAGAAAACGCCGTTCAAGAGGTTCTATTCACGGAACTGCCCAGATGCCTAGAGTTACAGTGTTTAGATCAAACAAACACTTCTATGCTCAAGCTATAGATGATGACAAAGCTCATACTCTTGCTTATTCTGACGGTAACAAATTGGGTGTTCGCTCTACTACAGAAGGTGCAAAAGCAGTAGCTGCTGATATGGCTGAAAAGCTTAAGAGTGCTGGAATTGAGACTATCGTATTTGATAGAAACGGTTATGTTTATCATGGTGTGGTAGCGGCATTTGCCGACGGACTCAGAGAAGCCGGTATCAAGTTTTAAGGGATAGTGATATGGAAAATATAAATAGAGAAGACTTCGAAGAGGCAATCGTTAACATTGGTCGTGTGACCAAGGTTGTTAAGGGTGGTAGAAGATTCCGTTTTACTGCACTGGTAGTTATCGGTGACAAGAACGGAACAGTAGGTTATGGATATGGAAAAGCAAAAGAGGTACCAGATGCCATCAAAAAAGCTGTTGATGATGCATTTAAAAATTTGGTAAAAATCAATATCAAAGGTACTACTATTGCTCATGATATTGAGCATAAATATAATTCAAGCAGAATTATTCTAAAACCTGCAAGTGAGGGTACTGGAGCAATCGCCGGTGGTGCTGCTCGTCCAGTAATTGAACTTGCCGGTATCAAAGATGTAATTGCTAAATCTATCGGGTCAAATAACCCTAACAACTTGGTTAGATGCACAATAGAAGCACTTACCAGAATCAAAGGCTAAGGAGCATATATGGGTTTGCATAATCTTCAACCCGCTCCCGGTTCTACTCACAAAACTAAAAGAGTAGGTCGTGGACAAGGGTCAGGAACAGGAAAGACAGCGGGTAGAGGTCAAAAAGGTCAAAAATCCAGAACTGGATACAGTAGAAAAAGAGGTTTTGAGGGTGGTCAGCAACCACTTTATAAAAGACTTCCAAAAATTGGATTTACTTCAAGAGTTGAGAAGCCTTATGTAATCAATGTTGATCGCATCAAAGCTGTAGCTGAGCTTGAAGAGATTACACTTGAGAGTATTAAAAGTGTTCATAAACTCAGCAAGAGTGTAACTAGAGTCAAACTTATCGGCACAGGAGCTAAAGATTTGGCTTCTAAGATCAAGGATGATGCAGTAACAACAAGTAGGAAATAAATATGGGCAATGCTTTGACTCAGAAAATCCTGATAACACTCGGATTTCTTTTTGCCTATAGAGTTTTAGCATATATCCCCATCCCCGGCGTTGACCTTGGTGTAATCAAAAGCTTTTTTGACCAAAACGCCAACAACGCCCTCGGGCTGGCTAATATGTTTAGCGGAAATGCCATCAGAAGGATGAGCGTAATATCACTCGGTGTAATGCCATATATCACCGCAGCAATTGTAATGGAACTTCTAGCTGCAACTTTCCCCACACTAGGACAGATGAAAAAAGAACGAGATGGAATGCAAAAATATATGCAAATCATCAGATATGGAACAATATTTGTAACTGTTGTTCAGGCTGTCGGTGTATCTATGGGACTTGCTGCTATGAAAGGTGCCCATGGTCAGAGTGCAGTGATGATAGATCCGACTGAATTTACAGTATTGGCAGTTTTCTCTATGCTAACGGGGACTATGATGCTAATGTGGTTTGGTGAGCAGATTACCCAAAAGGGTATCGGTAACGGTATATCTTTGATAATCTTTGCAGGTATTGTATCTGGTATTCCATCAGCAATCGGCAAGACAATAGCAGCGGTAAATGCCGGAACTATGAATTTCCTGGTAGTATTGGCGATATTTGCCATTATGGTAGCTACGATACTAATAATTATATATGTAGAGCTAGGAGAGAGAAGAATACCAATCAGTTACTCACGAAAAACTATTATGCAAAATCAGCATAAGAGAGTAATGAATTACATTCCTGTGAGAGTAAACCTTTCAGGTGTTATTCCTCCGATTTTTGCAAGTGCTGTTTTGATGTTTCCACTTACTCTGCTTCAATCAAGCACAAATGAGATGGTCACATCAGTAGCTGATATATTACATCCGGGGGGATTGGTTTACAATACTGTAATGTTTTTGCTTGTAATATTCTTTGCATTTTTCTATGCTTCTATTGCATTTAATGCCAAAGATATTGCTGATAACCTCAAAAGACAGGGTGGCTTTATACCAGGAGTCAGACCTGGAGAGAAAACAGTTGCATTTTTGAATGAGGTAGCAAGCAGACTGACTGTATGGGGTTCAATATATTTGGCTGTTATTTCGACACTGCCGTTTATTTTGATAAATACTATGGGAGCATCATTCTATTTTGGTGGAACAGCTGTGCTGATTGTAGTTCAGGTAGCTCTTGATACTATGCGTAAAATTGAAGCCCAAAGAATGATGAATCAGTATGAAACACTTGGGAATGTAGGTCTGTAATGGCTATACCACTTAGAAAACCGGCTGAGATAGATAAACTGCGCAGAGCCGGTGCGGTAGTAGGTCAAACTTTGGAGTATCTTCAAGGGGTAGTAAAGCCTGGAATGACACTCAAAGAGGTAGATGCTCTAGGTGAAGAGTTTTTGAGAAATCTTGGAGCCGAACCCTCTTTTAAAGGGCTTTACGGCTTCCCCTCTGCTGTATGCACATCACTCAATGAAGTCATCATTCACGGAATACCTGATGATACTGTATTAAAAGAGGGTGATATTCTTGGTATTGATATTGGCAGTAAATTGGAAGGTTATTATGGAGATGCGGCTATCACTATGCCTGTTGGTGAAATATCTGATATAGATAATAGATTGATAGAGTGTTCTAAAAAGACACTTTTTGATGCAATAGAGTCTATAAAACAGGGAATGAGATTTAAAGAATTGAGTCAAATTCTTGAAGATAGTATTTTGTCATATGGCTTTGTACCGTTGCGTGATTATTGCGGACACGGTATAGGAGCAAAACCTCATGATGAGCCTAATATCCCAAATTATCTTGAAGGCAAACCAAAGCAGGGACCAAAAATCAAAAATGGAATGGTTTTTTGTTTGGAGCCTATGGTTTGTCAAGAGAGTTCAGAGCCAATGCTATTGGAAGATAACTGGTCTGTTGTGAGTAGTGATGGCAAAAGAGGTAGCCACTATGAGCATCAAGTGGCTGTAGTAGATGGTAAAGCAGTCATATTGACGCTACCTTAAAGAGAGTAAGAAGGAGACAGGTTTGGCAAAAGATGATGTAATTGAGATAGATGGCAAAGTTGTAGAGGCACTTCCCAACGCTACTTTCAGAGTGGAGTTGGATAACGGGCATATTGTCCTGTGTCACATAGCCGGAAAAATGAGAATGCACTACATAAAAATTCTACCGGGAGACAAGGTAAAAGTGGAGCTTACTCCATATAGCCTTGATAAAGGTAGAATTACTTTTAGATACAAATAATAATTAAAAATTTCGGAAGCAGGACTTCAGTCCTGCATATTTCCGGATAATGTTAAAAATTTTTATAAACTTCATTCAATACAGAGTATAATATACAGTATGCTTAATCACTCGATATTTGGGCATAATTTAATCTTCACAAACAATACAAATATAAAAAATTTTATATCATCTGAGAGTATTGCTGATATCAAATTTATCAAAGTAGATGATTTTGATATTTGGCAATACGGCAAAGTTTATGAGTGGAGTAAACTCTCAGGCAAAGAAGCAAGAGTATCTATTAGTCGAGAAGCCTTTGCAAATGAAGGTAGCCACAGATGGGCATTGGAAGTGAGAGACAGAGTCAAGCTTGGCTGGGAAGGTGATGGCAATATAGTTTATTATACATACTCCTGTGGAGTTTTGGAATTGCTTTTTTGGATACTTCATACATTCTTGCCTCTTTCGCTTGATTACAGTCATAAAATGAGTATATTTCATGCTTCAGGAGTAGATATAAACGGTAAAAGTGTTATCTTTTTGGCTCCGACTCACGGAGGGAAATCGACTTTGGCAAATGCCTTTGTAGAAAGAGGCTACAAACTTATCGGTGATGATTCAATAGGTATAATAAGCAAAGATAAGAATATTTATAGTGTATCTTCATATCCGTTTAGAAGACCTTACAGAAGAGTGAGAGAGTTGGGAATATTTACAGATAGATATTTGTCCGGATTTCAAGAGACAGGAAGTATATTTATATTAAAAAGAGTCAATAAAGATAGTGTGATAGAAATAGACAATATTTCAGCTATAGAGGCTTTTGAGCATCTTGCAAAATCACTTTTTGTTACTTATAGAACAATTCCAAGAGATAGAATGCTCTTGCTTAGTAATATACTCAATCAGATACCTGTATATGCGTTGAAGATACCTTGGAATATAAACAGAGTATCCGAAGTGATAGAGGCAGTGAAATTGCATACCTTGTCATAATAGTGCGATTTTTTTATCTCTGTGATATATTCTAACTTGCTATAATCTTATGATATCTAAATCAAAGAAGAGGGAAGAGTTTGGACAGTTTTTTACCGGGATACAGAGACCCTATATTCAGTATCATTATTATTATGTTGATTATATTGGCAATATCTATAGCTTCATACGGCTGGAGTGTTTACAAAGAGGAGAAGCTTAAAAAATCACTTTTTGGATTTATAGACAGATTTGACAGCGGTTCATGCAGTCTTGATGAAGATAATATGGTATTTGACAAGAGTATGATAAAGCCTCTTGTAATGCTTGCAAAGGCTTATGAAAAGAGCGGAGAGTATGACAAGAGCATAAGTATCTGTCTGTATTTGATACGGCATACAAATGATGATGAGTTGATGATATATTTGGGCAAAGTATATATGCGTGCAGGATTTTTACAAAGAAGCAAAGATATTTTTGAAGAGTTGATAAAAAGACATCCCAGACGAAAAGATATACTATACAGTCTAGAGAGTCTGTATGAAAAGATGGGAGATATAGATAGTGCCATGGAGGCTCTTGATGCACTTGAAGCACAGGGTGAAGATATATCTGCTATCAGGCGTTTTTTGAGACTCAAGAGAGTATTGAGTGACAGAAGTATGACTCCAACAGAAAGAAAAGATGCTATTTTAGAGATAGTAAATGATGATATATCCATATACAGAATGAGTTTGCGTCAACTCTTTGCAATAGCCCCTGAGAATGCATGGAATCTAATCAGTGAGGATAGGGTCGAAGATGTGATTGATATCTTATGGTTGCTTCCATACTCCCAACTTCATTTGGATATAATTAAATCATCAAAAAAGCTACAGGCTGTATATTTTGCACGGGGAGATATACAAGAGTGCAGTGATGAGAGTGGTATTTTTGCCATAGATATCCTATGCTCTGCCAGAAAAGGCGGATACTCTGAAGGTGATTTGGAGTTTTCATATCTATGCAAAGAGTGTAAGAGAAGTTATCCTGTGTCTTTTAACAGATGCCCCGGATGTATGGCTATAAATTCAATAGAGATAGAGGAGTCACTTGAAAAACGAAGATATGAAAGAGGTGAAACTCTACTGTGACGGTTCGAGTCTGGGTAATCCCGGACCTGGAGGATATGGTGGAATTTTGGAGTATAAAGGCAAACGCAGGATTTATGGTGGTGGTGAGAGTTATACTACCAATAACAGAATGGAATTAAAGGGTGTGATTGAGGGCTTAAAACTTCTCAAAGAGCCATGTAAAGTGGAAGTGGTTACAGACAGCTCGTATGTGGCAAATGCTATAAACAAATGGTTGGATGGGTGGGTAAAAAAAGATTTTAAAAAAGTTAAAAATCCTGAATTGTGGAAAGAGTATCTAAAAGTATCATCTTCTCACAATATTCATGCTACTTGGGTGAGAGGTCATAATGGTCATCCTCAAAATGAGGAGTGTGACAAGATAGCCAAAGAGTATGCAAATAAATATAAAGGGGCCAAATGAGAGATTACAAGCAGTTGGAGAGTAGATTGGGCTACGAGTTTGGGAATAAGCAATTGATTATTGAGGCTCTTACACACAAAAGCTATAAGAAGCCTTACAATAATGAGCGGCTGGAATTTCTGGGTGATGCAGTGCTGGATTTGATAGTGGGAGAGTTTCTCTTCAAAGAGTTTCCAGACAAAGATGAGGGTGTCTTATCCAAAATGAGAGCATCTATAGTGAATGAGGGAGGTTTTGCACTACTGGCACGAAAAATAGGATTGGGAGATTATATATTTTTATCTATGGCTGAAGAGAATAATGATGGTAGAAACAAACCCTCTCTTCTTTCCAATGCTTTTGAGGCCGTAATCGGTGCAGTATATCTTGAAGCGGGATTGGAAATAAGCAGAGATATAGTGGAGAAGCTTTTGAAAGAGAGTTATCCCAAGATGGATTTGGATACTCTTTGCAAAGATTACAAAACTGCCTTACAGGAGCTGACACAAGCTACTCACGGTATGACACCGGATTATAATCTCCTCTCTTCAATAGGACCTGATCATAAAAAAGAGTTTGAAATGGCAGTGGTATTAAATGGTGAAGTGATAGCAAAAGCCAAAGGCAGAAGTAAAAAACAGGCTCAGCAGAAAGCAGCAGAGATTGCTTTGCAAAAATTGAAAAAAGAGAGTAAATAATGAACAGCTTTGGTCAAAGATTCAGATTTACGACATTTGGTGAATCACACGGTAAAGCTATAGGTTGTATAGTAGATGGTATTCCTGCCGGACTTGATATAGATGTTGATTTTATTCAGTCAGAGCTTGACAGAAGACGCCCTGGTCAAAGTAATTTGGTAACAGGCAGAAAAGAGGCTGACAGAGTAGAGATACTCTCAGGTGTATTTGAGGGCAAAAGCACAGGTACACCGATAGCTATGGTGATTTTTAATGGTGACCAAAAGAGTAGAGATTATGATAATGTCAAAGATATATTCCGTCCCGGACATGCTGATTTTACATACTGGAACAAATATGGTATCAGAGATTACAGAGGCGGAGGCAGAAGCTCAGCAAGAGAGACAGCAGCAAGAGTAGCAGCCGGAGCAGTAGCCAAACTGATGCTCAAGGAAATTGGTATCAAAGTAGAAGCCGGAATATTTGAGATAGACGGTATCAGAGGTGATGAGAGTAGATTTGATTTTGATTATGCCCGGAAGAGTGAAATTAATGCACTTGATGCAGATATTGAAGCTAAACAGAAAGAAGCCATAGTTAATGCCAAAGAGAGTCATGATTCAGTAGGTGGAGCGGTATTGTGTAGAGCTACCGGTGTGCCTGTTGGACTTGGTGAGCCAATATACTATAAGCTTGATGCAATCTTAGCAGATGCCATGATGAGTATAAATGCTGCCAAAGCGGTTGAGATTGGTGATGGTATAGAGAGTTGTAGAGTCAAAGGGAGCCAAAATAATGACGGTATTACACCTGATGGTTTTTTGAGCAATCATAGTGGGGGGATACTTGGAGGCATCAGCAACGGTGATACAGTTACAGTAAAAACATATTTCAAGCCTACTCCCTCAATATTTAAAGAGCAAGAGAGTATCAATATACACGGTGAGAGTATCAAATATAAACTCAAAGGCAGACATGACCCTTGTGTAGCTGTTAGAGGTTCGATTGTATGTGAAGCGATGATAGCACTAGTTCTTGCTGATATGTTACTGCTCAATATGGGTAGCAGAATGGAGTATTTAAAGAGAATATATAACTTGAAATAACTTTGTTTAAGTGTAATTTACTTTGGATGTGGGCTTTGACCTTACAAAAAAGGTGAGCTTCAAAAGAGTGGGACTAAATTCTCATGAAATAAAGAATTGAAGCTCTCCATATCTTATAAATACTGCATAATCTAAATTTAATATATTTTTCAGTATAATCTCTGCCCGTCTGTTTCAGGCAACTGTAATGACGGTAAACTGCGTGAAGAATCTTTATCAGGCGATGCACCGGCACGATAAGGGTTGGAGAGGCAGTATCTCAGCCATCCACGCAACATTCATTATAAAATGAATATATACATCGGTGCAAAGAAAATATAGGAGGACCGCAATGAAGGTCAGACCATCGGTTAAAAAGATGTGCGATGATTGTAAAGTAATCAAACGCAAGGGTGTAGTAAGAGTGATTTGTAAAAATCCAAAGCATAAACAGAGACAAGGATAAGCATGGCAAGAATTGCAGGTGTAGATCTACCTAAGAACAAAAGAATGGAGTATGCTTTGACATACATCTACGGTATAGGTCTTACAAGTTCAAGAAAGATACTTGATGCTACAGGTATCAGCTATGACAAGAGAGTATATGAGCTTACAGATGCTGAAGCGGCAACAATCAGAAAAGAGATTCAAGAGAATTACATGGTGGAGGGAGACCTTCGTAAAAAAGTAATGATGGATATCAAAACTCTTATGGATCTCGGTAACTACAGAGGTCTAAGACACAGAAGAGGTTTGCCTGTTAGAGGTCAAAAGACTAAAACAAATGCCAGAACCCGTAAGGGTAAGAGAAAAACTGTCGGTGCAGCGTAAGGAGCAATGAAAAATGGCTAAGAAAAAGATTAAAAAGAGTGTAGCTAAGGGCGTAGTATATATCGCTGCGACATTTAACAATACTGTTATCACTGTAACTGATGAGATGGGTAATGTACTTACTTGGAGCAGTGCAGGAGCATTAGGCTTCAAAGGTAGTAAAAAATCTACTCCGTATGCAGCTCAGCAGGCTGTAGAAGATGCTATGAACAAAGCAAAAGAGTATGGCATAAAAGAGGTTGGTATAAAAGTACAGGGACCCGGTTCCGGTAGGGATACGGCTGTCAAGTCTGTAGGTGCAATCGAGGGTATCAGAGTAACATTCCTCAAAGATATCACTCCGCTTCCTCACAACGGATGCAGACCTCCTAAGAAGAGAAGAGTATAAGATAGCTGTCCCAAACGGGCAAATAAAAGTTTTTACAGTATTTGAAGAAAATAGAAAGAGGTAATAGATATGGCAAGATATAGAGGTCCAGTTGAAAAACTCGAGAGAAGACTCGGCGTAGATCTAGGGCTAAAAGGTGAGAGAAGACTCGCAGGTAAGAGTGCTCTTGAAAAACGCCCTTATGCTCCAGGTCAGCATGGTCAAAGAAGAGCAAAGATTAGTGAATACGGTCTTCAGCTTAGAGAGAAGCAGAAAGCCAAATTTATGTATGGATTGAGTGAAAAGCAGTTCCGTGCTTTATTTAAAGAGGCAAACAGAAGAGAGGGTAATACCGGAGAGCTTTTGATTCAGCTTCTAGAGCAAAGACTTGATAACATCGTATATAGAATGGGATTTGCTACTACCAGAGCATTTGCCAGACAGCTTGTAAATCATGGTCATGTACTTGTAGATGGCAGAAGAGTTGATATCCCATCTTACAGAGTAAAACCTGGTCAAAAAATTGAAATCAAAGAGAAGAGTAAAACAAACCCTCAAATCATCAGAGCTATGGAGCTAACCAATCAGACTGGTATGGTTGAGTGGGTAAATGTAGATAAAGACAAACTTTTTGGAATATTTGAGAGAGTTCCAGAAAGAGAAGAGGTGTCAATTCCTGTTGAAGAGCGTCTAATTGTTGAGCTTTACTCTAAGTAATAACCATTAAAAGGCTAGCATTATGAGAAAAATAAAAACTGCACCGTTTTTGCCGACTGAAGTCGAGATAAATGAAATCAGTCCGACAAAAGCACAAGTGGTTGCATATCCGTTTGAGAGTGGATATGCGGTTACGCTGGCCCATCCTCTGAGAAGACTTCTTCTAGGAAGCTCTATCGGTTATGCTCCAATATCTGTCAAGATAGAAGGAGCAGCACATGAATTTGATTCAATCAGAGGTATGCATGAAGATATTGCCATCTTTATCATAAATCTTAAAAGTATCAGATTTAAGATCAAAGAGGAGATGGGAGAGAGGGTCAAGGTTAGCTACAGCTTCAAAGGACCTGGAAAGATACTCTCGTCGGAATTAAATACTGATGAGTTGGAAGTAGTAAATGGTGATATTGTAGTCGCTACTCTTAATGAGGATGCAGAGCTTAACTTTACTATGGAAGTAGCCAAAGGTATAGGCTATGTACCTAGTGAAGATTTGAGAGACAGCATAGACAGCGATGCTATTGCCATTGATGCATTCTTTACACCTGTAAGAAAGGCCAACTACTCTATAGAAAATGTGCTTGTAGAAGATAATCCGGATTATGAGAAGATAGTTTTTGATATTGAGACTGACGGTTTGATTACACCTGTAGAAGCATTTGGTAATGCTTTAAAGACAATGAATCAGCAATTGTCAGTATTTGGCTCAATACTAAATCTAGACCTTAGCGTATCAAGTGATATCGCAGGTATCGGAGGTAATGAGCTTAAATCATTTATAGTCCCTATTGATACACTTGGACTTAGTGCCAGAAGTTATAATTCTCTTGAAAGAGCAGGTATCAAGTATATAGGCGAGTTGGTTATGATGGGTGAAAAAGAGTTGAAAAATATCAGAAATCTCGGTTCTCGTTCACTTGCTGAAATACAGGAAGTGCTTGCAGATAGAGGTTTTGGTAGTGATTTTGTACTTGATGAAGATACAAAAAATGCACTAGCTAAAAAAATTGCACAATTAAAAGAATAAAGGATCACCATGAGACATAGACATGGATATCGTAAACTTGGCAGAAAGTCTCAGCATAGAGCTGCCCTGTTGAAGAATCTTGCAATAGCTCTGACTGAGCATGGAAGAATAGAGACTACTCTTCCAAAAGCAAAAGAGTTGAGAAAATATTATGAGAAGTTGATTACAAAAGCATCTGCTGGTGATTTTAATGCACACAGAGCAGTTTTTGCACAACTTCAGGATAAAACAGCTACCAAAAAATTGGTAGAAGAGGTTGCCCCTGAGTACAAAGAGAGACAAGGTGGTTATACAAGAATTATCAAAACAAGAGTTAGAAGAGGCGATGCTGCCGAAATGGCAATCATAGAACTCGTATAAAACTCTTTGGGCGGGTAATTCCGCCATTCTCTTTCTCTACACTGTTAATTTTCCGTTTATATATTTACTAATATCATTTATATTCTATTATTTATCCAATGTTATATTTGTATTTGTATATAGCTTAATCAAACTATATAACAAATAGAAGGAAACAAATGATAATAAAACAGTTGATAATTATTATTGCTGTATTGGGTACACTATTCAATATAGCATCTGCTAATAAGCCAAAAAAGGTAAAAATAGTAGAATATAAGGTAAAAAGTGGAGATATTTTATACTCCATTGCACACTCACATCATACGACAATAAAAGAGGTTCAAAAACTAAACGGACTTACTGAAAATGACAATATAAGAGTAGGTCAAATTCTGAAAGTGCCTGTAAATACTTATTTTCCTGATAAAACAGATAAAGCACAAGAGCATAGCAACAATAAAAAGAAAAGCAAAGTTAGTAAAAATAGTCAATCTGCACCTTCAGCTAACAAAAGTATATATCATATAGTAAAAAGTGGTGAAACACTTGGTGCGATTGCCCATAAATATGGTCTGAAAACAGGTGAATTAAAAAGACTCAACGGTATGGATAAAGAGCATTATATCATTAGGGTAGGCATGAAACTCAAAATTGCCAAAGATAAACCCAAAAGAGAAAAAAAGCCTGTAAAAAAAGTAAAAAAGAAAAAAGAGATAGTAAAAGTTACACAGAGTGTAAATGTCAAAAAGAGTATTGTCCATACGGTCAAAAGGGGAGATACTTTAGCCAAAATAGCCAATAAATATGATGTAAATATAAAAGATATAAGAAAACTAAATCATATTCGTATGGGGACTCCTATTCATATAGGACAAAAAATCAAAATACTCAAGAGTATCAAAGAGAAGAAGACAAAAAGTATAGAAGTAACTATTCACAGAGTCAAAAAAGGTGAAAAACTCAGCACTATTGCCAAAAAGTATCATATGAGTATAGATGAACTCAAAGAGATTAACAAGCTTGGCAAGAGTACTAAAATACATAAAGGTATGAAGCTTAAAGTAGCAAAACTTGAAAAAGATACAAAGAGTAAGAGAAAAGATAATAATACAAATATTGCAAAGTCAAAAAAAGTCAAAGTCAAAACTGTTAAAAAGCAGGTTATAAAAGTAGTTACTCACAAAGTAAAAAGAGGTGAAAAACTCAGCACTATTGCCAAAAAATACAATATGAGCGTAGATGATTTAAGAGAGATTAACAAACTTACAAAAAAGAGTAGAATACACAAAGGTATGAAGCTTAAAGTAGTAAAGTTGGTAACTGTTGAAAAACAGGTGCAAGAGCCTGTAAAAAAGAGTAAAACTACCCAAAAGAGCAAAATTTCTCAAAAAAGAGTAAAAGATATAGATATTTCATCTGATGAACTCACAAAAGATAGGTTGATTGCCATATTGACAAGCGATGCAATGACTCCAAAGATTAAAAAGCTTATCAGAGGTGAAAAGTATTATACAGTAGGTGACGGAGATATGCTCTTTTCCATTGCAAGAAAAAAGCATGTATCTTTAAAAGAGTTGATGAGACTAAATGGTATAGGAGCTACTGATATCATCAAACCTGGACAAAAACTGAAAATACCATTGACAGATGATGAAAAGAAATTGGTAGCAAGAGCCAAAAGATTGGAAGCCAAAAAACAGAAATTGGCAAAATTATACAAAATAGAAAGAAGAGTAACAAAACATAAAGTCAGACACGGTGAAACACTCTGGAAAATAGCCAAAAAATATGGTGTAAAAACATCAGATATCAGACGCTTGAATCATTTGACAAGAAAGAGTGTTATCCATAAAAATATGGTACTTGTTATCAAAAAAGAGACTCTTGTTATACCAAGAGAGATTAAAAAGACATATATCGTAAAAAGAGGCGATACTTTATGGAAGATAGCACATAAAAACAGAGTCTCTATCGCTGAGATTAAAAAATGGAATAAACTGGGTAAAAAAACTGTTTTGCACAAGGGTATGAAACTGACTCTTATCTTGCCTAATGCCAAACCTTTAAAAGATGGCAGAGTAAAAACAAAGACAAAAGTAAGGGTTGCAAAAAATAGCAAAAGTAAAAAAGCCAAAAAAAGAAAATATGCTTCAAGAAAAAAGAGCAAACACAGAAACAATCCTATGGATATCTTCAAGAGCCACAGCAATGGAGCAAATGTAATAAGAATAGCCAAAAGATATTTGGGCAAAAGGTATGTATGGGGTGCAGAGGGACCAAATCAGTTTGACTGCTCAGGATTTACCCAATATGTTATGAAAAAGAGTAAAGGTATAAAGATACCAAGAGTATCAAGACGACAGGCATATTATGGGAAATATGTCAGTATGAGAAATTTAAAACCGGGGGATTTGATATTTTTTGATACTTCAAGAAGTAGAAGAGGATATGTAAATCATGTAGGTATTTATATAGGTAATCATAAATTTATACACGCAAGCAGTGCAAGACACAGAGTAGTAATTACTTCACTAAACAGACCATTTTACAGAGCCAGATTTAAATGGGGTAGAAGAATAAACTAAAAAGGATAGATATGGAATTTACAACACCTTTGAAGAGTGGTGCAACAAAGATTTTACTACTTGGTTCAGGTGAATTGGGTAAAGAGGTAGCTATTGAGGCTCAAAGATTGGGTATTGAAGTGGTAGCTGTTGATAAATATGAGAATGCTCCTGCCCATCAAGTAGCCCACAGAGCTTATGTAATAGATATGCTCAATAGAGACAGTGTGCTTGAAGTGATTGAAAAAGAGAACCCCGATTATATTTTACCGGAGGTTGAAGCTATCAGTATAGAGGCTCTGTTTGAAGCTGAAAAAAAGGGATACAGAGTAATTCCCAATGCTGAGGCTGTAAATAAAACAATGAATAGAAAAAATATAAGAGTATTTGTGGCTGAAGAGTTGGGAGTAAAGACAAGCAGATATAAATTTGTAAAGAGCCTTGAAGAGTTGAAAGTAATAGCCAATGAGATGGGATATCCCTGTGTGGTAAAACCTGTAATGAGCAGCTCCGGACACGGACAGAGTATTATAAAAAGTGCCGATGATGTAGAAAAATCCTGGGAGATAGCAAAAGAGGCAAGAGGTGATGCCAGTGAATTGATAGTAGAAGAGTTTATATCTTTTGATTATGAAATTACACTTTTAACAGCCAGAACTGAAAGAGAGACTCTTTTTTGTGAGCCAATAGGACATATCCAAAAAGATGGTGATTATATTCTATCTTGGCAACCTATGCCAATGAGTCAAGAGACTCTGCAAAAAGCCAAAGAGATAGCCAAAAAAGTAACAGATGGACTTGGTGGCAGAGGTATATTTGGAGTGGAGTTTTTTATCAAAGATGATGAAGTATATTTTTCTGAATTATCTCCCAGACCGCATGATACCGGAATGGTAACTCTTATTACCCAAAGTCAGAGTGAATTTGCTCTACATATCAGAGCAGTATTAGGGTTACCATTGGGATTTTTGACATTCACTGCAGGAGCCAGTGCAGCATACAAGGCAAAAAATGAGAGTGAAAATCCTGTAATCACTATTCCAGATGATGCATTTACAAATAAGAGTTTTGTTAGAGTATTTGCTAAACCAGAGTCTCACAAAGGTAGGAGAATGGCAGTAGTATTGTATGCAGATGATGATGTAGAAGTAGCCAAAAAAGAGGCTTCTAAAATAAGAGATACTATAAAGGACAGATAAACAGCTTATGCACAAAAAATTATATTGAACAATATAGCACAGGAGGCGGGGTTTCAACCCCGCAATAGGTGAGACTGAAGTCCCACCTTAAAAAATAATCATAAAATATTTTGACTTTTAATTTCAGATGCTATTATTTCAAGTAATATGCGTAATATCACTATAGAGAGTTGTTTAACTCTCTCAATCCTTCAAATATATACCAATACACCAATTCCTAACCACTTTTTAGATAAAATCAAACAATTTTATAAATGGAGTAGAGTGTTTTGGAAAATATGAAAAATAGTATTATTAATTGTGCTACACTTGATGAACTTGAAAAGGTGCGTGTAGAGATATTTGGTAAAAAGGGAGCATTGGCAGCAGAGTTTGCCAAATTAAAAAGTGTCCCAGGACCTGAGAAAAAGGCATTTGCCGAAGGATTAAACAAGCAAAAAGCAGAGCTTCAGAGATTGTTTGATGAGAAAATGGAAGAGATTAAAGCTCTTGAACTTGCCAAAAGATTGAAAAGTGAAGCTATTGATGTATCTTTGTATTCATCAATCAGCCACAAAGGAGCTTTGCACCCTGTAAAAGATACAATGGATAGAATTGTAGATTATTTTACAGCACTTAACTTCTCTGTGGAGAGTGGTCCTATGGCAGAAGATGATTTTCACAATTTTGAAGCATTAAATCTGCCAAAAAACCACCCTGCAAGAGATATGCAAGATACCTTTTATTTCAGTGATGGCTCACTTCTTAGAACTCACACTTCACCTGTGCAGATAAGAACAATGATGAAGGGTGAAGCTCCTATCAGAATAATAGCTCCCGGAGCTGTATTTAGAAGGGATTATGATTTGACTCATACCCCTATGTTTCACCAGGTAGAAGGACTTGTGGTTGAAAAGGGTGACAAAGTAGGATTTGCTCATCTTAAATGGATACTTACTGACTTTTTGCATGAGATGTTTGGAGATGTAGAAGTCAGATTTAGACCAAGCTTTTTCCCTTTTACGGAGCCTTCGGCTGAGGTAGATATCAGCTGTATATTCTGTGAAGGCAAAGGGTGTAGAGTATGCTCTCATACCGGTTGGCTTGAAGTATTGGGTTGTGGAGTGGTTGACCCCAATGTATTTGAGGCAGTTGGATACAAAGATGTAAGTGGTTATGCCTTTGGGCTTGGAGTAGAGAGATTTGCAATGTTGATACATAAAATTCCCGACCTTCGTTCTCTGTTTGAGGGTGATATTAGATTATTGGAGCAGTTTAGATGATAGTTACAAGAAGATGGTTAAATGAGTTTATAGATATAAGCGATATAGATGATAATAGATTATATGAGACATTCAACTCTATCGGTTTGGAAGTAGATTCTATCAATAAACTTACTATGCCTGATAAAGTAGTCATTGGTAGAGTTGTAGAGTGTGGCAAACACCCTGATGCTGATAAGCTAAATCTTTGTAAAGTAGATGTAGGTGAATCTGAGCCTTTACAGATAGTTTGTGGTGCTTCAAATGTAGTAGATGCTGAGTATGTGGCAGTAGCTACCGTGGGAGCTGTATTACCGGGAGATTTCAAAATCAAACCTGCCAAACTCAGAGGAGTAGATAGCTTTGGAATGATATGCTCATCTTCCGAGCTTGGATTGCCGGATATGGGCAAAGGTATTATGATACTTGATGATAGTATTGGTGAATTGGTAGTAGGAAAGTCTCTTTTGGAGTATGAAGCATTTAATGATACAGTCATTGAACTGGAACTTACAGCAAACAGAGGTGATTGCCTGAGTGTCAGAGGCGTAGCTAGAGATTTGGCCGGATATTTTGACAAAGAGCTAAAGAGATTTTCTTACAGTGCCAGACATATTATGAAGATAGGGATAGCAAGAGAGTTATCTTTACACAGTGAAGGTGATATAGAGTGTGATATAAAATTTATGTTGGCAAAACCAAAAGAGTGTATTACACCTATATCTATGCAGATACTTTTGGCTCTTTGTGGAGAGTATAAAGATAGTGTTATAGATTCACTTCTATCTTATGCTACACACGCCACAGGAGTAATACTTAGAGCCTATAATGCAGATAAACTTAGAAAAGAGAGTGGCAAAATAGATTTGACACTCAAAGGTGAAAAAAATAGTGCATCTGTTTTATATAAAGATGATACTCAGTTATCAGTAGTTGGTATTATGATGAATGAAGAGTATAAAGCAGATATTAATTGTTCAGAAATTTTAATAGAAGCTTCATATACTGCCCCTGAAATACTAGTGGATACAGTCGCTGATAAAAAACTTAAAACTGATGCTTTGTATTACAACTCTTCAAGAGGCAGTGAGCCTGATTTGAAGTTTGGATTGGATTATCTCCAAAAGGGTGCCGATAGTGCCGGAGATTGTGAATTTAGTGAAGATGCTGTAAAAATTATCAAAGATAGAAACAGTAAAAAGATTTCTGTAGATATTCCAAAACTCAACTCTATTATTGGTCAAGAGATATCTCGGACTACAATTCATAAGATACTTTCTGGTTTGGGATTTGAGATATCCAAAAGCTCAGATGACAGATTTAGCGTAACTGTTCCAAATTACAGACACGATATATCCAATGTGTATGATGTAGCCGAAGAGGTATTGAGAATTATAGGTATCAATAATATCGTTGCCAAGCCTTTGGAGATAATAGAAAAAAACAGATTGAGTAATGAAGCAAAACTATTTAGAAAAAGAAGAGATATCAGACAAAGAGCTGTAAGTGCAGGATTTTATGAAGCTGTAACTTATGCTTTTGCTCACTCAAACAGACTCAAAGAGTATGGTTTTGCGATACTCAAAGATGGGGTAGAGATTTTAAATCCTATTGTAGATGAGATGGATACATTGCGTTCTACACTGATGGTTAATCTTCTTGAATCGGTAAAAAGAAACAGAAGTTACGGCAAAAGAGTAATACCTCTGTTTGAGATAGGCTCTGTATTTGATGAAAACAGAGATGAGCAAGAAAAGATATCATTTGTATTCTCTGGAGAGATTGAAGAGCCGACAATTACAAATCAAGGCAAACCTACCAAAATAGATTTTGCTGAATTTGTAGCACGAGTTACTTCAATTACAGGAGAGTTACAGCTGAGAAATGTAGATAAGACTCCTAACGGACTATTCCACCCTTATCAGTGTGCCGAAGTGTTAAAAGATGGTATATCTATCGGATATCTTGGACAACTTCATCCAAGCATAGCAGAAGAGTTTGATATAGATATTACATATATTGCCGAGTTTGACCTATTGCCATTGATAGGTGGAATTAAACAAGCTGAGGGCGTATCCAATTTCCAGGGTGTATATAAAGATTTGAGTATTTTGGTAGATAAAAATATGCAATATAGTGCAATAGATAATACACTATCCAAAATAGAAGATAAGATACTTCAAAGATTTTTCCCAATTGATATATATAGTGATGAGAAGCTTGGAGATAAAAAGAGTGTAACAGTCAGATTTTATCTTCAATCTATGCAAACAACACTATCAGACAAAGATATAGAGCAGACTATGCAGAATATTTTAGATAGATTATCAGCAGAGTGTGGAGCAGAACTTAGATGAAAAGAGCAGTAGTAAAACCTGTAAAATCACCATTTGATATAGATTGCAATGATATAGCAAGTGATAAATCCATATCACATAGATGTGCTATGTTTTCTCTGCTAAGTAGTGGAGTAAATAGAATAGAGAACTTTTTAAGGGCAGAAGATACATTGGCATCTCTAAATATTGCCAAAAGTTTGGGTGCTAAGGTCAAAGATAACGGCTCATATATAGAGATAACTGCCCCACAAGAGTTAAAAGAGCCTGATGATGTATTGGATTGTGGTAATGCAGGAACTGCTATGAGATTATATTGTGGGCTTTTAAGCGGTATAGATGGAAGCTTTGTTTTAACCGGTGATAAGTATCTAAGAAGCCGACCGATGAACAGAGTAGCTAAACCTCTTAGAAGTATCGGAGCCAAGATTGACGGCAGGGAGTTTGGTAATAAAGCACCTCTTCATATAAGAGGCGGAAAACTAAAAGCTTTTGAGTATGAATCACCAATAGATTCTGCACAGGTAAAATCTGCAATGATACTCTCTGCTCTTCAAGCTGACGGTATAAGCAGATATAAAGAGAATCTATTAAGCAGAGACCATACAGAGCGAATGCTCAAAGGTATGGGGGCAGAGATAGTTACAAATAGTGATGGTTGGATAGAGATTAAACCATTGACAAAACCTCTCTCTCCTCTTGATATCAGAGTTCCGTCTGATCCGTCAAGCGGATTTTTCTTTGCTGTGGCATCTGCTATTATTCCCGGCTCAAAAGTAAAGATATCTGCTGTTACACTAAATCCCACAAGAGTAGAAGCATATAAAGTATTGCAGAATATGGGTGCAGATATAGAGTTTGTAGAAAAAGAGAATATATATGAGCCAATAGGAGATATATATATCAAAGGGGTAGATAAACTCAAAGCGGTTGAGGTTAGTCAAAATATAGCTTGGCTGATAGATGAGTTACCGGCTCTATCTATTGCTATGGCAGTAGCTGAGGGTAGAAGTGTAGTCAAAAATGCAAAAGAGCTTAGAGTAAAAGAGAGTGATAGAATATCAAGTGTAGTCAATTCTTTAAAAGCTTGTGGCATAGAGGTAGAAGAGTTTGAAGATGGTTATGCCATTAGAGGTGGTAAATTTAAGAGAGCAACTATAAATAGCTATGGAGACCATAGAGTTGCTATGAGTTTTGCAATAGCAGGGCTTTTAAGCGGTATGGAGATAGAAGATATAGAGTGCATTGATACATCATTTCCAAACTTTTTTGAGATTCTTTCACAAATTACGGAGATAGAGTTATGAAGATAGAGTTAGCCAGTTCATACGGATTTTGTTATGGAGTAAAAAGAGCTATTGATATAGCCCAGACTCATCCTGGAAGTGCTACTTACGGTCCGCTTATTCACAATAAAGATGAGATAAAAAGATTAAAAGATAATTTTGATATTGGACTTGTAAATAATTTACAAGAGGCGCAAAAGGTTGATTCTATTGTAATAAGAACTCACGGCATACCCAAAAAAGAGTTGAAAAAGCTCAAAGAGGAGGGTAAGCAGATAATCAATGCAACCTGCCCTTATGTTACAACTCCTCAGCAGATTGTAGAGAAGATGAGTAGTGAAGGGTATAGTATTGTAATTTTTGGAGATGAAAATCATCCAGAGATAAAAGGGGTGCGAAGTTATGCCAAAGATGAAAGAGATGCTTTTGTTGTATTAAATGAGGAGGATTTGGATAATTTACCTCTCAAATCAAAAGTTGCAATAGTAGCCCAGACTACAAGAAAACCACAGGATTTTTTAAAAATTGTAAATGCTTTGGTGCTAAAAGCCAAAGAGGTAAGAGTATTTAACACAATTTGTAATGCTACATTTGAAAATCAAGATGCAGCTGCTGATTTGGCAAAGAGGGCAGATATTATGATAGTAATTGGTGGAAAGCACTCATCAAATACCAAACAGTTACACTCAATTTGTAAAAACTACTGTCAAGATAGCTATTTGATAGAGAATGAAGCTGAATTGGACTTTGAATGGTTTGAAGGCAAAGAGTTATGTGGTATAAGTGCCGGAGCATCTACGCCCGATTGGATAGTCCAAAATGTTGTAAACAAGATTAAAGCGTTGGCAAATTAGTATATTGCCTGATATAGCGGAGTTTATCTCCCTATATTTATAAAATCAAATCTTTTATTTTCAAATTAAAATCCCTCTTGATAATCGTATATTTTCTCTTTGTTTAATCCCTTTAAACAAAAAATTGTATAATAGCATCAAAATAGGCAATAAGGATAGGTATATGAAGTTCGAAGATATCGAAGTTGAGGATGTTGATTTTGGAGCAATGCTCGAAGAGTCTTTCAAAAAAGAGGAGCAAGGCGGTAATCTTACAGAAGGTACGATTATAAAAATCAACGAAGAAGAGAATCAGGCGATGATAGACATCGGAAGAAAAAACGAAGCTATTATCAATCTGGATCAGTTAAGAGACAAAGAGAGCGGTGAGGTAGCATTCAAAGAGGGTGATAAGATACCGGTAGTTGTAACAGGCAACAGAAATGAGAGACCTGTAGTATCTTATGAGTTGGCTAAGAAAAGAGCTGCTATGAATGAGTTTATCTCAGAATATGATGATGAGCAAGAGTATATCATTGAGGGTGTAATTACCAAGAAAAACAAAGGCGGATATGTCGTAGAGTGTGACGGATTGGATTTCTTTATGCCAAGAACACTCTCTTATATCAGTCCAAAGACTGACCCAATGGGCAAAAAAATCAAAGCTTTGATTGTAAAAGTTGATAAAGATAAAGGCTCTGTTATTGTATCAAGAAAAGAGTTGATCGAAAGAAACAAAGCTAAAACTCAAGAAGTGGTAGAAAAACTCTTAGAGAGTAAAGAGCCGGTAGTTGGAACAGTCAAAAAGATTACAAGCTATGGTATGTTTGTAGATGTAGGTGGTATTGATGGACTTGTCCACTACTCTCAAATCTCTCACAAAGGACCGGTAAATCCTTCCAAATATTTCAGTGAAGGTGATGAAGTAAATGTAGTAGCTCTTGATTATGACAAGAAAAAAAGACATTTGTCTCTGTCTGTAAAAGATGCAAACCCTGATCCTTGGGAAAATATAGATGAGATTCTTGAAACCGGTGATACTGTAAGTGTAGTAGTCAGCAATATTGAGCCTTACGGTGCATTCGTTGATTTGGGTGAGGATCTTGAAGCATTTTTACATGTATCTGAAATATCCTGGGATAAAAATGTAAAACATCCAAAAGATTATATCAATGTAGGTGACGAGATAAATGTAGAGGTTATAGAGATAGACAAAGAGAACAGAAGACTGAGAGTAAGCCTCAAGTCTCTATTCCCTAAACCTATGGAAGAGTTTGCCAAAAACCATAAAGTAGGTGATGTTGTCAAAGGAACAGTATCTTCAGTTACAGATTTTGGTGCATTTGTCAAAATTGACAGTGTAGAGGGACTCCTTCATAATCAGGAAATCTCATGGGATAAGAGCAAAAGAGCAAAAGATGTATTGTCTGCCGGTGATGAAGTAGAAGTTAAAATTATCAAAATCGATCCGGATGCAGGAAAAATATCTTTGAGTAAAAAAGCTCTTGAAGAGTCTCCTGTTGAAGCTTTTGCAAAAGACCACAAAAGTGGTGATATAGTTACAGGGACTGTAAAAGACAAAAAAGATTTTGGTGTATTTATAGCTCTAAATGACACTGTAGATGCACTTATTAGAACAGAAGATTTACATCCGCTCAAATTTGATGAGATAGAGCCTGGTCAAGAGATTAAGGGTGTAATCAGCTTTATTGACCCTAAAAAAGACCAAATCAGAGTATCTGTAAAAAGATTGCAAAGACAAGAAGAGAGAGAAGCTATGAAGCATCTCAATGATGGTGACGAGGGCAGTATGACTCTTGGTGACCTTATCAAAGACAAACTTGGAAAGTGATATAGCAAAGATGTCTAAATTTACAATAGTCGTTTGTGACCATATTCATGAGAGCGGCTTGAAGATACTGGATTCTGATCCGGCAGTAGAGATGATAAATGCAGCAGATGAGGATAAGAGTGTGCTTCTTGAGAAGTTCATTCCTCTTGCTGATGTGGCAATTACAAGAAGTTCTACTGATGTGGATAGTGCTTTTCTTGAAAAAGCTACCAAGCTAAAAGCTGTAGTTCGTGCCGGAGTCGGTGTTGATAATGTGGATATTGAAGGGTGTAGCAGAAGAGGGATTATTGTGATGAATGTCCCGACTGCCAACACTATTGCCGCAGTAGAGCTTACAATGACTCATATGCTCTCCTGTGCGAGACAATTTCCGTATGCACACAATAATCTAAAGATAGACAGAGTGTGGAGAAGACAGGATTGGTATGGCACGGAGCTGAAAGATAAAAAACTCGGTATCATCGGCTTTGGTAATATCGGCTCAAGAGTGGGCAAGAGAGCCAAAGCATTTGAGATGGATGTAATTGCGTATGACCCATACATTGACCCGTCAAAAGCTACCGATATGGATATACAATATACAGAAAATTTTGATGATATATTAGCCTGTGATATCATCACTATTCACACGCCAAAAACTGAAGAGACAATCGGTATGATAGGTGAAAAAGAGATTGCCAAGATGAAAGACGGAGTCATTCTCATCAACTGTGCAAGAGGTGGATTGTATGATGAAGAGGCTCTCTATAACGGCTTAAAGAGTGGAAAAATAGCAATGGCAGGTATTGATGTATTCAATAAAGAACCGGCTACTGATCATCCACTGCTTGATTTGAATAATGTAACTGTTACTCCGCATTTGGGAGCCAATACAAAAGAGTCTCAGAGAAATATCGCTGTCCAGGCAGCCGAGAATGCAATAGCAGCGGCAAAGGGTATAGCATATCCAAATGCTTTAAATCTGCCTATCAAAGAGAATGAGTTACCGGATTTTGTTCCTCCATATCTGGAATTGATTCAAAAGATTGGGTATATGACCGCACAAGCGAGTAAAAATGCGGTCAAATCTATCAAGATAATTGCAAAAGGTGATATATCAGATTATATTGATTCTCTATCTACCTTTGCAACAGTTGGTGTGATGAGTGAATCATTGGCTGACAAAATCAACTATGTAAATGCGGAATTTGTTGCCAGTGAGAGAGGAATAGAGATTATCAAAGAGGCCGACAGTAATGTATCAGGTTTCAAAAATTTGATTTCTGTCAAATTGACTGCACAAAATGGCAATGTAATCAAAGTCAGTGGAACAGTCTTTGAAAATAATATGCAAAGAATTGTAGATATTGACGGTTATACACTTGATTTGGAGCCAAAAGGCAGATTGATACTGTTTAAAAATGATGACCAACCGGGCGTAATCGGTGATGTGGGGCATATCATTGCCAAGTATGGTATCAATATCTCTGACTTTAGATTGGGTAGAGATAAGAATGGTCAGGCACTTGCAGTTGTAAGAGTAGATGGTGATATCTCAAATGAGATGATTGAAGAATTAGCATCACTTGATGCTTGTATAAGTGTAAAGAGTGTAACTATATAAATAGTGTAGTTATGGCAATGAAAGCTTCTTGCTTCATTGCCGGCTCTTAGCCGATATTTACTGCAAAACAGCTCTCAAAAGCCTCTTTGGGAGATATTATTATATAATCTTTTGATATTCATTATTTGTTATAATTTTAAAATTTTATCTTAGGAGATAAACTATGGTCAAAAAACTTTTGGTGTCTGCTGTTATGGCATTGCCTCTGTTTGCAGGTGTGCATAGATTGACACTGCATAAAGCACTGGATATGCTTGATAGCAAAAATATAGAGATAAAAGTCTCAAAATACAATGAGACGATGAAAGCTTATGATGAAGTTGCTGTTGATGGTATGAATTACGGTAAAGCTACCATTTCTATTCAGGCTTTGCGTTCAAATGATGCCGGTAATGTATTTGGTTTCAAATTACAGAGTAGAGAAGCCACATTTGCTGATTTTGGATTCAGTCAATTTTTGGCTCCTATGGGTCAGGTATTGGAAGCTATGAATAAATATCCCGGAAAACTGCCACCGGGATTTACCCAGGATATGGGGTCTATTTTGGAGATTCAGCCTGATGATTTGAATTATCCTGATGCCAGAAACCATTTTCTGACAAAATTGACTTATCAGATTCCTTTATATACCGGTGGCAAGATTACCGAATATAAAAAGATTACTCATGAACTTTATGAGATGAGCCAACTTGATACAAGAAAATTGAGAAACGAGAAGATTTTTCAGGTAAAAAAAGCTTTTTATGATATCACTCTTGTGCAGAGCTATATCCATAATCTAAAAAGAATCAGACACAATATGTTAAAGCTTAAAAGAACTATTGTAGAGATGAAAAAAGAGGGATATACCAAAAAAACTGATGTTTTGGAGATAGATGCAAGACTTGCCAAAGTTGATTCTATGCTAAATCAGGCAAAACTAAACAGGACACTTGCTTATCAATTCTTATCTTTTTTGTTGGATACCAAAGTGGATTCTATAAAAAATGTATCTCTTAGAGTAAGAATGCCAAAAGTTACAAAAGCTGATATTGAAAAGTTGAGTATTGATATTTTAAAAGCCAAAAAAGGTTTGGATATTACCGAACATGCAATAGAGGCTGAGAAGGCAAATTTCAAACCTATGGTTGGAGCATTTGGAGAGTATGGCAGTGCTGATGACCATCTTTGGAATGATTTTGGCAAAAAAGATTTTTATACTGTCGGTGTGCAGGTACAGATGAATATATTTAATGGTGGCAGTGATTATGCCAAATTGGAAAAAGCAAGAGTCAATCATATGAAAGTGGCTATGCAGGTAGAGTTGGCAAAAAAAGGAATTGCTCTGCAAGTGCAAAAACTTCAAACTGCAATCAAAAGCCTGGAGTTTGATATACAGAGTCAGCAGACTCAGTTGAAACTGGCAAGAGCCATATATAAAACTTATGAAGAGAAATATAAAGTAGGCTTGGCTTCAATTACTGATGTATTAATCAAACAATCAATCGAGCTACAGGTGCTTTTGAAGTATCTACAGGTTGCCAACAAACATAATGAAAAAGTGTTTGAGTTGGAAAAAATTCTTGATTTAGGGGGTAGAGTATGATAAAAGTTTTAATAACACTTCTGATGGGGAGCGTTTTTGCCTTTTCAGAAAGTTTGGTATTGAGTGGGACAGTAATATCTGATAATCAAAAGATGATTACAAGCCGTTTTATGGGATTTATTAAAAATATGAAAGTTGCCGAAGGTGATATGGTAAAAAAAGGTCAAGTGCTGTATGAGATAGACTCCAAAGAGATAGAAGCAGCAGTCAAGCAGGTGGATTTAGCAATATCTCAGGCAAGACTTGCTTTGCAGATGAATGAGAATCAGCTCAATAATGTGCTTATCAATCTCGATAGAAATAAAAGACTCTATGATAAAGGTATGATATCCAAGTATGACCTTGAAAATCTGGAGTTGGCTGCTAAGAATATGAAAGATATGGTAAAGATTGCCGAAAAGCAGGTAGCTCAGGCAGAAGCCCAAAAAGAGGCGGTGCTTAATCAATATAAGTATCTTAAGATCAAAGCACCAAATGATGGTGTAATTGTCGCAAAAAGAATGAGTGAGGGTGATATGCAGATACCTGGTATGCCTTCACTAGTGATTACTGATTTGAAACATCTTAAAGTATTGACTGAGATTAGCGAAAGCAATTTAAAATATATCAGACTTGGCAAAAAAGTAAAGGTAGAAATCCCATCTATCGGCTTGAAGACAGATGGTAATATATCAGCAATTATTCCGGCATCAAACCCTATGACACATAAATTCAAAATCAAAGTAACATTTGATAAAAAAGATGCTTTTGTATTTCCAGGGATGTATGCCAAAATATATATACCACAAGAGGCTAAGAAATGAGTTATCAACCTAAAGATATAGCAGGTAAGTTGGCTGCGGGTTTTTTGAAAAATCCTCTTACGGCTGTATTGGGTGTAACTCTCTTACTTTTGGGTTTTATATCACTTCAGGTAATGCCCAGAGAAGAAGATCCCCAAATAGCCATTTCAGGCGGTGCTGTAATTGCCCCGATGCCGGGAGCTACACCCAAAGAGATAGAAAATGTTATTGTCAATCCTCTTGAGAGAAGAATTAGAGAGATTAAGGGTGTGGATCATGTTTACGGTATAGCTATGCATAATGTGGGTATCGTAAATGTTGTTTACAAAATCGGTGAAAGAAGAGAAGATGCCAACTTGAAGCTGTATGACAAAGTGATGCAGAATATGGATCAACTTCCAAAAGGTGTAATGCAACCGCTTGTAAAACCGTTTGATATTGATATTGACATACCGATTTTGACATTTGCCTTCTATCCAATCAAAGGTCAAAAAGCTGATTATGAAAAACTTTTTCCAATAGCCAGACGACTTCAGCAAAGAATCAATGCAGTAAAGAATGTGGCAAAAACTACTCTAAAAGGGGCTCATAAGCCTCAATTTAATGTAGAGGTTGATTTGCATAAATTGACTGCTTATAATCTCTCTTTGGGACAAATTATGAAAGCTATTCAGTCAATTGCTGTAAATGTGCCAGATGTCAAAGGTAGAACAAAAGACAAAAAGCTTATGATATTTGGTGTAAAAAATGCAATTGATGATGTGGACGATGTAAAAAATATCATCGTAGCTCAATATATGGGCTCTCCAATATATCTAAGAGATGTGGCAAAAGTTCAAAGAGGTATAGATTTTCAAAATTTTAAAACAGCTTATGTAGGATTTAAAAAAGAAAAAGGTGATAATTTATCTCCGATAAAAGAGCAAATCACTCTGACTGTATCCAAACTGGCAGGAACAAATGCCGTATTTGTGGCTAATGATGTGCTAAAAGTTATGGATGAATATAAAGACAAATTGAGAAAAGCCGGTTTTGGATATATTGTAACAAGAGATTATGGTAAAAGAGCAAATGATGCTGTTAATGAGTTGGTGCACCACCTGGTCATTACGATTATTATTATTGCTGTAATGCTGGTATTTGCTCTTGGATTTAAAGAGTCTGTAATCGTTACATTTACAGTCCCTGCTATTTTGGCAATCACACTCTTTATAGCATATCTCTCCGGGCAGACAATTAACCGTATTACACTCTTTGCATTCTTGCTATCTCTGGGGCTGTTGGTAGATGCTGCCATTATCGTAATTGAGAATATTCACCGACATATGCATTCACACGAATCAGCACATAAACCTATGGATGAGTTGTTAATAGAAGCTACCGATGAGATTGGAGCTCCTACAAACATAGCAACACTTGCAATTATTATGACAATGGTTCCTATGCTCTTCGTTGGTGGTATGATGGGTTCATTTATGAAACCAATTCCTCTTAATGTGCCGGTAGCTTTGATTGCCTCACTTATTGTGGCATATATATTTACACCTTATTTGAGTCTGAAGTTGCTCAAAAGAGACAAGCATCATGAAGGTGGGGAGAAGTAATGATGAAAAAATTTGAGAATTTTGTATATGCAATACTTGATAAAAAAAGTAATAAAACATTGGTGATTTTACTTACACTTATAGCATTGGCAGGTTCTGTTATGATGCTTCCTACCAAAATAGTAAAAGCCAAGATGTTGCCCGGAAAAAGTGACAATACTTTCTCTGTATATATTGATACACCAACAGGTAGCTCAAAAGAGCAGACTTACAAAGTAGGGAAATGTGTAGTAGAGCATCTCAAAAATGAGCCTGAAATTTTGAATATGGAGATTTATGCCGGTATGGGGATACCGCTTGACTATGCAGGATTGGTCAAGGGTGCGGGTATGAAAAACAGTGAAAATGTAGCTGAAATTGCCGTAAATCTCACAGACAAGCACGAAAGAGAAGAGACAAGCTATATGATGGTAAGCCGGCTCAGGCCAGTCATAAAAAAAGCATGTGAGCCATTGGTCAAAGGTACTACTGTCAAATTTGTAGAGCAACCTGCCGGACCTCCGACTCTGGCATCTATTGTGGTAGAGGTAACCGGTCACAATATAGATAAAATCAGAGAGTTGTCCAAAGAGGTGGCATCCATTTTGAAAAAGACACCAAAACTGGTAGATGTGGATATTATGATGGATGATATCTACAAAAAATATGAGCTAATACCGGACAAAGAAAAAATTGCCAGAAGCGGGCTTAGTGTAGAGCAGGTAAACAATATTATCTATTTGGCATTTGAGGGTATGGCGGTAGCACATAAAAATTCAGCCAATGAGCCGGACCAGATTCAGATATTTGAGATACTTGATCCAAATACCAAAAGATTTGAAAATAGAAGCAAGCAGGCACTTGAAGAGAAACTCAATGAGTTAAATCTTATGAATATGAAAGGTATGATGGTGCCGGTAAGTGAAGTAGTCCATGTAAAAGAGGTGGATTCTCAACCATCTATCATGCAAAAAGATTTGCACAGAATGATAAATGTAACAGCTGAAACTGATGAAGAGTCTCAAGTTTATCCTCTGCTTGAAGCCAGAGATATGATGATAAAGCATTTCAAAAAGTTAGGGTACAAGGTCGAAAAAGAGCCTGGAATGAGTACTTATATGTTTGATTTGCATCTAACCGACCCCAAAACTGGAGAGAAGTATCTGCTCAGATGGGATGGTGAAATGAAAGTAACACTTGATACTTTCCGTGATTTGGGTGGAGCATTTATCGGAGCATTGGTGCTTATATTCTTGCTGCTTGTTATCTACTACAAGAGTTATACACTAAGTGGTATCGTTCTAGCTGGAAGTTTCTTGTCAATCATTGGGGTAATTGTTGGACACTGGGTAGCTGATTTGGTTACAAGAGATACATTCTTTTTAACAGCTACTTCACTAATCGGATTTATTGCATTGATGGGTATTAGCTCAAGAAACTCTTTGTTGTTGATTGATTTTGCAAAGAGTCTGATGGAGGCTCACGGTATGCCAAAAAGAAGAGCAATAGCAGTAGCTTCTGCTACAAGAGCCAAGCCTATTATGCTCACAGCAATTGCTATTATTTTGGGTTCAGCACTTCTTGCAAGTGATCCAATCTTTGGAGGACTCGGAGTAGCTCTTATTTCTGGAACAGTAGCGGCAGTATTTGTATCATTGATATTTGTGCCGGTATTGATGGATAATGCCAAAGCTATGGATTTGGATGATGATAATCCAATTCATCATGATAAAAAGAATATATCAATAACCAAATAGATTTTTCTCTCTTTATTATCTCTTCTTGCTCCCAAATTCTATTTGGGGGCATTTTTAAATACACCAATTACTAATAAGCAAAAGAGTATAATTACTTATATTTTAATTTTTAGGAGTATATTAATGGCAACAGTAGGAATGGGTGATATTAAAAAGGGTGTCAGACTTGAAATTGACGGTAACCCCTTTAAAGTAATCGAGTTTCAACATGTCAAACCTGGTAAAGGTGCTGCATTTGTAAGAATGAAAATAAGAAACTTATCTACCGGTAAAGTAATAGAAAAGACTGTTCATGCCGGTGATAAATTTGAAGTGCCGAATTTAGAGCAGAAGAAGATGCAGTATCTCTATGATGACGGTGAATTTTTACAATTTATGGATATGCAGACTTATGATCAGATAGGTTTGACAAAAGAGCAGGTAGGTGAAGTGTTTGATTTTATGATTGACGGAATGGAGGCTGATATCTTATTCCATAACGGCAAGCCTATTACTGTGGAAATTCCTCAAACAGTAGTATTAAAAGTAGTAGATACACCACCTAATTTCAAAGGTGATTCTCAGGGTGGTAAAAAACCGGCTACTTTGGAGAGTGGAGCAGTTGTGCAGGTGCCTTTCCATATTTTAGAGGGTGACAGTATAAAGGTGGATACTACAGAGGGTAAATATTTAGAAAAAGTAAAATAAGCTTTAAAAGGAGGCAAATTATGGCAAAAGCGATTGTGCCTTTGGCAGAAGGATTTGAAGAGATAGAAGCAGTTACTATTATAGATATTATGCGAAGAGGCGGAGTAGAAGTTACAAGTGTGCATCTTGATGGTGAATTTGCTACTGATTTGGTATTGGGTGCAAACGGTATCACTGTTCAAGCTGATATGAATATCAAAAATGTGGTAGTAGATGAGTATGATGCTATTGTTCTACCCGGCGGTTGGGGTGGCACAAACAGATTGGCAGAAGACAGAGATGCCCAGAGATTGCTAAAAGAGTTTGCCGATGCCGGTAAATGGGTAGCAGCAATGTGTGCAGCTCCTTATGCTCTACATAAAGCAGGAGTATTGAGTCAAAGATATACATGCTATCCGAGTGTAGAAGAACAAATCAGAGCAGAAGATAGAGTAGATGAGATTGTAGTAGTAGATGGCAAAGTGGTTACATCTCAAGGTCCTGCTACAGCAATCTGTTTTGCTCTTGAGTTGGTCAGACAACTTGTAGGTGAAGAGAGTCACAAAGCAGTAAGAGAAGGGACTTTGGCTGCATACTGCCCGGAATAACAGATAAAATTATTTACTGATGTTACGCGTATAATTTGAAACAACTTTGTTTAAGTGTAACGCAAGTCTCGGATAAGAGATAACTAAGTGCCATTCACTTTGGGGTGGGGCTTCAACCCCACAAAAAAGATGAGTTAAAGTCCCACCCCCAATGTAGAGTATTTACTTCTCTAAGAAGATTGGGCTTAAACGAGACTCGCGTTAAGTGTAATTCACTTTTTTTGGGGGGGGTGAGGCTTTAGCCTCACATATTAAAAGATCTTAATACTGCTTTATGTGTATAAGGTTAGTTATTCAATAATATTTAATATAATTTTGTCTTATTACATACCCGGTATTCTCGGTATTCTACCAAGCTTAGAGTTTCTACAATACCAACCCCAACCCTTTTTGAGCCAATGTCCGATGACTGGCATAGGTATCATTTTGCCACCTTTATTATCTCTATATACAAACGCAGCACCATCTCCGCTATCCATTACACACAAGATATTAAGATGCTCAGAGTAACCTTTTCGCTCATTACTCCCTTTTTCCATAGCTTCGATATTAAAGGCGGTATTTCTTGCCATTACTTCAGCAATATGCCCCTGCTTGGCTCTCCAATCCGGTCCTTCAAGAGCGGCACTGTCACCGATGGCAAATACTTTATACTTTTCACCCGTTTCATCATAATCATGTGATACTTCACAATAGTCATTTATCTTGATAAGTCCAGCTTCATTTAGAGGTAAATCGGAGTTTTTAAATACGCTATGTCCATCTCCTGCCGGTATAAACATTGTAAAATCACTCTCCAATTTACTATCATCTTCAAATACAATACCATCAGCCTCAAATCGTTTGATTTTCTTTCCAAAGTGTTTTTTAATATTTAACTTATTGAAAAATATATCCATCATTTTGAGTGCCTGTTCTCCCATTCTCGCCCCAGGTGTTGCCATAGGAGCAAAGAATGTAAGCTCAAACTTGTCTCTGATTCCAAGCTTTTTGAGTCTATTATGAAGATTAAATATTACCTCAAATGCCGGACCTCCACGCACATTGCTTGGGTCTTTTGGATTGCCTCCAAATCCCATAGCAATTTTACCGCTACCTTTTGCTATCAATTTATCAATAGCTTTTTTTATTTCAACAGACTCTTCTGGTTTGCCACAAATTGATAAGAAATTTTCGGCTCCTTCGTGCTTGACTTTGCCACTACCAATGGCGATTATCAAATATTCACATTCTAACTCAGAGTTTTCACAAACTATTCTATACTCTTTGGAGTGTATCTCTTTTACACTATCTTGAATAAATTTAAATCCATGGACCTTGCTTAGCTCTTCGAGTGATACAGATATATCACTAAACTCTATTTCACCTGTTGGCACCCAGATAGAGGTGGGGTATATATAAAAATAGTCTCTATCTGATACCAAGGTTACCTCAAAGCCACTTTTTCTCAAAAAGATGGCAGCTTCCAATCCTGCAAAACCACCACCAAGAATCAAAATTTTACTTTTGATAACCTTACTCATTTTATTTTTTCACCTTGTTTTTAAGCTCTGTAACAGATGGATATACAAATACTGTCTTTCTAAATACACTGATTTTTTTAGGGTCATCTACTGCATAAGCATGGATTGTGATTGGAATAGGTACATCTTTTGCTTCATTCTTAGCTAAGATATCTTTTGTTTCCAATACAACAATTTTCTTTTTCTTATATTCAGAAGCCAAATGGAATGCCTCTTTTGGTCTTACAATTTTGATTTTATCATTACCTTGAACCTCAAAGTAATATTTATGAGGCTTATTGTCTGTATTTTGGAAAAGGAATACATAATCATTCTCTACTCTTCCATCTGGATAAATTTTGTAGAGTCTTGTAGTTTTATTCACATTTAGAAGCATATGCTCTTTTTTGCTTCCCATAAAGAACAACATTCCCAAAACTATTGCCAAAACTGTAAAGTATGCTATAACTTTTGGTCTTAGATATCTGGTTTTTCCTTCATGTCTGAGAGCTTCTCTTTCACTTGACCACTGCACCAATGAAGGTCTGCCATAAGCTGCTTGAACCTCTGTACAGGCATCTACACACTCCAAACAGTTTATACACTCAAGCTGTAACCCTTTTCTAATGTCAATATGAGTAGGACAGACTGTTACACATTTTTCACAGGCGATACACTCTGCATCAGGATTTTTTTCTAATAACTCTTTTCGTTTATGCACAGCCTTGTGTCTTTCATTACCTTCACCTTCATATATTTGACCACCTCTGATTGGGTCATATACCGCCATAATGGTATCATCATCATACAATACTGATTGCACCCTGCTGTATGGGCAGATATATACACAAAAGTTCTCTTTGATAAATACAACATCAGCAATTAAAAAGAGTGCAACACCTATCCAAAAGCCCATCAAGACTGTATGGTTTGACGGATCTTGAATATATTTGAAAAAATCTTCCGGTGGGACGAAATACCATAAAAAGTCAGCAGCTGCGATAAATGCCAAAATAGACCATATAGCTATTGCTATAATCTTTTTGGTCATATTTTCTGGTTTGCTTAAATCAACCTCTTGCTGTTTATTTGAGATTCTTTTATATAGATGAAGAAGTTTAGTCTCAATCAAATCTCTGTAAAGGACTCTAAAGATTGTCTGCGGACATGCCCAACCGCACCATACTCTACCACCTACCGATGTAAGAGCAAAAATTCCAAGGAATAGTAGCATCAACAAAAACGGCATTAGATAAAGCTCTTGCATATCAAATCGAACAAAGAAGAAGTGTAACTGTTTATGGTCAAAGTTTAATAAGAAGAAGTGATTCCCATTTATTCTAATCCAAGGCAGTATCAATGATATGATTGATATTGCCACATACATCCAGTATCTTTTTATTCTATATGGTATCCAACCTTTAAGATACTCCTTTGCATTTACTTTTTTCTCTTTTGGTTTTTTCAGATTCTCATTTTCGAGCGTAGCTTCTTGCATTATTTTCCTTTCTGTATTGGTTTTAAATTGTTATCAAATGTGCAACTAAGTTGCATATCTTTTTGCTCTACGGTTTTAATTCTGTTCTTAGCTTCTTGTAGCCATGAATCATCAACTATCTTTTTTAGTTGCCTCGATTCGATATAGTCCTTTAAAGAGCTTCGGCTTATACCTAACTCTCTGGCCAAAGCACTTACACTTTTGCCATTTTTAAGTCCTTCCAGTATCTCAGAGAGATAAATATCAAACTTAGATGAGGATTTTCGTCCCTTCGGTCTGCCTACACGAGTGTCTGTTTTGCTCTTTTCTTCATCACTTTTGAGTTTCATAAGAATAGGCAATATTTCAGACAATCCTGTTTGGGCAGTAACCTCTATATGATTGATGGCGATATGGAGTGATATATCTCTGCTAAGCATACAATTTATCACCATAATAGCCTCTTGCATATCATAGGATAAGACTTCTATTCTCTCAACTATGATAATATTACCACCGCTTAGAGAATGGATAAACTCTCTAAATCGTCTCCTCTCTTCAAGTGGAAGCTTTGAATTTTCGAACTCTATCATCTCATCATCGAGGGTCAATCCTTTCTCTTTGGCATACGATATAATCGTAGCTCTTTGAGACAGAATTGAATCATTGCCCCAGAGCTGTCTCATGACTGCATATGTCAATCCTCACTCCTTTCAATTAATCCCTCACGCAAAATATTATCTTTAAAATGGTGAAATAATTCTTAAAATGTTATATTTTTTCGTCATTTACTCGTTTTTCCGTCAAATTTTTGTGCTAAAATTGCACTACAAAGGAGAAAATAATGAAATTAACACATCTTGATGAGCAAGATAAACCCAAAATGGTAGATGTATCAAGTAAAGATGAAACCATTAGAACAGCAACTGCAAGTGGAATAATTCAAATGAGCCGTGATGCTTATGAGGCAGTCATAGAAAACAGAGCCAAAAAGGGACCAGTGCTTCAAACAGCAGTAATTGCGGCTATTCAAGGCACTAAAAGAACTCCGGAGTTAATCCCTATGTGCCATCCATTGATGCTTAGTTCTGTAAAAACCGATATAGAGGAGTTACCGGAGTTACCGGGATTTAAACTATTTGTTACAGCCAAACTTACAGGCAAAACCGGTGTAGAGATGGAGGCACTCACTGGTGTGAGTATAGGGCTTTTGACAATATATGATATGTTAAAAGCCATAGATAAGGCTATGGTAATAAAAGATATTCAACTTGAATCCAAAACAGGAGGTAAAAGCGGTGATTTTAGACGAGAATAATCAAGATAAACCAAAAATTGAGTATCCGACTCAATGGGGATTTAAAATAATAGGCAGAGACAAAGATAAATTACACCAAGCCGTCAAAGATGTAATGGGTGAAAAAGAGCATCTGTGCCATTACGGAAATCCCTCTAAAAACGGCAAGTTTCACAGTTATAACGCAAGTTGTGAAGTCCAATCTCAAGAAGAGAGAGACAGACTCTTTAAAGCATTTCAAGACCATGATGATGTAAAAATGGTGATATAATTTTGTGTCAAATTTAATACTCTCTATTTCCGGAATATACCTATTTATACTATTGGGATATTTCGGTAAGCTCAGATTTAAAGATAGATTGGATGAGAAGAGTATTGTAGTAATATCTATATATCTGCTTCAACCTCTTCTTGTCTTTTGGGGGCTTACCAAAAATCCAATTGACAAAAATGCGATAGAGGCTTCTACACTCTTTTTACTATCTTCTGCAACACTTTTAATAATATCCTGGGGATTATCAAAAATATTTTTAGATGGAGTAAAGGAGCGTTCGGTTGCCACTGTGGCAGGAGTGATAGGCAATACGGGAAATCTTGGCATACCTCTTGGAATTGCACTCTTTGGTGAGCAGTCTATACTATATACTTCGATTATAAATATGGTAAATGTTTTTATTGTCTATACAATAGGGGTATATTTTTATTCAAGAGGTAATTTTAGTGTAATAGAGTCAATCAAAAATATATTCCGACTTCCTGCTATATGGTTTGGAACAGGTGCAATTTTATTTAATATATCCGGTTTAAGTATCCCAAATAGTTTGGAGTTACCTCTGAAAATGGGAGCTTATGCCACAATGGTGTTGCAACTTATGATATTTGGTATATATTTGGCTACTGTCCATTCAGAAAAGATAAATATTAAACTCTCTGCATATATAGTAGTATTTAAGTTTATCATTACTCCAATATTTGTATATCTTTTACTATCTTTTTTTGATACTGATATATTAGTTAGAAATGTATTGATTTTGGAAACTATCGTGCCACTAGCAGTAATGAATGTAAATTTAGCCGCACTTTATGACTCTTTGCCCAAACAGGTAGCATTTTTGACATTTATCACATCAGTAATATTTTTGCTATATCTTTTTGTAGCTACCAATATACTATTTGTCTATTAATAATATTTCACCATTCTCACCTACTGTAATGTTTGTATCTTCTTTCAATGCAGTCAAAGCCCTCTTGTAGGCTTTTCTGCTCATACCAAAAAGCTCTGAGCATTTTTGAGGAGATAATTTATACCCCTCTTTAATCTCTCCCTCTTTTTGGAGATAATTTAATATCTTTTGAGCATCAGTCAGACTCTTTTTATCACTGTTTAACTCTTGTAGTGAGATATCAAGTTTTTTATCGACTCGAACCTTTTTAATATAACCGATTAGTCTGTCACCTGTTTTAATATCGGTAAATATCTCATTTTTGTATATCATACCTTCATATTTGTCATTGGCTATTACCTTGTATCCCAGGGGAGTAGAAGCAATTACAAAAATATCTACTTTCATACCCGGCTTCAAGCCTTTCATATTTTTGCTGAAATATTTGCCTATTCTTTGAGTAGCATAGAGTCTGCCTGTTTTTTCATCGAGTGCAACTCTGAGTATCTTTTTGTCTCCTACTCTAAAATGCTCTTTTTGTTGAGACAGAGGAACAAACAGATCTTTTGGCAATCCCCAATCTACAAACGCTCCATAAGCTGTGGTATCTACTACCTCAAACATCCCAAACTCTCCAAGTATTGCCGTAGGTGTTTCTGTAGTGGCTACTAGTCTGTCGTCTGAATCATGATGAATAAAGACCTCTATTACATCACCTGTTTTCATACCCTCTTCAATATACCGATTGGGCAGTAATACCTTCTCTTCATCGGTAGATTGAAGATAGTATCCATATTCACTTGTCTGTGAAATCTCTAATTTGTTTATTTTGCCTACTTGAATGGCGGGAGAAATTTTTTGCAATGTATAACCTGTCTTGTTTTTTGGAAGTTTTTAATAAAAGCCCCAAAATGGGGCCAGGAAGTGTTACTTTGATGCTAATGCTGCTTTTGAAGCTTCTGCTACTTTGCTGAATGCTTCAGGATTGTTCATAGCCATATCAGCCAATACTTTTCTATCTAGCTCAATATTTGCCAGTTTAAGTCCATGCATAAATCTTGAATAGTTCATATCATTCAATCTTGCAGCCGCATTGATTCTGATAATCCATAGTTTTCTAAACTCTCTTTTCTTCTGTCTTCTATCTCTATAGGCATATACCAAAGATCTCTCAAGCTGCTCTTTGGCTTTTCTGAAGTGTTTTCTTCTACCACTGTAAAAGCCTCTGGCTTGTTTCATTAGTTTCTTGTGTCTTCTATGTCTTACGAATCCGTTTTTTACTCTCATTTAATTATTCCTTTACCTGAAATTTTTTGGTTAAATTTAGGTGTTGGACATTCTCTCTGCCCAAACTTGCCCCTGACCGGGGGAATCTCGCCAATTTTTGTCTTTATATATAATGTATGCTTACGCTATCATCTCTTTGATATTTTTAGCATCAGCTTTATCTACATATTTGGGAGCTCTCATTTTTCTATGATGCTTACCATCAACTTTTGTAAGAATGTGGCTTCTATAAGCTGTTCCTCTTTTGATTTTTCCGCTTTTTTTTACCTTGAAGCGTTTTACAGCACCTTTGACGCTTTTCATCTTTGGCATTTGCTTTTCCTTTTCAATAAAATTTTTCTTAACCTTTATATAGGATAGAAAGAAGGAGTGTAACTATACTGAAACGAATCTTAAATCATATTTAATTTTCAACTTTTTTGACTATTTTTCCAAAAAACTCTTGACATTTGTATAAAACTTGCCTATAATTGCAGTCCGTTTTGAGACGGAGTGTAGCGCAGTCTGGTAGCGCACCTGGTTTGGGACCAGGGGGTCGAAGGTTCGAGTCCTTTCACTCCGACCATTATTTTGGATTAAAACGGTGGTGGATATAGCTCAGCTGGTTAGAGCACCAGATTGTGGCTCTGGGGGCCGTGGGTTCGAATCCCATTATCCACCCCATAATAAAAATAAAATTTTTAATAAAATGTGCGCCAGTAGCTCAATTGGATAGAGCATCAGACTTCGGATCTGAGGGTTAGGGGTTCGACTCCTCTCTGGCGTACCACCCTAACCCATATTGTTGCGTAAATATGCGTCCATAGCTCAGCTGGATAGAGCACTCGCCTTCTAAGCGAGCGGTCTCAGGTTCGAATCCTGATGGGCGTACCACCTTTTAAGCGGATGTGGTGGAATTGGTAGACACGCCAGATTTAGGATCTGGTGCCGTAAGGTGTGGAGGTTCGACTCCTCTCATCCGCACCACTCATACTTAATAATAATATCTTCAATATTTTTTCTCATATTAAATCTTTACCTTACAATTTTATTATATACTCTTAAATGATACTATAATTACATAGGAGAAAATTATGTTAAAGAAAATATTTTTGGCTATATCGGCTTTTTCTATGCTGTTTGCGACAATACCTACACAAGAGAGTGTGACCAAACTCTATATAGCTACATTTGACAGAGCTCCTGACCATAACGGATTATTGTATTGGGTATATGATTCAGGATTGAGTATAGAAGGAATTGCTAAAAGTTTTTTTGATCAGCCTGAAACAAAAGCTCTTTATGGAGATAAAGTTTCCAATTATGATGAGTTTATAGACAGTGTATATACTCATCTTTTCAAAAGAGAGCCTGACAGTGCCGGTAAAGAGTATTGGAAAGAGGAGTTGTCAAATAAAAGAGTTCCAGTATCTACCTTTATATTGGCTGCGATGAATGGTGCTTTGGGTAAAGATGCAAATATTTTGAAAAATAAAACAACTGTAGGATTGATTTTGGCAAATCAAAAAGATTTTAATGAAACAGTGGCAAAAGAAGCAATGAAAGAGGTTACTGATGACCCCCAATCTATTCAAAAGGTAATTACAAAGGTGAAGCCTCTAATAAAAGAAGATAACATTGATGATATAAATAATACAATTATTACTAATAGTAAAAATCTAAAAGTATCTATTATCAGTAAAAATGATTGGAGTAGTGGATTTTGTAATGATATAAATATTACAAATACAGGCTCTTCACCTGTAATATGGAAAGTAACTTTTGACAGTGGAGGAGAAATATATAACTCCTGGAGTGCAGATTTTGATACTAGTGAGGCTCACAAAACAACAATTACCGGATTGGATTGGAACAAAGAGTTAAAAGCAGGGGAGACTACAACAGTAGGATACTGTGCCAAGAAAGATTTTGCCTCCATGCCTGAAGCGACTGTCGGTGACGGGCTGGAGTTGGATTCCAAACTCATCTCCAAATGGGATACAGGCTTTTGTAGAGAAGTAACTGTAAAAAATATATCAGACAAAGAGATTGTATGGAGTGTGGATATCAATGCCCAAGCTCCTGTATATACTCTATGGAGTGCATTATATACTCAAGACAAAGATACTAATATATTGCATGTCAAAGGACTTGAGTGGAATAAGGTACTAAAGCCTGATGCTTCTACAAAATTTGGATTTTGTATAAATACAAAAACAGATGATATCTCAACACAAGATACTCAAGACAATAATACCCATACTGATAATAGTGATACTTCAAAAGATAATGATGATAACAATATTTCAACGAATAAAGATGAGAGTAACAGTAATACTGAAATATCTGATAATAGTGATAATACCAAACCTGCTGACAGTGACATACCTACAAATAACAAAACAAGTGGATTTGGAAGCAAAGAGTATGAAGAGGCACTGAGACTCTCTTACCAATTTTATGAAGCCCAAAGAGCAGTGGGACCATTTCCCGTAGTTACATGGAGAAAAGCAGGACCAAAAGATGATGGCAAAGATGTAGGAGCAGACCTCTCAAAAGGTTGGTATGATGCAGGGGATACTGTGAAATTCAATCTGCCTATGGCTTACTCTACAAGTATATTGCAGATGGGTATCTTAGAGTTTGAAGATGCTTACAAAGAGAGCAATTTGTATGATTATGCAATATCTCAGATTAAATATACACTGGATTACTTTCTAAATGCCTATAATCCGGGCAGTGATTTAAACAGTCCGGCTGATGATAAAATATATTATCAGGTAGCAGACCCAAATGCTGACCACCGTTTTTGGGGACCACCACAGGATATGGATATGCCAAGACCTACATATACCTGTGATGCTTCCAACAGATGTAGTGAAGTAGCAGGTGAAATGAGTGCGGCACTCGCCGGAGGATATCTTATATTCAAAGATACTAATAGGGCTTATGCTCAAAAACTGCTCGATACAGCCAAAAGATTATATAAATTTGCTACCACGTATGAAGGAAACAATGGTTATACAGCAGCCAATGGTTTCTATTCATCATTTAGTGGATACAATGACGAACTGGCATGGGCTGCAACCTGGCTATATAAGGCTACAGAAGATGAGAAATATCTAAGTGATGCTAAAAAATATTTTGATAAAACAAATCCGTCTGGTTGGGCTTTGACCTGGGATAATCCGGGTAATGCAAACAGTGTATTGCTGTATGAGCTTACAGGAGACAGAAAATATGCCTCTGAAGCAGAACAAAATATTGACAATGCCATGCATAAGCAAAAAAGAACAAAAGGCGGATTGGTATTTTATGATGCATGGGGTTCACTCAGATATGCTGCAAATGAAGCATTTGTAGCACTCTCTTATGCCAAATTATTACCAGATGGCAATAGTAAGAAAAAAGAGTATATAGATTTTGCCAAAAGTCAGATAGATTATATACTCGGAGACAATCCAAGAAAAAGCTCTTATATTGTAGGTTATGGTCCAAATCATCCGATAAATCCGCACCACAGAGCTGCACATGATTCAAAAGAGCATAATATAGATACACCAAAAGATAATAGATATATTTTATATGGAGCATTGGTGGGTGGTCCAAAGAGTGCTGATGATTTTGATTACAAAGATGACAGACACGACTATGAGGCTAATGAGGTAGCCTGTGACTATAATGCCGGATACAGTGGAGCTTTGGCAGGGCTTATTGAATTGGCTCAATAAAGTTTTTTTATTTTATTTATTTTTTATTTACTTTTGTATAGATTTTTTTGATATATTATAATTCCAAAAATTTATAAAAATAAAGGAGTCACAATGGCTTTGTATGATAGAGACTTTGCTCAGAGTGTGCCAAGAGAAGATAATACTTCCTTGAGCCTGTCTCGTGTGGAGTTTTTGAAAAAGACTTATCAACTACTTGGTGCCAGTATGCTCACAGCTGCACTTGGGGCATATTTGACTATGCCGTTTGCTCATGCTGTGTATGAGGCAAGATGGCTTATATTCGGAGCAGAATTGTTGGTGTTGTTTTTTGGACTAGGCATGTCAAGAGGTAAACCGGGCTTAAATCTGTTTATGCTCTTTTTATTTACATTTTTGACAGGTGTATCACTGGTGCCTCTGTTTGCTTCACTTATTGGTATGGGTAAAGGTGCAGTAATTGGTAATGCATTTTTGATGACATCAGTGCTATTTGGGGCATTGAGTCTGTTTGCTATTAATAGTAAAACAGATTTTTCAAGTTGGGGTAAACCACTGTTTATCACTATGATAGTGATTTTTGTAGCATCTCTAATCAATATATTTATACTCAAAAGCCCTATGATGCATGTATTTATTACTGCCGGTATATTGTTGTTGTTTGGAATATTTACAATATATGATACTCAAAATATAGCAAATGGTGCATATGAGTCTCCGGTAGATGCGGCTGTATCTTTATATATTGATTTTCTTAATATGTTTACAGCTATTTTACAGTTGCTTGGTCTTTGGGGAGATGATTAATCCTTGAATATTGATACAAAAACAGAGCGGTTGATAGATGCCAATATCAACCGTCTCAGAGAAGGTCTCAGAGTCATTGAGGATATACACAGATATATCTTTGATGATGCGGAGATTTCATCTGAGATAAAAAACCTTCGGCATAATATCCAACAAGCTTACAATATCCAAAGAATTATATACAGAGATATAGAAAATGATGTATCCAAACATACTACGGAGAGTGAAATAAATAGAGAAGATTTGAACTCTGTATTGATAGCAAATTTCTCCCGTACTGAAGAGTCATCAAGAGTGCTTGAAGAGTTGTTTAAATTAAATTATCCAGAGTTATCAGGCATATTCAAAGATATCAGATACATGCTATATGCCATAGAAAAGAGAAGTTATCTTAGATATTTACAATCCTAAGAAGTTTTATTTGCATAAGGTCTGTTATTTATGTGATTATATGGCAGAGAGGAAGGGATTCGAACCCTCGGTGGGTTGCCCCACACACGCGTTCCAGGCGTGCGCCTTCGACCACTCGGCCACCTCTCTATCTGAAGAGTGAAATTATATCCAAAAAATTCAAAAAACAAAAGATTTGCAAATATATTTTTGATATATTCACAAGTTTATATATCATTTGAAAGTTTTTTATGATATAATCTCCCTGCCTCTTTTCAGACCTGTGCAACGGGATTGAAGGACAACGGGTCAGGATGGGAACATAGCAGCCCACCCTTCTTTTTCGTGTGCCGCAGCCATCTGGAGAGAGGTTCTAATCATTTAATATGCTCCACTCATAAAACGGCAAGGCTTCAATAAAAAAATCTTTCATCTCTATAGTATATTGTGTAGATACGGTTACTACAGATATTTTTTTTATACCTTTTGAGAGGATTTTCTTTTTGATTTTTTGTAATCTTTTTATTATCATATCCTGTGGTTCAAATGGTGCAGATATAATAAGTTCTCTTTCAGCACTTAATATATAGGCTCTGTCGATAGATTTAAAATATTTGCCATGTTTGTATAGTGCCAAAGCGACCATCGCATCAAATGTTACAGCAAATGGTTGTCTGTGATTGAGATATCTAGTAAGTGCAAAATCGTATATAAACATTCTGCGACCACCGTTTATATCATCTATAAATATAATAATTCCCTCATTTTTAAATTTATTTAAAGTCTTGTATGTCCAATCTTTGGATATTTTAAAATATTCTCTTGCGGTAGTATATATTTGATGTGAATTTACTCTTTTGCCTTGAAATATTGACAGTATAGGCAGTAGTCTGCTTTCTTGTTCGCTAAATCTCTCATAAAAGATACTTCTTAGAGCAAGAGTTGCATTCTCTGTTTTGCTTGAGGCTACAGAGGGTATAGTGCCTAATTTCAAAAATCTGTTGAATTGACTCTCTGCTGTGCCATTTTTCCCAAATCCCAGAAACTCTTCATAATCCAAAGGGTGCATCAGCAAAGATTGCTCTATGGAAAATGATGGTATATATTCTCTACTACAGAGTATAACTCTATCTACATTTGGACGGATATTAAAAAAACCTTCATACCAATGATCCAAAATAAGTAAAGTTATTTCTGATTCTTTTATGAAATCATTCATCGTGTTTATATCTATATCTTCAAGGATAAATACGGGGTCTTGACAATCTATATATAGAGTTTTTGCATTGAGAGAGTCTATATAATCCAATAAAAGAGAGGTTTTACCTACTGAGGCAGCACCATAGAGATATATATCTCCATTTTTGGGTATTTCTATCTTTCTTGGATAATAAATTGCATTATTCGGTCTGTTATCATAAAAATACTCTAATATTTCCATTTTTGACCTTTTTATAATCTCTTTAAGTAATTATATAGTAATATTCTATCTCTGCGATGCGCCCGTGGCTCAGCTGGATAGAGCATCTGATTGCGGTTCAGAAGGTCACAGGTTCGAATCCTGTCGGGCGTACCACTTGTATTTTTCAATTACTCAATCATATAACACCTCGTTTCAATATATCAAAGTGTATAATTATTGTCTTGTTAAATATTATATATCTGTATTACATCAGATATGTAGTATCTCTTAGAAAGGTTCAAGATGAAAATACTATATGTGGGAAGAAGAAAAATTGTTTCAGAGATACTCAAAAAGGCAGTAGAGCAGACAGAAAATGATTTCATACAGGTAGATAATCCTGATGATGTTGATGCTCAATATGAGATGATATTTGTAGATTATGAAATATCAGATGAATTGTGCGAAAAAGAAGATATAGATTTTGAAGATATTGTAATAATGGCATCTTCTTATGATGATGTAGATGACGATATAGAGTGTGAAGTTTTAAGAACACCATTTTTACCGAGTGAAGTTGCATCTATTATTCAAAGCAGATATGAGTCAAGAGATATGAGTATTAAAAATGAAGATACGGAAAGTTTGGGAGTGGATATTCTAGATCCTGAAGAGATAGATATTGTGAAGTCATTTCTGAAAGATGTAGAAGATGAAGATTTATCCAACAATGACAGTGAAGAGAGTATGGTATTGACTCCAGAGGAGTTGATAGATTTAATAATGAGACTAAAAGTCAAAAAGATAAGAAAAATTTTGGAAGGTGCCAAAATAGAGCTGAAGATTACATTTCCAAAGGAGAGAGAGTGAGTGGAGCTATTTTAATATTGTCAGGTCCTAGTGGTGCAGGTAAAAGCACAATTATAGAAAATGCCTCTGAGCAGATTGGGGATTTCTATTTTTCTATATCCACTACTACGAGGAAGCCACGAGTTGGTGAAGTAGATGGAGTTGATTACTACTTTACAGATAAAGAGAGCTTTGAAAGAGATATAAAGGCTGGTGAATTTTTGGAGTATGCCAAAGTTCATGACAACTATTATGGCACATCTTTAAAGCCTGTAAGAGAAGCTCTTGAAGAGGGTAAATTGGTAATATTTGATATAGATGTTCAAGGACATAGATTGGCAAGAGAAAAATTAGGAGATATTATTACCTCAGCCTTTATTACTCCTCCTACACTGTCAGAATTGGAAAAACGACTCAAAAGCAGATGCACAGACAGCCCGGATATCGTAGCAAAAAGATTAATAAATGCCAAAAAAGAGATAGAAGAGATAAACTCTTATGATTTTGTGATTATTAATGACGATTTACAAAAGGCTACTGAGGAGTTTGTAACCATAGCAAGAGCCGCAAGGCTCAAGATGTCAGAGAGTGACAGGAGTAAATTTGTAGATGAGTGGAAAGCCAAATAGCTTAAAACTCAAACTTTTCTCCACTCTGCTCTGTAGCGATATATATATGCCATGCTCTGTATATTGCTACTAACAACAATCCAAAAGATATCACAATTACTGCACCTGTCAAGTGCCAGAAATATGGAATAGATACAGAAATTACAGCTAAAAATATTGATAACAGATGTATATATAAGTGAATTTTTGCATATTTTGGATTTATTACTTCGTGCATCATTGGAGCTTTGAAATATCCCTGTGCATTTAGATGAAACCATGTCAAAAATGGTACTATTTTATAACTCATTGCAAATATTATACTCGTTGCAAAAACAGGAAACAGTATTTTCATAGCCATCAATATACTTAAACTATTGAAATCGAATGAGTAAATAATACCCAATATTGAAAAAAGAGTTAATGATGATAAACCAATCAGCCAAAATTCAACAGTGGCATCATTTACACTTCTTTTCCTTTTGATTAGTCTATATATTGCAACCAAGCTGTATATAGCTGTAAGTAGATATAAAACAAAATAGAATATATTGCTTGTAATATCACTGTTTAAAGATATCACAAATAGTAGTGTAGTTATAAAAGCAATAGAAGCAGGTAGATATCTGCTTATATATTTTGGGAAACTCTTAGTTACATAAAACATCTCTATAACTTGAAATGATACAGATATTATTAGTAAAGTTATCCAGCCAATGCTACCAAAAGCTATATGGCTATCTCTTATGGCCGGATAATAGTCTGCACTCCAACCACTTCTGATAGCTATCAAAACCAATCCAAGAGATATAGTAAATATCAAACCATAAATTGCAAATCCCATACCTCTTGATGAAGCAGAGTGATTTGGCAGTGCTATTAATCTGTTTAACATCTCAAATGCCACAGGCATTATTCCAATTAGCAATAATATACCGGCTATACTATACGCCAAAGCAGAGTCATAATATAAACCAAACAGTAGAGTAACTGTTCCAAACAGAGTAGGATATTGTGTCTGTATAGCTCTTTTTACCGGCTCTTTAAATGATACTCCAGCCACTACCGGCAACATTTGGAACAAGGCTCCAAGCATAAATGAGAGCATTATTCCAAGTGTAAATAGATGTGTAGTAACCAAACCTGTATTACTGTAAGCATTTATGGCATCTTTTCCTTGAAATAGAATCCAAATCCCTTCTATCACACCAAATATAGCCCCAACCAAGAAAAATCTAAATACCACAGAGATTGGTGGAGCCTGTTCTAATGATAATCCTTTGTTATGAAACATCTTTTAGCTCCTCTATTGAGTTGATATCTATAAGTAGAGTGTTTAAATCTACTTGATTATTTGGTGATATCAATATATGCCATACACTATTTTCATCACATATTGATATATGATTTAAATTATGCTCTTTTGCAAGTGCCAACAGTGGCACTGGTTGCATTCGATGTATCATATATAGATAACTCTCATTATCCAATTTTCTCAAAATTGATATAGCCCTCTCCAATGGAGTAGGGTGTTGTAACTCTCTTGCATCTAAAAAATAGTGCTTCACTCTTTTACAGCCTCCATTTTTTCTATAACTTCACTCTTTTTTTGTGGTGGTATGACTCTATCGCACATTGCATATAGCATCTGCTCCTCTTTCATATTGTGTTGTTGCAAAAGTATCATCATAGATTCACATAAAGACAGATATATATCTTTATCCTTTTTTTCTATAGCCTCAGCCATTTTGCCAAACAGACCTCTGACTTGCTCATGCTCATATCTCATTACATTGGTAGGTCCTTCACTTGAGCCTGTAATCTCTTCAAACAGAGGGAAAAGTTCATCTTCTTCTTTTTTAAAGTGTCTAAGTGTATCATCAGCAAACTCTAAAAATTTCTTTTCTCCATCTTGCCAGTTGCCTTGTGATATCAACTTTTCAGCCTCTGCAAAGTGGTTATCACACTCTCTATGCTCATTTGTTAAATAGTTTGATATCTGCATATTATGCCTCCTTTGTAATTTTTGCTATATTTGACCAAATTTCTTGATTTGTTATCATAGCCTTTACTCTCTCTTGCCACATATTTGCAAACTCTGCTTTCTCCTGCTTGGTTGCCTGATTTGATAGAGCTTTTTGCATTAGAGGCATCATTTGAGGATTTGCCGGAATTTTGCTGGTATCAAGAGTCAGAGTAAGCTCTTTATTATTATCCAATCTTTTAAATGATATATCACCATTAATATCACTATTTCCAAAAGAGACTAAATTTTTTCTGTTAAATTTGCCACCTATTCCGGCAAATCCACCCTCATCTGAAGCTCCACAGATAAATGAGGCAACATTAGCTATAACTCCTGTTACCCCTTCTGTTTTGTCATTTTTCATCTTTATAGATATTTGGCTTCTTACAGGCAGTGTATCATCATATAGATACTCCAATGCCATATAAGTCATTATATAAGCTCCTGCTACTGTCGGGCATGAGTGTCCTGCTAATTTGACACAATCAAGATAAGCAATCTCTACAACTCCATCTTGTGTAGCTCCAAGAAAATCAGAAAGTGGGTCATAGAGTCTAAATTTTGGGGCTTTATCGTAAAATTCTGGATATTTCATTACTGTCCTTTGTGTAGTTTTAACCTAATAGTGTAAATCAAGGTTTAACTGTGTCTATTATAACTTGTATTTTAATTTATTATACGATAAAATAGCTGTAAATAAGACTAAATTTATCTGATTTAAGGAGACAATTATGATGCAAGGAATGCCTCAACCGGCTTATTATATATTTAAATGTCAGCAAAGTGCGCCTCCGGGTATGCCAAAGCCAAGCTGTGTAAGACAAGATGATCCAGAATCTCAACAACTTTTCCAGCATTTGGCTCAACAATTAATGATGAAAGGGCTTATAGCTACTGTGCAACCAGTGCAAACCGGATGCCTTGGTAGATGTCAGCAAGGTCCTGTAATGTTGGTTGAGCCAGGACACACTATGTATGTAAATTTGACAAAAGAAAAAATTGACAGAATTATCGAAGAGCATATTATCGGAGGAAATCCGGTAGAGGAGTATATAATACCTGAAGAGTTTTGGGGTGAGCCGGTAGCTCCTAGTGAGATGGTGAGATAGTAATTATGATTTTACAGTCAGGAGTAAACTCCTTGGCTGTAATTTATCAGATATATATTCAGACTCCTGAGGGAATTTGAATATATATCTGTAGTAAAGGGATTTATATGCAAATAACGATGCTCTACAGCAAAATACACAGAGCGACTGTAACTGATGCCAATTTAAATTATGTTGGCTCTATTACAGTGGATACCGGACTTTTGAAAGCATCTGGTCTGAGAGTTGGACAAAAGGTAGATATTGTAAATATAAATAACGGAGAGAGATTTTCTACATATATCATACCGGGAGAGGAAGGTAAAGGTGATATATGTCTAAATGGAGCAGCAGCTCGTAAAGTGCAGGTGGGTGATAAAATTATTATTATAGCCTATGCAGTGATGGATGAGAAAGAAGCTGATGAATTTAAACCAAAGATTGTAATATTAAATGATGATAACTCAATAGCTCAACAATTTGTTGGATTAGATTAAAAAAGGGGATAAAATGTTTGAAGGTCTGGATTTGGGTAAGATGACTCAAATGATGGAGCAGGTACAAGCCAAAGCCAAAGAGTTGGAAGAGAAAAGCAAATCCACCATTCTTACTGCAAAAGGTGGCGGTGGTATGGTAAAAGTCTCTGCCAATGGTGCAGGGGAGATAGTAGATATAGATATAGATGATTCTTTAATGGATGATAAAGAGGCTCTTCAAATACTGCTTATAAGCACAATCAATGAAGTCTTAAAGAGTGTAGAAGATAATAAAAAATCTCAGGCAATGAGTATGATGGGCGGATTAAATCCATTTGGTACAAAGTGATGAATGATAAACTCAAAAGACTTTTGGAAGCTCTTGAAAGAGATAGTCTGGTAGAGATAAAAAATCTTTTGGCAAGTGGTGATATCGATTTGGAGTCTGATGTAATAGTAGGTGAAGAGTATGATATGGATGAACCAGATGAGATACCACTGCTTTTTTATGTAATAATGAATGGTGTTACTCTTGAAGCTATTGAGATGCTGATAGAAGCGGGTATGCCAATAGATACTTATACCAGAGAGGGTGTAGGGGCTTTGGATATAGCTATTAAGTATAAAAGAAGTGATATTGTCAAACTTTGTAAAGAGCATGGAATAAGCCTTATTGATACAAAACGAAAAAGTGGAATGACTCCTATAATGTTGGCAGCAGGATTCAATGATAAAGAGATGGTGGAGTTTTTGCTAAAAGAGGGTGCCAATCCTCTTGAGAGAGATAATTATGGTATGAATGCCCTGGATTATGCATCCAGACTCGGATATAAAAATATGAAAACTTTTATAGAAGAGAAGATATCCGACGAAAACAGAAAAGATTGATTTTTATAAATATAACTTATGCGTTTGAGCAAGAGGGTCTCTCTTGCTTCTTTTCAGCTATTTTTAAATGAATAAAAGTATTAAAGGTGCCGGCATGATAATAAAAATCCGGCGATAACTGATAAGGCATACATCTTACAAAGTGCCGAAACATAATAAATAGAGAACTTTGGCTCTTCTATGTCTAACAAGGAGTTTACAGAAGGATGAATAACTTCAACCTTCATGTAATGGTATTGTAACCCATACTTATTAACTATAAAATAACAATATATAAACAAATAATTAACAGAAAGATAGAATGATGACAATTTTTGAAAATAAAAATACAGATTTCTCTGTGTGTGGTATAGATGAGGCAGGACGAGGACCTTTGGCAGGTCCCCTTGTAATGGCAGGTGTTATACTAAACAAAGAGATAGATGGATTAGATGATTCCAAAAAATTGACTGTAAAAAAGAGAGAAAATCTATATCCTTTGATTGTAAAAAATTCTAAATATTACATATCAATCATAGATAATTGCTATATAGATGAAAAGGGTATATCATCTGCAATACGGACTGCATTAAATGAAATTATGCAGGAATTAGATGGTGAAGATATATTTTTTCTTTTTGACGGAAACAGCTCATTTGGGATAGATAGATTATCCTGTATGGTAAAAGCAGATACGAAAATTCAGCAGGTGAGTGCTGCAAGTATATTGGCAAAAGTTACCAGAGACAGAATGATGATAGAGTATGCCAAAGATTATCCGGATTATGGCTTTGACAAGCATAAAGGATATGGCACAAAAGCTCATATAGAAGCTATTAAAAGATATGGATATTCACCTATACATAGAAAAAGCTACAAAATAAAAGGACTTGATTAGGATATAATCATATTATGATTGATAAAGACTCTATAGAAACACTAAAACAGCATATAGATATTGTAGATGTAATAGGCAGTTACATTGAGCTTAAAAAAGCAGGAGCCAATTTTAAAGCAAACTGCCCTTTTCACGGTGAAAAAACGCCGAGTTTCGTAGTAAGTCCCACCAAGCAGATATTTCACTGCTTTGGTTGCGGTATTGGTGGTGATGCTATAAAATTTGTAATGGAGTATGAAAAGCTAAGCTATCCCGAAGCTATAGAAAAGTTGGCATCTCAATATAACTTTACACTAAAATATAGCAAAACTCAAGGGGATTTTTCCCAAGCCAAAAGAGTCCTTGATTTACTCAAAGAGTGGTATTATAAAAATCTTGACAAAGAAAATAATGCTCTGAATTATCTGTATAGTAGAGGAATAAGCAGGGCATCTATTGAAAATTTTGAGATAGGGTATGCCCCAAGCTCAAAAGAAGTAATGAATTATCTCAACTCTTTACACATACCTCTTCCTGTAGCCGAAGAAGCAGGAGTAGTGGCAAAAGGTGAGAGAGGATACTATGCTAGACTGAGTGAGAGAGTTATTTTTCCGATATTCTCACCAAATGGATCTATCGTAGGCTTTGGTGGCAGAACTATGGTTAATCATCCTGCCAAATATATCAACTCTCCTCAAACCAAACTCTTCAACAAATCCAGACTCTTATACGGATACAGCAGAGCAAAAGAGTATATATACAGGCAGAAGAGTATTATTGTCTGCGAAGGGTATCTTGATGTAATAATGCTCCATCAAGCAGGTTTCAAAAATGCTGTAGCTACTCTGGGAACTGCACTTACCCAGGAGCATCTGCCTCTGCTTAGAAAAGGTGAACCCAAGATAGTTTTGGCTTATGACGGAGACAGTGCCGGGGTGACTGCTGCACTCAAGGCATCCAGACTCCTCAGTTCACACGGTTTTGAAGGCAGGGTTGTTTTGTTTCCAGACGGTAAAGACCCTGCCGATATGGTGGCATCCAGAGATATAGATAGTCTAAAATCTCTACTCTCCGGTGGCGATGAACTGATTGCATTTGTATTGAAGATGATAGCCTCATCTTATGATTTGAGTAATCCATATGAGAAGGAGAAGGCGGTTGCCGAAGCAAAAGATTATCTAATGGGTCTTGGTGATATCGTTTCAGAAGCATATATTCCTTTTGCTTCTTCTGTTTTTGGTGTAGCTACAGCTCATTTTTCCAAAATTGTCAATAATAGTAACAGAAGATATCAACAAAAAGATATAGAGATTAGACAAGAAGTGACAGACCCAGCCTGGCAGGTCATTATCAAGACACTGATAGCCAATGAGAGATTGGTAGATGATGTAGTAGATATTATATCTCCTGAGATGGCAGGACCACATAAGAGAGCATTAGACGCTCTCTTCAGAGGAGAGAGAGATGATTCTGAATTGATAGGTATAGAGATAGATGAAGATATACCTGTATTGGAGGAAGATGAGTTAAAAAAGACTCTGATATTACAGGTGCAAAACTGGTATATTAGAAAACTCAAGAGTATCACGGCTGATAAAAGTTTGCCTTATCAAAAAAAGAGCTGGTTGATACGAAAAATAAAAACAGATATACTTCCACGACTCAAAAAAGGAGAATTAGTTGCCTATGAGAGCGATTTCACTATTTAGCGGTGGTTTGGACAGTATGCTTGCCATCAAGCTAATCAAAGAGCAGGGCATTGATGTAACAGCACTCTATATCAAGACCGGATTTGGAGGGACAAAAGATGTCACTGATGAGCTTAAAAAAAGAGCCAAAATGGCAGGAGCCGATTTTAAAATAGTAGATGTAAGAGAAGAGTATATTCAAGATATTCTGTTTAATCCAGTTTATGGATACGGCAAAAACTTCAATCCATGTATTGATTGTCACGGATATATGTTCAAAATAGCCAAAGCCCTGATGCCTGAAATAGGTGCTTCATTTCTGGTAACCGGTGAAGTAGTAGGACAAAGACCGATGAGCCAGAGGACAGAGGCATTGGCACAGGTGAGCAAACTCGCAGGTGATAGAGATGACAAACTGATACTCCGTCCGCTGTCTGCCAAATTATTAGAGCCTACTACTCCTGAAATTGAGGGCTGGGTAGATAGAGAAAAACTTCTTGATATATCAGGGAGAAACAGAGAAAGACAGCTTCAGATGGCAAAAGATTTCGGATGGGATGATTATGAATCCCCAGGTGGCGGTTGTCTGCTGACAGAACCGGTATTCAGCGAAAAGTTGAGAGATTTTATAGCACACGAAGAGTTTGGAGTAGAAGATATCGATTTACTTAAATTCGGCAGACACTTCAGACTGCCAGAGGGTGCCAAGCTGGTAGTGGGGCGACACCATGAAGATAATGAAGCTTTAAAAGCAATAAAAAACTCTGATTATATACCTGTAACACTGCCTCTTGCTGGACCTTTTAGCCTGTTGTATAAAAATGCTTCAGCTTCAGACAAAAAGTTGGCGGCAAAGATTGCTATTACTTACGCAAAAAGCTCTCCAGATGAGATATATGAGGTGCATGTGGGTGATGAGGTGATAGCAGTATCTGCGTTTGAGAGTAAAAAAGAGGCTCAGAAATATTTTGCGGTCAAGGGCTAAAGTTTTTTTAATATTCAACAAGATATAATTATGCACCTCGTAAAGGGCCCTTAGCTCAGCTGGGAGAGCGCTTCGCTGGCAGCGAAGAGGTCACCGGTTCGATCCCGGTAGGGTCCACCACTCTCAAATTTTTTGGATTAAAATAAAATTGCTACAAAAGTAACATAAAAATAACAAAAAATTAGATATACTTCTGTTATAAGGTCAAACCCTTTCATTTATATAGAAGGGGGTGACTTGGTTTCGACTGGAGCAGTCGAGGCTGTGTGCATGTCGGAGCGGACCACTCCGTAATCAAGTCCAAACGCGAAATAAACGCAAACAATACAGATTATCGCCCCGCTTACGCCGTAGCGTAAGTCTAACCCTTTTTTGGGGCTGTCTCACCGGTGACTCCGTCTTATCCGGGTTCGAGGCATCGACTTATGACGGATATATCTACAGAGTGTCTCGGCTGTAGATGAATATAGAGACTGGCTCTGCGCAGCTCTGGGTATCGTGCGAGGCAGAGCGAGATATTAACGATACCGTCTAAGCATGTAGATTCACAGCCAAGGCTGTTTCAGGACAGGGGTTCGATTCCCCTCACCTCCACCAATACTCCACACAATTAAATGAAATCTACTTAAAATCTGTAATAAATATATCTCTTAAAAGCGATAGATAAGTATAATATTACAATTTATAAAAGAGACAAAAGTTTATGATTTGCTGTAAATCTCAATAGGCAGAACGGAGCATCTAAAATAGTGGTCGTGGTGCAGGTTTTGAGTATCTATTATAAGCTCACTTTATAGCTAGAATAAAAATTAGGAGTTATGTTTTGTTGCCTATTATTTAAACAAATTGATTTTGGATTAGTATCTTAAATACTTTTTATATTAAATTGCTTCCTAAATTTGGGAAGCAATTTAATATTATAATGGTAAGACTCTGATATCTGGGTCTAGTTTTTGTTTTAATATTCCCTCAATTGCAAAGAGTGTACCGGTACTTGCACTGGCACATCCGCTACAGGCTCCTAGATATTTGATATATATATCTGTATTTACACCATTTTCTTTTATATCCAATATCTCCATATCTCCACCGTCCATTACCAGCATAGCTCTGATATACTCATCGATAGTAGCGTCTATTGCTGCTCTTTTCTCTTCAGGAGTCATCTCTTTAAATGGCTTGTCAGGGATTGCAGATTTTTTGGTGCCTTCTGCTTCCATCTCCTTGAGTGTCTCTTTGAGAATATCATCCAGATAATACTCTCTTGGTGCTTTGTATGTATCGTGAGAGATACACTCTTTACATATAGCTCCGGCTTTAGTCAAATCTGCCAACTCTTTTAGATTGTCTATTTTGAAGTTTTTTATAGTTGCTTTTATATCATCCAGAGAGATATTGGCACATTCACACACGATAGGAGAACTTTCTGCTTCTATGCCTTGTACTTTGTGTACTGTCGCCTTGATGGCTCTTAGCACAAAGTTTATGAGATATCTTCGGGTATCCGGAAGAGCAGGTGAATTTGGATGATCTCTTAGGAAATATTCAAGATTTTTATAATCAATCTTCTCTATCTCTTTTGGATTTTTGTTTCTGCAAAGCAGTGCTGCCATATCTGCTGTGGCTCTTAATGCCGGAGAGCCAAACATTTGATATCTACAAGCTATTACTCTCTTGGTAGCAGGTTCAATTACCCAGTAAAATCTTATCCATTCACCGCTCTCTACAGAGCCGTAATCACAGCCTATCAAGCTACCTTCTAAATTTTTGGCATCTTCTTCTGTAAGTGAGCCGTTGTTTTTTGGTTTTTCACTTAGCATTTGTATTTTAAATGGATAATTTTCCCAAAAGCTATCCATCATCATTTCATTTTTGCTCATTTTTGATCCTTTGGCATAAATTCTCTCAGATACTCTACGGCATTGGTAAATGACTCCACTACCTTTTCAATCTCTTCTTGGGTATTGAATCTGCTCAAAGCAAATCCGATAGTGCTATGATCCAGTTTTTTATCCAGTCCCATAGCAGAGGGCAGAGCTTTTCTGTCCCACTCACCATAAGGATATACAGTATTTGAATATGCAGCAATCCCATCACGATTTAATTCATATAGCATAGCTTCGCTCTCTACCCCTTCTACTGCCAAAAGCAGAGTATTTGGTGACCTTAATGCCCAAGGCACGAGAGATTGTACCCCCTCAATTTGAGTTAGTTTTTCTTCCAATTCATCTCTGAGGTCTTTTGTGTCCTGCATCTCAAAATCAAGTGCATCAGATGCCAACTCTACAGCTTTACCAAGAGAGGCGATACCAGTTAGGTTTAGCGGACCACCTCTTAATGCCTCTGCCTGGCTTCTGTTTCCTCTGATTAGAGGCAATAGATCACAACCCTCTTTTAGATATAATACACCACATCCTGCAGGTGCATGTAAAGTTTCAGATGAGAAGCTTAAATATGAGATATCAATATCTTGCATATCTATTGGTATTTTGCCTATTGCATGAGTAGCATCTGTATGAAAAGCTACTTCATATTTGCTACAAGCTTGGGCAATCTGCTCTATCGGATTGATGGCACCACTTTCGCCATCAACCATCGACACTGATACCAGTGCAGTCCGTGGAGTAATATAATCATAGATTCTCTCATGTTCTATTACTCCGTCCCCATTTACCGGTATTGTATGTACTCTTACACCTTGAGAGCGTAAAAAATCTACCATCTGCATAATTGATTCAGGTTCTCTTTCACCTACGATGATACTGTTTTTTCTGCCTGTGAGAATATAATTAAGATATGTGCTGTATAGTATCGTAGCATTTGCTTCAGCAGCACCTGATGTGAAGGTTATTGTATCTTTGTCATTTGCATGAATAGAGGCATACACCTTTTCAAGTGCTTCATTATATATTTTTCTACTCTTTGCCCCAGCGAAATGGAGTGCATGAAGCTCCCCGAAATTATCGTTATACAGAGTCTCCATTACTTTGACCACCTGCGGGTCAATCTTTGTAGCCCTATTGTTATCGAGATATATACTCTTCATATTAGAACCCCTTATTTTAAATAAGAGTAATTTTATCGGAATTGGATTAGAGAGAGGTGATATTATAATTTGGTTTATTTTAATTTATCACAGAAATCTATAGTAACCAAATAGATAGGTCACTATATGGTTAGTCTAATCTCCCTGAATGATACTTTTTAGCTCATCCTCACTCAAACCTGTAGTTAATTTTATAGTATCTATATCTACTTTTGCATCTAATAATTTTTTAGCTATATTCATTTTCTCTTTTTTTACACCTATTAATTCACCTATTACATATGTTGATTCATATATATTATTCTCATGTTTTTTATGCTCCTGATATCTATTATAAGCTAATCTTTCATCTTTTTCCATTTTGATATAGTCTAATTTTTCTGATGCTTTTGCCAAACCTTTTGCTTTTGGATTATCTATAATTTTTTCATTTTTTAGGAAATATATCCATTCATCAAGAGGAGTTTTTATGACATCATTAAAATTTCTGAGTTTTATTAAATAGTGCTGAGGATATATATCTTCAACACTATCTGTCTGATATAACTCTTTTTGTTTTTCATTTAGTTTCAACTCTTTTTTATTATGGAGTCCTATGAAGTTGGTTGAAGATTTGTATATATAGTCATCTCCATCACCAAAGTCAAAATTGAGAATAGTTATTGATATTATCTTTGAATAATTATCATTTACCCTTACATATTCTGCAACGACTTTACTGAATGAGTGGAGTATCTGTTTTAAATAATTAGGTTCCTTATTGTATTGTAACTCTATTATCATTGGTTCATGATTATAATTTTCTACCTTTAATATCAAATATTTATATTTATCTTCTGTTCTTTCTGAAAGTAATCTATCTTCTAA